>JAPLSI010000220.1 GCA_026398715.1 Gammaproteobacteria bacterium
ATCACGTAGCGCAGGTCGGCGCCGCGGCGCGGGCCTTGCTGGCGACCACCGCCAAAGATGTCGCCGAAAATGTCGCCGAAAATATCGTTGACGTTGCCGAAGCCGGGGCCACCACCACCGCCACCGCCCATGCCGTGCTCAAACGCGGCATGGCCGTGCTGGTCGTAGGCGCGGCGCTTGGAGGCGTCATTGAGCACTTCATAGGCTTCCTTGGCTTCCTTGAAGGCAGCCTCGGAATCCTTGTCGCCGGCCGTATTGCGGTCGGGATGATGCTTCATCGCCAGGCGACGATAAGCCTTCTTCAGTTCGTCTTCGGTCGCGGTGCGCGATACGCCCAGGACTTCGTAGTAGTCACGCTTGCTCATTCCGACCCCAATTCAAAGCACTTGCCCAAACAGCAAACCGCCCGCGCAGACCGGAAAGCCGGTTCAACGCGGGCAGTCATTCCCCCGACCCGAAGGCCGGGGGATGCAGCTTACTTCTGGTCGCCGTCCTTCACTTCCGTGAATTCGGCATCGACCACGTCTTCGGCCTGGGCCTTCGAGCCACCCTGGCCAGCGTCGTCGCCGCCCGCTTCCGGGCCGGCCGAAGCCGCCGCGTACAGCGACTGCGCAACCTGCTGCAAGGCGTTGGTCTTGGCTTCGATCTGCGCCTTGTCGTCGCCCTTCATGGCGGTTTCGAGGTCGGACAATGCCGTTTCGATGCCGCCCAGCTGCTCGCCCGGAATCTTGGAACCATGTTCCTTGATCGCGGTGCGGGTGGCGTGGATCAGGCCGTCGGCCGCGTTGCGCGCGGTCACCAGTTCGTGGAACTTCTTGTCTTCCTCGCGATTGGCTTCGGCGTCGCGGACCATCTGCTGGATCTCTTCCTCGCTCAAGCCCGAACCTGCCTTGATCTCGATCCGCTGTTCCTTGCCGGTCTTCTTGTCCTTGGCCGTTACGTGCAGGATGCCGTTGGCGTCGATGTCGAACGCCACTTCCACCTGCGGCATGCCGCGCGGCGCGGAATCGATGCCAGTCAGGTCGAACTTGGCCAGCGACTTGTTGTAGCGGGCCTGCTCGCGCTCGCCCTGCAACACATGCACGGTAACCGCGCTCTGGTTGTCTTCGGCGGTCGAGAAGGTCTGCGAGGCCTTGGTCGGAATCGTCGTGTTCTTTTCGATGATCTTGGTGAACACACCGCCCAGGGTTTCGATGCCCAGCGACAGCGGGGTCACGTCGAGCAGCAGCACGTCCTTGACGGTGCCGGCGAGCACGCCGCCCTGGATCGCGGCGCCGATGGCGACGGCTTCATCCGGGTTGACGTCCTGGCGCGGTTCCTTGCCGAAGAATTCGGTAACAGCTGCCTTCACCCGCGGCATGCGGGTCTGGCCACCGACCAGGATCACGTCGCTGATGTCGGAGTTGCTGACGCCTGCATCCTTCATGGCGGTGCGGCAGGGCTCGATCGTCTTCTTGATCAGCTCCTCGACCAGCGACTCGAGCTTGGCACGGGTCAGCTTGATGCTGAGGTGCTTCGGGCCCGAGGCATCGGCGGTTACGTACGGCAGGTTGACGTCGGTCTGCTGCGAGCTCGAGAGCTCGATCTTGGCGCGCTCGGCGGCATCCTTAAGACGCTGCAGGGCCAACGGATCCTTGCGCAGGTCAATGCCCTGCTCTTTCTGGAATTCTTCCACCAGGAAGTCGATGACGCGCTTGTCGAAATCTTCGCCGCCCAGGAAGGTGTCGCCATTGGTGGCGAGCACTTCGAACTGGCTTTCGCCGTCGATGGTCGCGATCTCGATGATGGACACGTCGAAGGTGCCGCCGCCGAGGTCATACACGGCAATCTTGCGGTCGCCGCCCTTCTTGTCCATGCCATAGGCCAGCGCGGCCGCGGTCGGCTCGTTGATGATGCGCTTGACGTCAAGACCGGCGATGCGGCCCGCGTCCTTGGTCGCCTGGCGCTGGCTGTCGTTGAAGTAGGCCGGCACGGTGATGACCGCCTCGGTAACCGTCTCGCCCAGGTAGGCTTCGGCGGTCTTCTTCATCTTCTCGAGCACGCGCGCGGAAATTTCCTGCGGCGCCATCTTGCGGCTGTCGCTGGTCTGCACCCAGGCGTCGCCATTGTCGTGCGCGGTGATGCCGTACGGGACCAGGTCGAGGTCCTTCTTGACTTCCGCGTCGGTGAACTTGCGGCCGATGAGGCGCTTCACGGCGTAGAAGGTGTTCTTCGGATTGGTCACGCCCTGGCGCTTGGCCGACGCGCCCACGATCACTTCGCCGTCCTTGGTGAAGGCGACGATGGACGGCGTGGTGCGATCGCCCTCGGAGTTTTCGATGACCTTGGCGTTGCCGCCTTCCATCACTGCCACGCAGCTGTTGGTGGTACCCAGGTCGATGCCGATGATCTTGCCCATGTGTCGTTTCCTTTTTTGCTGGCGGCCGGTGGTGCCGGTCCGCGAATAAATGCCTGTGCCTTATCTGGAGGTCTTCACGCGCTTTTCAAGATCCGGATCGCGCAAATTGTTTCAATCGTCGTGTCGGGCCACGACCACGAGGGCCGGACGCAGCAGCCGGTCGTTCAACAGGTAGCCCTTCTGGAATACCTGCAGCACGGTGCCGGGTTCGGCGCCGGCGGCATCGGCCTGGCTGATGGCCTGGTGCAGGTCGGGGTTGAAGACTTCGCCGATCGGGTTGACCACGGCCAGGCCGTTGTCGCCGGCGACTTTCAGCAATTGCTTCAGGGTCAGTTCGAGGCCGGCGCGCAGGGCGCTGGCACCGTCGCCGGTGGTCGCCAGTCCGGCATCGAGGCTGTCGAGCACGGGCAGCAGTTCGGACAGCAGGCGTTCATTGGCGAACTTGCGCGCCATGTCCACATCGCGGGCCAGCCGCTTGCGCTGGTTGTCCAACTCGGCGCGCTCACGCAGGGTCTCGTCCTTCAACGCGACCACGGTGGCACGCAGCTGGTCCACTTCGCCCAGCAGGGCTTCGACTTCGTTGGCGGGGGCCGACGCGGCCCACTCGTCCGTTCCGGACGCCGGAATTTCATGCTGCATGCTTGGGTTCCCTTTCCGCCCCTGACGCGGGGCCTGCCGCCCTTATGGGGCCGGGGCCTCGGGATTCAAGGCCTCGCCCAACAAGTTGGCCGTCGTCTGGACGATGGGAATGACCCGGTCGTAGGCCATCCGGGTCGGACCGATAACGCCCAGCACGCCCAGGGTTTTGCCATGGCTGGCGTAGGGCGCGGTGATCAGGGTGTAGCCGTCCAGCGGCGCCAGGCCGCTTTCCTTGCCGATGAAGACGCGAACGCCCGGCGCCTGCGTGCAGCGTTCCAGCAGCGCCAGTATCTCGCGCTTGCGCGAGAAGGCCTCGAACAGCTCACGCAGCCGGTCCATGTCCGACATGCCCTGCAGGCCCATCAGTCGGGTCTGGCCGCTCAGCACCATGTCCTCGCTGTCGGCGTCCAGCGCCTGCTCGGATATATCGACGGCGGCGGTCAGCACCCGTTCCATTTCCGAGCGGGTGTCCCTCAGTTCGCGGACCAGGCTGGTCCGGATATCGGACAACGGACGGCCCGCGAAATGGGTATTCAGGTAATTGGCGGTCTGCTCGAGTTCGCTCGCCGAATAGGACCGGCGGGTGGTGATGATCCGGTTCTGCACCTCGTTGTCGGTGAACACCAGGATGACCAGCAGCCGGTTTCCCTCGATCGGCACGAAATCGATCATCCGGAACGCGAATTGCGCCCGCTGAGGCACCGTCACCACGCCGACGAACTGGCTCATGGCCGACAGGAGCTCGGAGGCGTTCGACAGCAGCGCCTGCGTGCCTGAACCCGGGGCCATCTGGCTGCGCAGCAACGCGATCTCGGGTTCCGGCAGCGGCTGCATCTGCAGGAGGGAATCGACGAAGACCCGATAGCCCTGGGCGGTCGGGATCCGGCCGGCTGAGGTATGCGGGGCCGACAGCAGCCCGATTTCCTCGAGGTCGGCCATGATGTTGCGGATGGTCGCAGGGCTGACGTCCAGTCCGGACTGCCGCGCAAGCGTGCGGCTTCCGACGGGCTCGCCGTCGCGGATGTGCTGCGCGATCAGCGTGCGCAGCAGGCTGCGTGAGCGGAGGTCGAGGTTGTTGCTCATGGCTACATAGATAAGGCCGTCGGCCCCGCTGCGCAAGCTCGAATCGGTAGTCGTACCATCATTTCCGACAGCATCCGGCGAAATCGGCTGAACGAATCCGGTCCGGTTTCAGGCAAAATCACACGCATGCTTCGCCACCTCACCCTCCGCGACTTCGCCGTCGTCAGCGCTGCCGAACTCGCCTTCGAGGGCGGACTGACCGTCGTGTCGGGCGAGACCGGCGCCGGAAAGTCCCTGCTGGTCGGCGCCCTGCTGTCGCTCACCGGCGCGCGCGCCGACACGGGCGTGGTCCGGCATGGCGCCGAACGGGCCGAACTGGCCGCTGAATTCCACCTGCACGACTCGCCCCAGGCCGCCGACTGGCTGCGCGGGAATGAACTCGACGACGGCGAGACCTGCCAATTGCGGCGGGTGATCCGCGCGGACGGCGGTTCCCGCGCCTGGATCAACGGTCGCCCCGCCACCTTGGCCCAACTGGCCGAGTTGGGATCGATGCTGGTCGAAATCCACGGCCAGCACGAGCACCAGGCACTGCTGGAACGAACTCATCAATTGGCCCTGGTGGATGCCTTCGGCCAGCACGACCCGCTGCTGGGCCAGGTTCGCGACCTGGCAAGGACGTGGGCATCGCTGGATCGCGAACTGGCAGAACATGCGCGGGCCGGCACCGTGGACGACCGCATCGACTATCTGCAACACCAGGCCGCGGAACTCGCGCGCGAATCGCTCGATCCCGCCGGCATCGAATCACTGCTGGCCTCGCATCGCCGCCAGACCCACGCCGCCGGCCTGCTCGATGCCTACGATGCCGCACTGGCCAGGCTGTCGGGCGAGGACGGCGTCGGCGTGGCGAGGAACCTGCGCCAGATCAACGCCGAAGTCGCCCGCCAAATCGAACACGAGCCGCGCCTGGCTGAAGTTGCATCGCTGGTGGATTCCGCCCGCATCCAGTTGGACGAGGCGGCAAGCCTGCTGGAACGCTGGCGCGACGAACTCGAACTCGACCCGGGCCACCTGCAGGACCTGGAAGCCAGGCTGACCCGCCTGCACGAGCTCTCCCGCAAGCACAAGGCGCCGCTTCCCGAGTTGGGTGCGGTGCACGATCGCCTGGTGGCCGAACTCGAGGCATTGCGGGGGCTGGGCGCCCGCACCGAGCAACTTGCCAGGGAAAGGAACGACGTCGCGGCCGCGTGGGAGCGATCAGCCGCGCAGCTCAGCCAGTCACGACAACAGGCTGCGGATCGCCTCTCGGGCGCCGTCAGCGCACTGATGTCCGAACTCGGCATGGCGGGGGGCGTCTTCAACGTCGAGCTTTCGCCCAATGAAAGCGACAAGCCCCATCCTGCCGGCGCCGAGCGCTGCGAGTTCCTGGTCTCGGCCAACCCCGGGCAGCCGCCGCGCGCCCTGCGCAAGGTCGCCTCGGGCGGCGAACTCGCGCGCATCAGCCTGGCGATAGAAGTTGCCGCGCTCGGGCTCGACTCGGTGCCGACCATGGTCTTCGACGAAGTCGACAGTGGCATCGGCGGCGCCGTCGCCGAGGTCGTGGGTCAGAAACTTCGCGCGTTGGGCATGCAGCGGCAGGTGCTTTGTGTCACCCACCTGCCCCAGGTCGCCGCGCAGGGGCACCACCATTTCCGGGTCAGCAAGGCCGTCAGCGGCAGCCAGACGCACAGCGCGGTCATCAGCCTGTCCGAGCCCGACCGGGTCGAGGAACTCGCCCGGATCGGGCCAACGCCAGGCGCATGCTCTCGGGCGCGCGCCCGCGCTGAGTTCCGGTTCAGCCCGGCTGCTTGGGCTTCGGCCGCACGTACAACACGAGGCTGTGTTCCTCGATCACGTAACCGTGGCGGTCGGCAATCTGCTTCTGCAGCAACTCGATCTCCGGGCTGGTGAACTCGATCACCTTGCCCGATTCCAGGTCCACCATGTGGTCGTGATGCTGGCCGTGGTCGAGCTCGTAGACGGCCGTGCCGCCCTCGAAATTGTGCTTCAGCACCAGCCCCGCGGACTCGAACTGGGTCAACACGCGATAGACAGTGGCCAGGCCGATGTCCTCGCCGCTCGATATCAGCCTGCGGTAGATGTCCTCGGCGCTGAGGTGCCGCACGCCCGAGGTCTCCAGCAATTCCAGGATACGGGTCCGGGGATGGGTGACCTTCAGGCCTACCTTGCGCAGGTCTTCCGACTCCATGTGCCACCCCTCCATTGAACCCGCTGGTGAACTATTTCGGCCGACCCGGGTCGGTGCTTGGTATATTATCGCTCGCCTCCCTTCCTGTGACCACGCTCCCGATGCGCAAGGCCCTCGTTCTGCTTCTCGCCGCCGTACTCGTGTCCGGCTGCTCCTTCATCTATCGCCAGCCGGTGTTCCAGGGAAACCTCCTCGAAAAGAACAACGTCGAGCAGCTCAAGCCCGGGATGACGCAAGCCCAGGTGCTGGCCCTGCTTGGCACGCCACCGCTGGCCGACCCGTTCCACCAGTCGCGCTGGGACTACGTCGCCACCGAACGCCGCGACCATGGCGACACCCAGGTCAAGAACCTGACGCTCTGGTTCGAAGGCGACACGCTGGCCCGGATGGAGGGCGAGTATTTTCCTGAACAGGACGGCGCGCTGTTGTTGGAAATGCGCAAGTTCGGCTTCGTAAACCTGCCCAAGGACAAGGACAAGAAGAACGGCCGCTGATTTCGCCCCGGGGTCGTTGACCCCGCAGCAGCATTTTTCTAGCGCTTTCGGCTCGCCGAGGCGCGGCTGGTCCGCGCATCCCGGGGGCTTACCAGCAAGGGCCGCAACAGTTCGATCCGGTCGCCATCGTGCAGTCGGGTACGCGGTTCGGCCATCTTTCCAAACACAGCCAGGCACCCCGCATCCACGGTGATTCCCGCGGCCTCGATGTCGGGCCCCGCCGACGCCAGCGCGTCGGCAACGGTCGCCGGCTGGCCAAGTACCACGCTGATGGACCAGCAGGACGCCGGCAGCGCATGGACGATCTGCACGTGGATCGGCGGCGCAGCGTCAGCCTCAGTCGTCATTGCGATCGGCCTCGCGGCAGAAGTCATCCACCATCCTGTCGGCCAGTCCCTGGAAGCCGATTGCCATGGCCGAACCGATCAGGCGGCTTGCCACCTCGAAATCCAGGGTCAGGCTGACCTTGCAGGCGTCTTCGGCCAGCGAGTGGAAAAACCACTGGCCCTTGAACTCGCTGAAGGGACCTTCCTGCAACTGCAGGTTGATGCGGGTCGGGGGTTCCAGGCTGTTTAGCGTGGTGAAGCCCACCGCGAAGCCCGCCACCCTGAGGTCCAGGCGCGCCAGCATGTGCGAGTCGGATTGCTCCAGCACGCGGGAACTTTCGCACCACGCAAAGCGCTGCGAATAGCGCGCAACGTCGTTCACCAGCCCGAACATTCGGGCGGCGGAGTGCCTGACCAGCGCGTGGCGATGAATGCTTGCCATGTTCCTGTTTGGGCGCCGATTCCCCGTGCGGCCGCACATCGGCGACAATGCCCGCAAGGAAGACCATGTCCAAGAATAAAGAAACCAAGAATACCAAAGGCGGAGGTGCCAAGTCCGCGCAGGGCAAGACCATTGCGCTGAACAGGAGCGCGCGCCACGAATACCACCTGGAGGACCGCTACGAGGCCGGGCTTTCGCTCCAGGGCTGGGAACTGAAGGCAATCCGTGCCGGCAGGCTGGGCATCGGCGAGAGCTATGCGCTGGTCAAGAATGGCGAGATCTTCCTGTTTGGTGCGCAGATCACCCCCTTGATCTCCGCGTCGACCCACGTCGTGGCCGATGACCGGCGCACGCGCAAGCTGCTGATGCATCGCCACGAGATCGACAAGCTGGTCGGCAAGATCGAACGCGACGGCTACACCCTGATCCCGACCGCCATGTACTGGAGCGGCAACAAGGTCAAGCTCGAACTGGCGCTGGCCAAGGGCAAGAAGGACCACGACAAGCGGGCCGTCGAAAAAGACCGGGACTGGCAGCGCGAAAAGCAGCGCACCATGCGCTCGCACAACCGAAACGCCTGATTGCCCAGGCTGGGCTTCGATCGATGTCCGCGCCTGCCGGCGTGACCTGTCCATGGCGCAGCGCAGCACGACGCCAACGAAGCGCAAGCGGCCTGTTGTCTGCCCGGACAGCCGTCGTTTTGGCCGGCGAATGGCTGAACGGATACCGGCAAACGGCCTGAATTGTGAACCAGTTGACCATTCCTTGGCCTGAGTTCAATCTCTTTGTCGTTACAACAGGTGCGGCAAACCCGCCGTCCTTATGTCACCACGGGGATCACCACAATGTCTCGATCGCAGCGCACTACAGAAAAATCAAGTCTCAAGAGGTTCCTCGCGGGCCTTTCCGCCATCATCGTCACCGGCCTGTTGATGGCCAACTCGGCATCCGCCTCGGGCACCAAGTTCGTGCTGATCGATGACGAAGATGCTGGCTTCACCTCATCGGGCCTGAGCCTGAGCTGTTTCGACAATACCGTGGCAGGCGTCCTGAATGGCCCGCCCATCGGCGAATGCTCTCACTACGTCAATGCTGCCGTAGGCGGCGTCGCCAGCGCGACCTGGAACTTCGGAAATATCTCCACCGGCGCCGGTGGCAACTACACCGTTGAAGCCTTCATTCCCGATGACTCCGTGGGTAACGCGACCGGCCTGACCTATACCGTCCAGCAGAACAGCGCCCCGCTCTTCTGCGATGGCACCTGGAACGCCATCGGCACCTTCACCGGCGTCAGCCAGGATGATCGGGACGGCAATTGGCTGGTCCTGGGTTCCATCGCACTGCCCAGCACCACGTCCTGCTTCCGCGTGATCCTGACCAACGCGTCGGCCGCCAGCACGTCCCGCATGTTTGCCGATGCCATGCGCATGCAGCGCGAATTCGAGTCCAAGACCACCATCCCCGACATGCCGGTCAGCGCTTCGGCCCTGGCTGCTGGCACGACCTATGTCACCAGCGCCACCAACGGCTCCCCGACCACTCTGGCCACGCTCGTGTTCGCGTGCCCGAAGTCCGGCACGGTGGTGGTCAGCGGCAGCGGCGAGTCGGCGGCAGTGGGTAATGCCGGCAGCGCGTTCATCGGCCTGGCTTACAGCATCAGCAAGGATTCGACCGCCAGCGACAACTCGAACGTCGTGCAGTCCTCCGCGCTCAGTGGTTTCAACGGCGACGCCAACCGCGACTTCCTGTTCGTGCAGCGCTCCGACTCCTGCACGGGCGGCACCAACGTCACGTATCGCCTTACCGGTTATGCAACCACCCCGCAGACCAAGATTGCTGGCGTGGGCGGCAACAGCTTCATCTGGAACGCCCGACTCACGGCCCAGTACACGCCCTGATCCGCAGCGAAATCCACTGGTAAACAATCGGAGATACAAATGAACAAGATGATCAAGTTGATCGGACTCGCAGCCAGCCTCGCGGCGATCGGCAGCGTGGCCTCGGCAAAGGACAAGAGTCCATTGTCGAAGGTGTATGCCGTGCAGGAGATGCAGTATTCCTACCAGCAGGGCAGCGCCAATGAAGGCCGTCTCGAGCAGGCCCGCTATGACCAGGACCGTGCGATCCGCGCATCCGAGGTCCTGAAGTCGGACGCTTCGCTCGACCTCAAGCGCATTGCCGTGGACGAACTGGTCTCCATCAAGCAAAGCATCGCCACGCAGGCCTTGCTGGGAGCCTACAAGGACGCACAGGCAACGCGTGACCCTGAAGTGGCAGCCTACGTTGCCAAGGCAGTCTGGATGCATGCGGCGCAGTTGCAGTTCAAGAACGCCCAGGCGAACAAGCTGATCAGCGAAATGACCAAGAGCCCGTACCAGCAGGTACGCGCGGTTGGTCGCCTCGCCCAGCATGACGCCAAGAGCTTCGCGCTGCGTAACGCAAACTGATACTGGTTAGACTCACGGGGCGGCCTCTCGGGGCCGCCCCGTTTTTTATGCGCAGAGGAAACGCATGTCACGCACAAGGCAGCCACTGATCCCCATCGCATGGGCCCTGCTCGCCGGCGCGCTGCAATTCGCCAGCCACGCGCCCATCGGCGCCTATCCGGCCAGTTGGCTGGGGCTGGCGATCCTGGCTGCGCTGTGGCGGCGCGGAACCCTCCTGCAGAACGCCATCACCGGCCTTGCCTTTGGCGCCGTCGATTTCGGACTTGGCTGCGGCTGGCTTTACACCGCACTCATCAAGTACGACGGATACGACCAATCCATCGTCCTGGCGGCAGCCCTGTTCAATATCGGCGTGCAGTCGTCGCTGGTGGCGGTAGCGGGCATGGCGGTGGCACGCCTGCGGCCCACGCGACCGGCCATGCACTACCTGGCGCTTGTGCCGTGCGCCTGGATCCTGATGGAGCTGGCCCGGGCCTGGACTCAATTCCCGTGGCTGGCAGTAGGTTACGGCCAGGTGGATTCAAGCCTCGGGCATTGGCTTCCCGTCGTCGGCGTTTACGGCGTATCAGGGATAACGATGCTGCTGGGCGGGCTGCTTGCGCTGACCGTCGAGTCCGCTGCGGAGAAGCGCTGGCAACCCGCGGCGGCGGCAGTGGTCGTGCTTGCGGGCAGCCAGGCCTTGGGCCATGTGCAGTGGACCCGCACCGATGGCGATCCGGTTTCGGTCGCGATCGTGCAGGGCAACTATTCATCCAAGATCAAATGGCTGCCGGGCCAGCTGCTTCCGACCATCAACGAATACACGGCCCAGACCCGCGACATCATCGCGAAGCAGCGGCCGCAAATCGTGGTCTGGCCCGAGACGGCGATCCCCGCGCAATACCAGCGGGTCGAACCGCAACTGCAGGCGCTGTCGACTGAACTGGCCGCAGCGAAGGTCGACCTGCTGACGGGAACGCTGAGTCGAATCGGCCGTGGCGAAACCGCGCAGAATTTCAACGCAGTGATATTGCTTGGCAGCCGCTTCGAGGAATATCGGAAGGCGCGGCTGGTGCCGCTGACCGAATACCTGCCGGGCATCCTGCCGGCCGACTTCATCGAGGCCAGGCACCGCGAGGGCATCGCCATCTTTTCCCATGGCGACGAGGCCCAGCCCCCGTTGACCGTTGCCGGCCTGCCCGTTCGCGTTTCCATCTGCTTCGAATCGCTGTTTGGCGACTTCCTCCGATCGGGAGCGGGCACCGTCGCCTTCCAGGTCACGGTGACCAACGACGACCTGTTCATCGAAACCCGCATGCCCTACCAGCACATGGAAATAACGCGGGTTCGCGCCATCGAAACCGGTCGCGACATCGTGCGCGCCGCCAATTCCGGATTCAGCGCGCTGATCGCCTTCGATGGCGAAGTGCGGGGCAAGACCCGACTGCAGCAACGCGAAGTCTTCCGTACCAATGTGCAACCTCGCGCGGGCAAGACGCCCTACACGCGCTGGGGCGATTCGATGGCCTTGGGCCTGGGGCTGCTTGGCGTGCTGGCGGCGGCGCTGGCCTCGCGTCGCAAGCCCGCCGCCTGAACCGTTGGCAACCCGCCCTTGTGGCGCGCGCCCGCCATCCCCATACTGTGCTCGTCAGTGGATTTGACGATTTTCCCAACATGCCGGGGGTGTCCTGGCTTCGACGGGGGTCGCGAAGTCGACTGGTGCATGCCGAGGGGGCGACTTTCCTCGTTAATCCAGTAGCAAAATTTAGTTGCCAACGACGACAACTACGCTCTCGCCGCTTAAGGCGTAAGCCCTGAACCCACTTGTGCCCGTGCTCGTGGATGTAAGGTCATTATCACGGAACAGCTTCCGGCGGCGACCCGCCAACTGGAAGTGAACTTAGCGGGTGTGTCAGACGGTGTGCCTCGCACGTTGTGTTGCCGGCTGACGAGAACGAACAACGAGCTAAGCATGTAGTACCGGAGATGTAGTGCTCTCGGACGGGGGTTCAACTCCCCCCACCTCCACCATTCAAAGCTTCAAGTCCAAAAAGAACAAGCCGGATCGCGTCCAACGCGATTCGGCTTTTTTCTTTGGCGTGGGCGATGGATGGGCCGGGTCCGACGTGCTGCCTGTCCGGTTTCCGCCGAATTGGCCGTTGTGCCCAGTGCGGTGACACCGCCGCGCATGGCCCAGGGGAATTGCCCATGCACATACTGCGCTGCAACACCGGCAGGCTCGGCTTCCAATGCTGCCTCTGGGCCCTCCTTCTTGCGCTGTTTGCATCTTCGCTTGCCAACCCGGCTCAGGCGTCCGGCACCAAATTCCAGTTGGTGGACAACGCACAGGGCGCCACCGCATTCACGCAGGTCGGTTTCACCAACGTGGCGGTCTGGGATCCCATCGCTGCCTCGCCCGTGCTGGTCGGCCCGCCCATCGGGGAGACTGCGAATTGGATCAATGCCGCCAGTGGGGGGAGCGCCACAGCCACCTGGAAATTCGGCATTGTCGAATCGGGCCCGGGGGGCAAGTTCGGAGTGGAGGCTTACATCCCCGACGACAGCGTTCCCAACGCCAGCGGCCTGACCTATCTGGTGCAAGCTGGCGCGCAAACGGTCGGCGGAGGCTGCGACGATACGGTCGCTTATTCGACCACCGCGACTTACAGCGGAGTATCCCAGGACAATCAGGACGGCTACTGGCTCAGCCTTGGAACAGTGTCAATCCAGAACCTGTCCTGCGTTCGCGTAGTCCTGAGCAACGCATCCGCCAGCAGCACCGCCAGGGTCTGGGCGGATGCGATCCGCCTGCAGCGCCTGTTCGAATCCGCCAGCACCATCCCCGACATGCCGAAAGTCGTGACTGCGACGGCCGCTGGGACAAACTTCATCAACAGCGCGAATGCCGCGACTCCGAACGTGCTGGTCTCACTGACCTACACCTGTCCGCGCGATGGCAAGGTCACCGTCAGTGGCACGGGCGAGTCAGCGGCAGTAAGCAATGCCGGCGGCGCGTTCATCGGACTGGCCTACAGCATCAGCAAGAATTCCACGGCAACCGACAACAGCAATGTCGTCCAGTCCTCGGCATTGAGCACCTTCTCCGGTGATGCAAATCGCGATTTCCTGATGGTGCAGAGGGTGGACGACTGTATCGGCGGTTTTAGCACGACCTACCGGCTTACCGGCTACGGCACCACCCCGCAAACAAAGGTGACCCCACCCGGTACGAGCTTCATCTGGAATCCCAGGTTGACGCTGACCTACAACCCGAACTGAAACCGCCAACCTCCAAGCACCTGGAGAAACGCATGCGTAAGCCGATAAGCGAAACCTGCCTGGCGATTTGCTTCGCCACATTCGCCAGCTTGGCGAGCGCCGGGGATTCCAGTCCCTTGTCGCGGGTCTATGCGATTCCAGACATGCAGTATCCCTACCAGAAGGGCGACCCGACCGCGGGAGCCCGCGAGCAGGCGCGCTACGACCGGGACCGCGCCATTCGGGCAAACGAAGTGATCAAGTCGGGGGTGTCGCTGCAACTGAAGCGGCTTGCAGTAATCGAATTGCAGACGCTGCGCGGGCCGATCGCAACCCAGGGCATGGCGGAAGCCTATCGCCAGGCGCAAGCGATGGACGATTCAAATGTCGAGGTATTTGTTGCACGGGCAGTCTGGAACCACGCCAGCTGGCAGGAATTCCGCTCGCCGGAAGCCAATGCCCTCATGGCGAAACTGTCCCGCAGCAGACGCCCCGAAGTCCAGGCCATTGGCCAACTGGCTGCGCATGACGCCCGCATCTACGCGCAGCGCAATCGCAACCCTGGCCGTACTGCGCATCTTTGATTGGTTGCAGGGCAAGTCGTCATTTGATTCCAGGAGCAGTTCCATGCGCCATTCGCGTCTCGGTTCGAGAAGGTCAGGCAGCCGACGAACTGCCGTCGCTTTCCAGGCTCTCCTCGCATTGGGCTTGGCCGTTCCCGCTCCTGGCGAGGCAGCCGACGAAAAGTTCGTGGTCGTGGACGATGGCCAGGCGGGCTTCACGGCTGGCCCTTTCACGTTGCGAACCTGGAGCCCAGGCGGCCCTTGCTGCCTGATCGGTCCGCCTGTGGGTACGGGCGCGCACACGGTCGACTCGCGCAACGAAGGCGTGGCGATCTGGAACTTCGGTGTGGTGCAAGCCGATGGTGGAGGCAGCTACAGCTTCGAGGCATACCTGCCCGACGTGGTGCTGGCGTCCACGGGCGCCAACTACTGGATCGAATCCGGCGCACAGAGCGCCCCCCTAAGTTGCGCGGCAACCCAGTATTCCCAGCTCAGCCTGGTTAGTGCGTACATTGCCCCCACCCTGCGTGGAAGCTGGTTCCACATCGGTACGGTGCAACTGGCAGGCCAGCCATGCGTTCGAGTCGTGGTCGGCAGAAATCCGCTTTCGTCATCGACCGGCAACATGTGGGCTGATGCGATTCGCATGCAACGCCTGTTCGAAGACGCCCGCACCATCCCTGACATGCCGAAGCTGGAATCGATTACTGCGCCGGCCACCAATTTCATCACCAGCGCCAGCAATGCCGCTCCGACCGTATTGGCCTCCATCAGTTTCGCCTGTCCGCGCGACGGTAATGTCACGATCAGCGCGAGTGGCGAATCCGCCGCCGTCAGCACGGCGGGCAGCGCGTTCATCGGCCTGGCTTACAGCATCAGCAAAGATTCCACGGCCACCGACAACAGCAATGTCGTGCAGTCCTCGGCGCTGAGTACCTTTGCCGGTGACGCCAATCGGGACTTCCTTTACCTGCAACGCGTGGACAGCTGTACCGAGGGGCTGAGCGTCACTTATCGGTTGACCGGCTATGCGACCACCGCGCAAACCAAGATAAGCGGAGGCGCGGGCCAGAGTTTCATCTGGAATCCGCGACTCATCGTGGCGTATACCCCGTTCTAAAGCGCACTCATCGGGGATGCATCAGGCACGCGTCACCTGCCCCTTCGCCACTTCAACCACCCTCCAGGCATGCAGCGGGTGACGCTCTGGAAAGCGCCGCGGTTTTGACGACGCGCCGTGCACAGCCTCTCCTGCAAACTAATGCCGTTTCGATGCGTCTGCCGACGGCAAGACTGCCGCTGCCGCCGCCCTCCCCCTCCCCCCGCCTCCGAAAGGCTGCTGGCCCATGCTTCGAATTCGTTCTCTCGTCGGAAGCGTTGCGCTATTGCTGCTGGCGACCGCTTGCGCAAGCGTGCCGCAAACTACGCTACCAGACGTGGCCGACGACAAGCCATTGCAAGTTGTAAGCCGGGAACACGGAAAGTCGATCTCGACCTATGTGGATGAAAAGACTCTGCCCCAGGTAACCCGGATCAGCTTGCCAAACGCTGAACTGAGTTTGCCTCGGGTGCAGAAGGAAATCAGCGAGGCGCAGCTGGCACTGATCAGCAATCAATTGAACCGGGCACTTTGCGATCGCCTTGGCGACTACTTTCCGTTGGTGGAAGACGTCGACCCGCAGAGCCTGCGCCTTGAATTTCGACTTACCGGCATAACGCCAACATCGAAAGCCATCTCGGGTGTCTCTGCGGCATTAGGTGTCTTCGTTCCTGGCCCATTCCGGCTTCCGGTCGGCATGGGCGCGATCGCGCTGGATGGCGAATCATGGCTTGACGACAGGACCGTTACCTTCCTACGCTGGGCCAAAGGCGCAAATCCGGTATTCAACGGGGCCAAGGTATCCACCATTGGCGATGCCTATGATCTGGTGGATTCCTTCGCCAGGGACTTTACGGCGCTGCTGGTCCAGCCGCCGGGCGATGGACCCAGACGCAGCAAGCTCGATCAGTCGCAAATCGAGAAAAACGAGCTGCTGTGCCTCAAAAACTTTGGTGAAGTCGGCCTGGCCGGGAAAGGAGCTTCCTTCCTGCTGCCGCTGTCGCCCGAATCGGTCGACCAGGGCAAGCCCATAGCCGATCCAGGGCCGGCGAAGGTTCCGTAATTTCAGGGACACAATCGAAGGCAGAATGGAAAAGGCCGGAATCCGCAAGGATCCCGGCCTTTGTCTTTTCAGGCCCGGCAACCGTCAGTAGATGTCCTTGCCGGTATTGAACACGTTGAACTTGCCGGTCGGCGTGATCAGGCGCGGGTCCTTGATCACTGCCTTGAGCTTGCGGGTCTTGTCGTCGACCACCACCAGCGCGGACTTCTGGTCCTTGCCGTTCCAGACCGAGAACCACACTTCATCGCCAGCCTGGTTGAACTCGGGCTGCACGACGCGCTTCGGGCCCTCGCCCAGGTCCGCCCACTCGGCGATCGGCAGCACTTCGTAGCCGGCTGCGAGGTTCTTCGTGTTGAACACCGCGATGCTCTGGCTGACTTTGGGATCCGGATTCAGCGGCGAATCGACCCAGAGGTTGTTCGACTTCGGGTGCGTCTTCACGAACAGCGAACCACCACCCTGCCCCTTCACCACTTCAACCACCTTCCATGCGTACTGCGCATGCTTGGCCGGATCGGTGCCGATCATCGTCACCTTGTCGTTGCCGAGCGCGGACGTGACCCAGACCGGACCGAATTTCGGATGGGTGAAGTTGGCGCCGCGGCCCGGATGCGGGATCTTGTCGACATCGACCAGCGCCGTCATCTTCTGGTCGCGCGAATCCACTACCGCGATCTTGTCGCTCTGGTTGGCGGCCGTCAGGAAGTAGCGATGGGTCGAATCCCAGCCGCCGTCATGCAGGAAGCGCGCCGCATCGAGCGTGGTGATGCGCAGGTTGAGGATGTCGCGGTAATCCACCAACAGGATGCGCCCGGTCTCCTTCACGTTGACGATGAACTCGGGATGCTCGTGGCTGGCCACGATCGCCGCCACGCGCGGTTCCGGGTGGTATTCCTGGGTATCCACGGTCATGCCGCGGGTGGATACGATCTTCTTCGGCTCCAGGCTCGGACCATCCATGATCACGAACTGCGGCGGCCAGTAGGCGCCGGCGATGGCGTACTTGTCCTCGTAGCCTTTGTACTTGGAAGTTTCGACCGAGCGCGCTTCCAGGCCGATCTTGATCTCGGCGACCAGGTCGGGCTTCGGCATCCACAAGTCCACCAGGTCGATCTTCGCGTCGCGGCCGATGGTGTACATGTAACGACGCGAGTCGGACGGGCGCGAGATGTGCACGGCGTAGCCGGTCTTGATGATGTTGATGATCTGCTTGGTGTCGCCGTCGATCAGCGCCACCTCACCGGTGTCACGCAGCGTGGTGCTGAAGATGTTCTGGATGTTGTAGTCGTTCATCTTTTGGGTCGGGCGCTTGTCGACCGGCTCGATGATCTTCCAGCTTTCCTTCATCTCCTTGATGCCCCACTCCGGCGGGCTGGCCGGGTCGTGCTGCACGTAGCGGGCCATCATGTTGACCTGCTCGGGCGTCAGGTCGCCCGAGGTGCCCCAGTTCGGCATGCCGGCCGGGGATCCGAACTTGATCAGCGACTCGAGGTACTGCGTACCTTTCTTGCGGGTGATGTCCGGCGTCAGCGGTTTGCCGGTGGCGCCCTTGCGCAGCACGCCATGGCAACCGGCGCAGCGTTGGAAGTAGATCGTACTGGCCTGCGCGAACTCGGCCTTGCTGATCGGCGGTGCGTCCGGATTGATCACCATCTCGACGCCCAGCGAACCTGCCGTGGACGGCGCGCCCTGGTAATTCATCACCCCTTCCTTGGTGGACGGGTGGCGCTCGCCCTGTGCCTTGTCGGCGGAAACCTCGAGTCGCTTGCGTTCTGCCTTGACATGGTCGTCGTCGATGGACTTCGGCGAGTTGCCCCAACTCGCATAGACATAGCTGGCGATGTTGGCGATGTCCTCGTCCGACAGATGGCTCATCGCAGGCATGACGCCGTTGTATTCGACACCGTTGACCTTGAGCTTTCCGCTGATGCCCTTGAGCACCGAAGACAGCACGGTGGCCGGGGTGTTCGATTTCAGGAAATCAGAGCCGGCCAGTGGCGGGAAGGCCCCGGGCAAACCCTTGCCGTCGGGCTGGTGGCAGGCGGCGCAGTTGGCAAGGAAGGCAGCCTGCCCGGCCTCCAGTTTGTCCTTGGGGGGGCGCTCGTTGGTGATGTCGCCGGCGGCGATAACGGCGCCGAACGCGCCCAGTCCGATCGACAGGACCAGCAGCCTTTTCAGGGGTCGTTTTGTCATGGCAATGCCCTCTATGGTTGTTCCCTGGGAAACGCAAATGCGGCGAGCAGTAGCTCCTGTTGGCATCGTGCGTGTCGAAATTTGTCGTTACATTGACCTAGGTCAATTGCAGGCGATGCTCCAGCCGCGACCATCTGCAAATGACCAAGATGATCTGCTTCGCCATTGCCCTGGGCCTGGGCCAGCAGGCCCATGCCGCCGACCAACCCACCCCGACCGGGGCGGCCTTGCTCGACACCGTCGTGGTGATAGGGCAGCGCCGGCCCGAGCCGATCGAACAAGTGGTGGGAGCCGTGACGGCCATCGATCGCGAAACCATGCAACGCCGTTCGGTGCAGCGAATCGACGAGTTGGTTCGCTACGTACCCAATGTGGAAGTGACCCAGGACAGCAATCGATTCGGCAACCAGGGCTTCAACATCCGCGGACTGGAAGGCAATCGGGTCAGCATCGAAATCGACGGCATCCCGGTGTCCGACAGTTTTTCGGTGGGCCAGTTTGCGTCCGCGGGACGCGACCTGGTGGAACTGGGCGTGGTCAATCGCGTGGAGATCCTTCGCGGCCCCGCCTCCACGCTGTATGGCAGCAAGGCGCTGGCTGGCGTCGTGGCATATCACACGATCGATCCTGCGAATGTCGATTTCTCCGAGGGTAAGGTTCGCGCGGGAGGCCGCATTGGCCGCAACTCGCGCGACGACAGCCACGCCTTGTCGGCGCATGTGATGGCCAGTGGACTGGACGATCGCCTTACCTTCCTGGCGGCGACGGGCTGGAGCCGGGGCCACGAGGCTTCCAATGGATCGGAATCGGCGGAAGACCGGGCCAACCCGGCCGATGTCCAGCGCAACAGCGCGCTGCTCAAACTCGGAATGGACTTCGGACTGGCCGGGCGCTGGCAGGTGACCCTCGATCGCAGCGAAGGCGACCAGCGGACCGACGTGCAATCGTTGTTGTTCGGGCCCGGCCGATTCTCCACCACCTATGCTTTGGAGGCTGACGATGATTTCCGCAGGAATCGCGTCAGCCTGCACGGGGACATCCGTGCTTTCGGCATGCTGGAAAATGTGTCGGTGCTTCTCTATCGCCAGGACAGCGCCACGCGCCAGTTCAGCGACCAGTATCGCCGCGCCGATCGCGCCACGCCGTTTGCCTCCAGGCGCGAGCGCGATTTCCACCTCGACCAGGACAGCACCGGCCTGGAATTGAATGCGCAATGGCGCGGCCAATGGCTGGGCGTGGAGCACTGGCAGGTCTTCGGCGTCGATGTGGCGCGACATGACTACAGCAGCCTGCGCCTGGGCACCGAGACCAATCTTGTCACCGGCGCCCAAAGCCATGTGATCCTGGGTGAAGTGTTGCCGGTGCGCGACTTCCCCGACAGCGAAAGCGTGGAGTTCGGTGCGTTCTGGCAGGATGAGATCACCCTGGGCAAGCACTGGTCGGTGATTCCCGGCCTGCGCTGGGAAAGCAGCCGCACGCGAGCCCACCCGGACCCGATCTGGTCCGCCGACAACCCGAACGCCGCCATCGCCGGCACCGATAGCCAGGCACTAACCCCGAAGCTCGGCTTGCGCTGGCAGGGACAGGCCTGGTCGAGCTACCTGCAACTTGTCTACGGCTTCCGTGCCCCGCCGTTTTCCGACGTCAACATCGGACTGAACCTTCCCGCCTTCAACTATGTGGCGCTGCCCAATCCGGACCTGGAGCCTGAGCGCAGCCGCGGCCTCGAGTGGGGCCTGCGTTTCAAGGGAAGTTTCTTGCAGGCGAGCCTGGCGGTATTCGACAACCGATTCCAGAACCTGATCGAATCGCGCTCGAACCGGGGCATCAATGACAGCGGGCAACTGGTCTTCCAGTCGATCAATCGCGACCGCGCGCGCATCGTCGGCATTGAATTCGAAGCCCGCCTGGGTCTCGATGTGTTTTCGCCCAGCGCAGGGAACTGGTATCTGCAAGGCTCGGGCTCATGGTCGAAGGGCGACGATACCCAGCGCGACCAACCCCTGAATTCGATCATGCCGGCACGCATCACCCTCGGCGCCGGCTTCGAGTCCGACAACGGCCGCTGGGGCGCCGAATTGCTGGCCACCGGCGTGGCTGCGGTGTCCCGCATCGACCGCAGCACGGCAAACCTTTATGCGCCCCCGGGCTACACCGTGTTCGATGCCAACCTCTGGTACGAATTGCATCCCAATCTTCGCCTGCACGTTTCGGTCGGCAACCTCCTCGACCGGACGTACTGGCGCTGGGCGAGTCTTCGAGGCGTGCTGACCAATGCCACTGACCTGCCCTTCTACTCGGCCAGCGGCCGCAATGTCTCCGTCAGCTTGACCGGTGACTGGTGATCCTGGCCAATCCCGGCCAGGCCCAGGCCAGTACCAACCAGGCAGGCAGCATCAATGCCGCGTGCCACGCCGCGGTGGCTTGCGGCGCAAGCGCGATGTCGAATATCGGTACTGACTGTGCACTGAGATAGGCAGCGACCAGCAGCAGCAATTCGAAGGGTCGCGGATTGCGGCATAGCGCGGAAAGGCTGAGCGCCCAACTGGCGATCGATGCGCAAACGACCAGTGCCGCGACGGCAGACAGCGGGGCTGTTGCAGACAGGCGGACCAGCCCGGGCAAGCTCAGCGCCACTAGCAGTCCGAAGCCGGTGGCGAATCGCGCCACCAGGAGGCGACGAAGTATTTTGGGCGCAGTGAAGACCAGTCCGCCCGTGCCGTGGTCGAGTTCGCGCAGGATATTGCGCGAGAGCATGTCCAGCGGCAGCACCCACGCCAGCAGCAATCCCAGGTGCAAGGCTTCGCCCTTGCCGAATGCCTGCGCGCCCATCGCCACCAGTGCCGCAAGCCACCACCACGCGCGTCGTTGCCTGAGCGACAGCCTCAGTTCGGCGATGGCCACGATGGCGGTCGGTCCGCGGGCCAGCGGCGTAAGCAGACGATCGAGCCATCGCAAGCGCCTTCCGGCACCGGCACCCGAACGTACCGTCGTTGAAGCGCGCGAAGCGGCCCAGTCGAGCAAGGGCGCCGCCAACAGCACGCCACCCATCGCCAACACAAGCCACAGGACGCGGCCCAGCATGTCCATGGGTCGAACCTTCCAGGACTTCCATTCGGCCGGGCAGATTGAGCAGCAGCACCGGCTTGACCAGTTCCAGCAGGTCGATGCTGCGGTCCTCGGCGCGGACCCATTGCGCGACAAGACCCACGCACAAGGCAACCGAAGCGATCAGCGCGAACACGACCATGTGGCTCGCCCACTTCGCCAGCAGGTAGCCGCCTCGGGTCATCGGCGTGGCGACCAGCAATTGCCAGACGCGGGTGTCGATGTCGCGCACCAGCGTGCCGCGCACCAGGTAGAAGCCGCACAGGCTAAGCAAGGTGCTGAAGACGCTGGCCAGCACCATGCCCACCCAGGCGCTCGAGTAGAGCCCGCGTTCGCTGCCGTGGATGGAAAGAATCATGTAGCCCGCCCCGGGCGGCGGAAAGCACAGCCAGCTCGCAACCACCATCAGGCCGAGCACCACCCAGAACCGCGTGCTGCGCGTGCGCTCGCGCAGGTCGGCCAGCAGCATGGCGCCGAAACGCAGCAACGAGGCGCGCACGTCAGTGCTCACGCGCATCGGCGCCCAGCAGCCAGGTGTAAGCATCCTCCAGCGTCGGCGTCACCAGCTGCGCGCCGGCATCAGGACGATTGTCGGCCACCACGCGCACCCGGATGCCGTCCGGCCTGCGCAACGAAGCGCAGACGAGGAATCTTTCGCGAACCGCGGCCAGTTGCCCGGCGTCCACCGTCCATTCCCAGACATGTCCTTCCGCACGGGCGAGCAGTGCTTCGGGCGTGCCATGGAAACGCAATCGACCTGCAGCCATCACTGCCAGCGACGTCGCACTCGCTTCCACGTCCGACACGATATGGGTGGACAGGATGACAAGCCGATGCCCGGCAAGATCGGTAAGCAGGTGCCGGAACCGCATGCGTTCTTCCGGATCCAGGCCGACCGTGGGTTCGTCCACGATCAACAGCGTCGGGTCGTTCAACAGCGCTTGGGCAATGCCGATGCGCTGGCGCATGCCGCCGGAAAACTCGCCGAGGCGACGCCCGGCGTGCTCGGCAAGGCCAACCATCGCAAGGCACGATTCCACTCGCTCGCCAGCGGCGCGGCCGGAAAGTCCCTTGACCGCGGCCAGGAAGCCGAGGAACTCGCGGGCGTCCAGGGCGCCATAGACACCGAAGTCCTGGGGCAGATAGCCCAGGGCGATCCGCAGATGGTCCGGGTTGCGGGCGATATCCTCGCCATTCCAGGTCACCTTGCCCGCGCTCGGCCTGGCCAGGGTGGCCAGGATTCGCATCAGGGTGGACTTGCCGGCTCCGTTGGGGCCGAGCAGCCCTAGGATGCCGGGGCCCAGGTCCAAGCTGAGCCCCGAAATGGCGGAATGACCACCCGGATAGTTGAAACTGACATCTTCCACCGCTAAACGGCAATCCAGCATGGCCCTGCTCCCCGCAAGCCGACTCGGCGGGATGCCGGGGCTCAAAATGTGCTGGTAGTGTAGTTATCTACCACACCAGTGCACATGGGCCATAAGTTGGGTCAGCGGTTGATGCTCGCCTTCTCCGCCTCCCGCTTGCGCTGCCGTTCCTTCGACGCCGCGGCACGCGCTTCGGCACTGGCCTCGCCGCCCTTCCGGCCGATCTGCGCCATGTGCTCGCGGTTCTCGCTGACCGCCGTGCCGCCCATTCGCGCAATCTCGCGTTGCTCGGCCTCGCCCATGCTCGCGAAGCCGCGATTCTCGGTGCCGCTGCGGCGCTGGGGTTTTCCCTGGTCCTGGTCTTGCGGTTGAGTTGCCATTCCTGATCCTCCTGGATGATGACGTCCACAGGCTGCTTGTTGCGCAGCACAGGAAAAGTAACGCCGCGCCAGGTAAGAAAACCGTAAATCCAGGCGACAGTTGGCTAGGCGTTTCACTGCCATTCCAGATCATGAACCTGCCGACACCTTGCGGACGTGGCCACGCGCCGGCTTACAACTGCGAAGAAAGGAGCGAGGCCAATTTTTCCATCAGCTTTTGGCGCAAGGGCCGCTTCTTCCACATTTCGAACGTGATGCGCGTGGTCCGGCCCAGGTCGGCCTCGAACACGTCTTCCAGTCGTTCGGCGAACTGCTTGTCGTAGACGTTGAGATTGGCCTCGTCGTTCACCCGGAAGGATCGGTTGTCGAAATTGGTCGACCCGACGGAAACCAGCTGCGAATCAACGATCAAGGTCTTGCAGTGGAACATCGTCGGCTGGTACTCGTGGATTTCCGCACCCGCTTCCAGCAGCTCGCCCCAGTCCGCCCGCGACGCCTGGCGAACGACTTCGGCGTCGATATGCTTGCCCGGCACGATGATGCGCAGGCGAACACCGCGGTCCAGTGCCGATCGCAATGCCCTGCGGGTCAATTCATCAGGCACGAAATAGGCCGCCGACAAGTCGATGGTGCGCTCGGCTGCCGTGATCGAAAGCAGGTACATCAACTGCATGCTGTCGCCGCCGCCGCTGGGCGAACTGGTGAAGACCTGGCCCAGCGCCTCGCCAACGGTCTCGAGTTTCGGAAAGTACGCCTCGCCCTGCAGTACCTTGCCGGTCGTCTTGATCCAGTTGTCCATGAAGGCAGCCTGCATCTGGGCCACGGCCGGTCCTTCCAGTCGGTAGTGCGAATCCCGCCAGTGCTTTGGGTCCTGTGCATTGCCGTTCCACTGGTCGGCGATGCCGACGCCGCCGGTGAAGCCCACCCGCCCATCCACCACCAGCAATTTCCGGTGGGTGCGATTGTTCATCCGCCCCAGGTTGTACCAGTGCAGGGGGTGGTAGCGCTCGATTTCGACGCCCGCACCCTTCATCTGCGTGACGAGCGACTCCTCCATCTTCTGGCTGCTCACCCAGTCGAGCAACACGTGCACCTTCACGCCCTGGCGCGCGCGCTCGGACAAAGCCTCTGCAAACTCCTTGCCGACCTCGCCCGACCAGTAGATGTAGGTTTCGAAATTGATGGACAGCTTGGCCGACTTCACGGCGTCGAGCATCGCCGGGAATATCTGCCCTCCGTTCTCCAGGTTCTGGACGCGGTTGCCGTCGATGATCGCGGGACCGAGCAAGGTTCCGAGCTCACGCCGGAACTGGGGATCGGAAACACCATAGCGATGCTCGAGCGATTTCTGGATTTGCCTCTCCGCACTCATGAAGTTCATCGCCACCACGGTGATGACGATTGCCACGAGCGCGCCTATCAGTCCGGCGTAGATCATCCGTTTCCTACTCCAGGGCATGGTTCTTCCTTGTCCATGTCGCAACGCACTTCAGACCCGTGCCGGGTATCGCGGCATGTGTCTCGGGCAAGCCCGGGGGCAGGCGCCTTTCAAGCGCCTACCCCGCATGCCCGCGGCCGATTGCTTACTTCTTCGGGTTGTTGGCGTCGTTCATTTCCGCGCGCGCGGCATCGGCGGCTGCCTGGGCGGCGTCGGCGGTCTGCTCGGCTTCTTCCTTCACTTCCGCACTGGCTTCATGCCCGGCGACTGCCGCTTCGTTGGCCATCTGGGTGGCGGCGGTGCCCGCTGCGTCGGCGGTGGCGCTGGCGGCGTCCGTTACTGCCGCACCCGCCGTCTGGGCGGCGTCAGCGGCCTCGTTGGCGGCGGCATCGGCCGCAGGCGCGGTTGCATCGGCCTGTGCCGCAGCTGCGTCGGCCTGCGCTTCGTCACGCTGGGCGCTGTCGCACGCGGCGAGCGAACCGGCCAGGGCGAGCGCGAGGAAAATTCGGGAATGGTTGTTCATGGTGACTTCCTTGTGTGTGGAAACGGGATGCATCGGCTGACAATCGACACGACCCGGCTAACCGGGCGGCGTTGTCAAAATAGAGCCGCCAGCCTGAACAAAGCCTTTCGATGCCACCGATGCCCCGGGCAGGGCCGCGGGAGACAGCCGCGCGACTTCGCGCTGCAGGCTGAGGTGGCACTCGCAGGCATGTGTTTCGAGGCGCGGCCTGTCCAACACTCGGATGCGCCCGCGGCCGGGCTGGATGATGCCCTCGGCGAGCAGGCGTGCGCAGGCAAGCGTCACTGCCTCCCTCCTGACGCCCAGCGCAGTGGCAAGCATCTCGTGGGTAACCGGTATCTCGAGTGCAGGAAGGCGGTCGAGCAACATCAACATTCGCCGGCAAACCTGTTGCTCGACCGAATGCAGCCGATAGCAGGCGGCATTCTGTGCCACCTGCGCCATCTGTGCCTGGAAGTAGCGCAGCAGGCTGGCGCGCAATGCCGGCGTCGCCTCGAACTCTTCCAGCAGAACCTGCGCAGGCAGGCGATAAGCGTTGCCGGAACACTGCACCGTGGCCCGACGGCTGGAACTACCGTCCCCCACCACGATGGACATGCCACACAAGCCATCGCGACCGATCAGCGCCACTTCCGACCCGGCCTTGCCATCGAGATCCTGTTGCAGCGAGATTATCGCGCTGGTCGGAAACCAGGCGTGGCTGGCGCGCGTATCAGGCGGACTGATGACAACGCCGCGCTCGAGGACTGTCGGCTCGAGCCAAGCCTGCAGGCGCGTGTACGCTTCGTCGGGCAGGGCATGCAACAAGAAGTTCTGCCGGGGACTCGACCCTTCCCATTTCGATGCCCGCGTCATGTCTGGACGGGCATCGAAAACGCGACGCCTGCTCCCGGCGCCGCGATGATGAATCGCAAGCCATGCAGCACGACCAGTTCGCGCACCAGCAGCGCCCTGCCCTCGCACTCGTCCACGGCCGGCGAATTTCCGAGGACATACTGGATTTCCGCATCGTCCGCCAGAAACTCTGCGTCGCCGTCGATCGACCAGACTGCAGTGCCGGACTCGCGCGTCAGCGACAAGCGCAACACCGCGCCCGGCAAGGCCCGTCTTGCCAGCTTCGACACGAAGAACTCCAGGACCGTCACCAGCCGATTGGGATCGTGTCTGGCCAATAATGGCGATGCCCATGGCACGCTGGCCAGCGTGACCCCGCCGTGCTTGAGTTCCCGCATCAGCGTGCTGCGGCCCTCGAGAAACTCGAAGCAGTCGCCCAGATCGCCGCTGGAAGGATTGAATTCGAACGCACCGGCATTGATGCGCAACAATTCAGCCATGTCCTCGATCTTCGCCAGCAACAGGTCGACCTGGCGATCGAGTAGTTTCAGCGTATCGGCTTGTTCGGCGGGATCCATCGAACCCATGCGAAGCATCTGCGCGGCCATACGGATCGGCGCCAGCGGACCGCGCAGGTCATGGCCCATTCGAAGCCACCATCGGGCCGGTGGCGCCACGGGCGGCGAATGCGTCACGCGCGGCCCTTGAGCGCTGCAGACACCTGCAGGCAGACCGCTTCGATCAGGTCGAGGTCGGCGGGCTTGACCAGGTGGTCGTCGAACCCTGCGTCCTCCGACCTGCGACGATCTTCATCCTGCCCCCATCCGGTCAGGGCCACCAGCCGCGGCCGGTGGTGCCCGGGCCATTGCTGCAGCCGCAATTGCGCGGCAAGCGCGAACCCGTCCAACACGGGCATGCCCACATCGAGGAAGGCAAGGTCGGGATGGAAGGCGAGCGCGGTCGCCACCACCTGCAGCGGATCGTAAAGCGCGCGCACGTCGTGGCCCATCATCTTCAGCGACATGGCAAGCATGTCGGCGGAATCGGGATTGTCGTCCACCACCAGTATGCGCAGCGACCTCGATGTCTCGCCCGCCTTGCCGATCGGTGTCATGGAAACGGTCGAATTCATTGAATGCCCCGCTCCTGTTCGTGTCCTTCATGCCGTGCGCAATGCAATTCGCATGCTCGGGCCCGTGCCATCGGCAACTCAGACAAGCGGCAGTTCCAGGGTGAATACCGAGCCGCCGCCGTCACGCAGGTCATACCAGAGGTTGCCACCCATTGCGCGCGCCTGCTGCTTCGCCAGCGCAAGCCCCAGGCCGGTCGTACTCTCGCCATCGGTCGGCTCGCTCGAAAGGCGCACGAATCGCTGGAACAGACGCGCCTGGTCTGCTTCGCCGATGCCGGGACCGCGATCCATCACCTGCAAGCGCCCGTGGCCTCCGTCCTTCATCGCGCTGATCGATATCAAGCTGTCGCGAGGGGAATATTTTATGGCGTTCGACACCAGGTTCTGCAGCACGTGGGCAACGCCGGCGCGCAAGCCCGAAACGATGACGGTCTCGTGCTCGACAAGGTCCAGCGTGATGTTCTTGGCGCAGGCGGCGCGACTGAAAAGATCGACGACCTCGCACAACATCTGGCGCACCGGAAGCGGCTCGATCGCCGCGCCGTGCGCCAGGTGCTCCTGTTGTTCGAGGAAGACCTGCAGGAAGAGCATCCCCGAATCCGCCGAACTGTGGATGGAATCGACGAGGCGGCCCTGCGCAGCCCCGATGCCCTCCGAACTTCCGAGAAGGTCGGCGGCAAACAGGATGTTGGCGAAATAGTTGCGCAGGTCGTGCGCGACCAGTTCGGCCATTTCCTGCTTTTCCTGTGCGAAGCGTCGCAAGGCGTCGCGCGACCGCTTGAGGTCGATACGCGTGTGCACCCGGGCCAGTAATTCCTCGGCCACGAATGGCTTGGTGATGTAGTCGATGGCGCCGGCCGCGAAAGCGTGGATCAGGTTTTCGCGGTCGTTGTCGGCGGTCAGGAAGATCACCGGCAGATCGCGGGTGGCATCGTCCAGGTGCATCTGCCGCAGGACCTCGAAGCCGTCCATGCCGGGCATCTTCATGTCCAGCAGAACGACGTCGGGCGTCCTGGCCCTTGCCAGTTCCAGCCCTTCGGCGCCGCTGAGCGCCGGCAGCACCTGATAGCCCGCACGCGCCAGCAGCGCGCCTACCATGCGCACGTTGGCCTGCTGGTCATCGATGACCAGCACCACGGGCTGACGGCCAGGCGATGCCGGGGCCGCAATCTGGTTATCGGCTGCGGCCTGCATCGGCTTGTCCAGGGCTGGCGGGTTCATCCGCGAACTCCCACTGTAATACCAATGCGTCCGCGCTTCCGCGACCCAGTCGCCAATTGGCGCTTGCACGACTTACACGCCATAGGCTTTGCGCTTCCTGTAAAGGGTGGAACTGTCTATTCCCAGCGTACGCGCGGCCGCTTCGAGCGTCTCGCAAGTGGCGAGCACGCTTTCAATATGCATGCGTTCGAGTTCTTCCAGTGAATACGGGGCGCCGGGAACGACAGCCGGCGACACGCCGACCGGCCGGCTGATAGCCAGGTATTCAGGACCGACCTGCGCGTGGGGACACAGGATGACCGCCCGCTCGACCACGTTCTGCAATTCCCGGATATTGCCGGGCCATCGATAGTCGCCCATCAGCGACAGCGCGGCCGCCGACAGTCCGCGTGCCGGAAGCCGGTAGCTCGCCGCGAATCCTTCCAGGAACTCGTGGGCAAGACGCTCGATGTCTTCGGGCCGCTCGCGCAATGGTGGAATCGTGATGCTGACGACGTTCAACCGGTAAAGCAGGTCGAGCCGGAAACTGCCTTTTTCGACCATGTCCTGCAGGTCGTGGTTGCTGGACGCGATGATTCGGGTATCAGCGCGGCGACTGGTCGGGTCTCCGACGCGCTCGTAGGTCTTGTCTTCGATGAATCGCAGCAACCTCGGTTGCAGGACGACGGGGAAGTCGCCGATCTCGTCGAGGAAAAGCGTGCCGCCCTCGGCCTGGTTCACCCTGCCGAGGATGCTGGACTCCGCGCCCGTCAGGGGATTGCGCGCCTGGCCGAACAACTCGCTTTCCATCTGGTCCGCCGACAGGGACGGACAATTGACCTTGGCCATCATGGCCGCCGAGCGCGGGCTCGCAGCGTGGATGGCGGCCGCAAGCAGGCCCTTGCCCGTTCCGCTTTCTCCCAGCAGCAGGACGTTGGCGTCCGTCCTGGCGACCTGGTCGGCAATTCGCAGCACTTCGTTCATGCGTGCGTTCTTCGAATGCATCAGGAAATCCGCTTGCGCGGATTCGCGCTCGAGGCTGTCCAGGCGATCGAGCAAGCGACGCGTGTCGAGTTGTCGCGCCACGGCAATTCGCAACTGGTCCGGCGACCAGGGCTTGACCAGGTAGTCGCAGGCGCCTTCGGCGATCGCCCGAACCGCATCGGGTACGCCCGCGTGCGCCGTGACCATGATGATCCGCATGCCGGGCGCGACTTCGCGAAACCGGGGCAATGCATCCAGGCCCGATTCGCGACCGATGCTTCGATCGAGCAGGCAGGCATGGAAGGGTTGTGTCGCGGCAATGCGAAGGCCGTCGGAAAGAGTATGGGCGGTGACGACGCGATGTCCTTCGAGCTCGAGGCAGGCCGAAAAATTGGCAAGCAAATCGCGATCGTCATCGATCGCAAGTATGCGTCCCTTCAATACCGCTCCCTTTGCCATCAGCTTTCTCCATGCCGTCTCGAATCATAGTCACAAATCCGCACCCTGCACGACCGATCGGTCCTGAACCGCAAAATGCAGGCTTTCGCGTTCAGCTTCCGGTCGGTAACCGTGTTTGGCCCTCATTAATTTCAAGTGCTGCAACATCGTGATTCCCAGCACGGGAACGTCGCATTGGATGCGGCGAACATTCTTAAGGAGAGAGACAATGTCCGATATCAGAAAAGACCATTCCATTGGTGCCGGCACGGGCGCAGCCGCAGGTGCAGTAACCGGCGCAACCGTGGGTGCAGTTGGCGGTCCGATCGGCATGGCGGCGGGCGCAGTAGTGGGCGGCATCATCGGCGCAGCTGCCGGTGACAGCATCGCCGAAGCTGTCAATCCGACCGAATACCAGGATCACTGGAAGACCAACTACCTGACCACGCCCTACTACGCCGCGGGTCGCGAATGGAACGACTACGAGCCGGCCTACAAGCTCGGCTACAACGGCTACGGCGCCTATCGCGGCAAGCGCTTCGAAGACGTCGAAACCGACCTCGAGCGCACCTGGGAAGCCAGCAAGGGCAATTCCCGCCTTGCATGGAATGAAGCCAAGGGCGCCGTGCGCGATGGTTGGCATTATGTCGAGCGCGCCCTGCCGGGTGACGCGGACGGCGACGGCCGCTAAGCCGCCGGGCTACTGACGCCTCGCCTGCGAGGCAGATCCACGCAGCAAAAAGGGCCGCGGGAAACCGCGGCCCTTCCTATTGGCGCGTGGGTTCGGCGGGCAGCGTGAAACGGAACGTCGAGCCCAGGCCCACCTGGCTGGTCACTGTCACCTCGCCGCCATGCGCCTCGACGAAAGCCTTGACGATGGCCAGCCCGAGTCCCATGCCGGACGTGCCGTCCCGGC
>JAPLSI010000066.1 GCA_026398715.1 Gammaproteobacteria bacterium
TGTTGGGAACCTACCTGCTGGTGGCCGCGTTCATGCCCGCGCTCCAGCCGAGCGCATTGGCCGTGGGACTGGTCAGCGTGTTGTCGTTCCTGCTGCTGGCCTGGACGACGGACGGCTACAACGCCAGCATCGCGCGCGTCGTAACCGCTGATGTAATCGCGTTGGTCGCCTTGCTGATCGGCACGGCGGCGTATTTCATCATCCGCAGCAGGACCTGGCCCGCCGCCTGACTGGGGACGCGGCTTACCGAACCGGTTACGCCACCTCGGGTTATGCGCCGCGCGCTGAGCGGATCTGCGCTTCCACCGCGGCGATGGCGGTCATGTTCACTACGCGCCGTACCGTGGCCGACGGCGTCAGCACATGCGCGGGTTTGGCCATGCCCATCAGCACCGGGCCGATGCCGATGCCGTCGGTCATCACGCGGGTCAGGTTGTAGGCGGTATTGGCCGAATCCAGGTTCGGCATCACCAGCAGGTTGGCACTGCCCTTCAGGCGCGAATCGGGGAAGATGCGCTCGCGAATCTCTTCGTTGATCGCCGCGTCCACGTGCATCTCGCCGTCGGCCTCCAGCTTCGGGCTGCGCTCCATGATCAGCTCCAGCGCGCGCGCCATCTTCTTCGCGCTGGGCGAATCGACCGAGCCAAAATTCGAATGGCTGATCAAGGCCACTTTCGGCGTGATGCCGAACAGCTTCAGGCGGTAGGCGGCCTGCAGCGCCGATTCCGCGACCTGCTCGGCCGTCGGGTCGTCCTGCACGTGCGTATCGGTGAAGAAGAACGGACCCTTGGACGTAATGACCACGCTAAGCGCGGACAGGCACTTCACGCCCGGGTCCAGGCCGATCACTTCCACCACGTGCTTCAACTTGCCGTTGTAGCGGCCGACGATGCCGCACAGCATTGCATCGGCTTCACCGCGCTTCACCATCAGCGCGGCGATGACCGTGCTGCGCGAGCGCACGATGGCCTTGGCGGCAGGCGGCGAGATTCCCTTGCGCGCCATTATCTGGTGGTACTGCTGCCAGTATTCGTTGAAGCGCGGATCGTCGTCGGGATTGGTCAGGTCGAAATCGATGCCCAGCTTCAGGCGCAGGTTCAGGCGCTTGATGCGGGTCTCGATGACGCTGGGGCGGCCGATCAGGATCGGACGCGCGAGTTTTTCATCCACTACCGTCTGCACCGCGCGCAGCACGGTTTCTTCTTCACCCTCGGCATAGACGACGCGCTTGAGGTCGGCGCGCGCGCGCTCGAACATCGGCTTCATCACCAGGCCGGTGCGGAACACGAATTGCGAAAGCCGTTCGCGATAGGCAGCGAGGTCGGCCATCGGGCGAGTGGCCACGCCGGAGACCATGGCCGCTTCAGCAACGGCCGGCGCAAGCGAGATCAGCAGGCGCGGGTCAAACGGACGCGGAATCAAGTATTCCGGGCCGAAACGCGGGGTTTCGCCGCTGTAGGCGCTGCCAAGGTCCGACGCTTCACGGCGCGCGAGTTCGGCAATCGCCTTGACGCAGGCGCGCTTCATTTCTTCGTTGATGGTGGTGGCGCCGACATCGAGCGCCCCGCGGAAAATGTACGGGAAGCACAGCGCGTTGTTCACCTGGTTCGGGAAGTCCGAACG
>JAPLSI010000254.1 GCA_026398715.1 Gammaproteobacteria bacterium
CGCGCCGGACGCAGTGGCGAGGCAATCCTGTTCATCGCCCCGCGCGAGCGCAACATGCTGCGCTCGATCGAGCGCGCCACGCGCCAGCCGATCGAACCAATGGAATTGCCGAGCGTCGAAGCCATCAACGACGTGCGCATCGCCAAGTTCAAGCAGCAGATCACCGAAACGCTTGAGAGCAGCGACCTGGCCTTGTTCCAGCGCCTGATCGAGGACTACGAACAAGCCAACAACGTGCCGGCGGTGGAAATCGCCGCGGCCCTGGCCAAGATGGCGCGCGGCGACGTGCCCCTGTTGCTGGTGGCGCCGAAGCACGCACCGCGCCCGGCCTTCGAAAAGAACGAGCGCAGTTTCGAACGCCCGGAACGTGCCGAGCGCGCACCGCGCGGCGATCGCCCCGAGCGCGCCGAACGGGTTGACCATCCGCCTCGCGCCGAACGCGTCGAGGGTGGCGATCGTTTCGAACGCCCGGACCGTCCCGCGTTTCCGAAGAAGGAACGCAGCGAGCACAAACCCGAACCGGGACTTGAAACCTTCCGCATCGAGGTGGGCTACGACCATGGCGTGAAGCCGGGCAACATCGTCGGCGCGGTTGCCAATGAAGCCGGCCTGGACGCCAAGCACATCGGCCGCATCGAGATCTTCGAAGACCATAGTTTGATCGACCTGCCCGATGGCATGCCCGCCGATGTGCTTACGCACCTGAAGACGGTCTGGTGCGCGGGCCAGCAGTTGCGCATCACGCGTGACGGCCAGCCGCCGGATGTCGCAGGCAAGAAGCCGGCCGGTCCGCGGCCGCCGTTCGCGGGGAAGAAATCCTTTGGCGACAAGAAGCCGTTCGGCGACAAGCCGCCGTTCAAGGCCAAGCGCGATTTCGGCGACAAACCGTTCGGCCAGGGCAAGCCCAAGCCGAAGCCGCACCGCAAGGGTCCGGGTCCGGAATGAAGCTCGTCAATCAGTGAAACAAGAAGCGCGCCCGAGGGCGCGCTTTTCACATGCGCCAGACACTATGATGATTGTCTTGCCTTCCGGAGCCAGCCATGACCAACGTCCGTTCCCTTCACCTGGTATCACGCCCCGAGGGCCATCCCAAGGACAGCGACTTCGAGATGCGCGACAGCGCGCCTGCTGCCCTGCAGGACGGAGAGATCCGGATTGCGGTCAAGTACCTTTCCATCGACCCGGCCATGCGAGTGTGGATGACCGAGGCCAAGTCCTACTGGCCGTGTGATGCGCTCGGGCGGCATCGGCGAAGTGGTGGAATCGAAGAATCCGAAATTCAACGTGGGCAGCTGGGTCAGCGGCATGACCGGCGTGCGCAATGAAGTGATTTCCGATGGCAAGGGCATGCAGCGCTTCGACGCCAGCCGCCTGCCCCACCCGGGCTGGGCGCTCAGCATCTTCGGCGCCACCGGACTCACCGCGTATTTCGGCCTCATCGACATTGGCCATCCCAAGGAAGGCGAAGTGCTGGTGGTGTCGGCAGCCGCAGGCGCGGTCGGCTCGGCCGTCGTGCAGATCGGCAAGGCGCTGGGCCTGAAGGTGATCGGCCTGGCCGGTGGTCCCGACAAGTGCGCCTTCGTGAAGGACACGCTGGGCGCCGATGCCTGCATCGACTACAAGAATGAAAACGTGTCGGCCGCCCTGCGCGAGCATTGCCCGGACGGCGTGGACATCTACTTCGACAATGTCGGCGGCGACATCCTGGACGCCGTGCTCAAGCGCTTGCGCCTGAAGGCGCGCATCGTGCTGTGCGGCGGCATCTCGCAGTACAACGCCGGCGGCGAAACCCGCGGCCCGGCCAACTACCTGTCGCTGATTTCGGCGCGCGGCCGGATGGAAGGCTTCGTCGTCATCGACTACCTGCACCGCGCCGAGGAAGCGATCATGGCGATGGCGCCCTGGGTGGCGGCCGGCAAGCTGACCAGCAAGCTCGATATCGTCGAGGGTCTGGACAACTTTCCCGAAGCACTGCGTCGTCTCTACGTGGGCGCGAACTTCGGCAAGCAACTCGTCCAGGTCTGAGTGCTCGAATCCGATGTCATCGTCATCGGCGGCGGTGCCGCCGGCCTGATGTGTGCGCTTGTCGCCGGCCAGCGCGGCCGGCGCGTGCGAGTGGTCGAACACGCCAACCGCTGCGGCAAGAAGATCCTGATGTCGGGCGGCGGGCGCTGCAATTTCACCAATACCGGCACCACGCCGGCCAACTTCCTGTCTGCCAATCCGCACTTCTGCAAGAGCGCCCTGGCCCGCTACACGCCAAGCGATTTCATCGACATGGTCAACCGCCATGGCATCGACTGGCACGAGAAAGAACTCGGCCAGCTGTTCTGCGACGACTCGTCGAAACAAATCGTCGCGATGCTGCTGGAAGAGTGCCGGCTCGGCAACGTGGATATCCGCACCAATTGCAGCATTGAAAAAATTTCGCGGGTTGGCGATGGTTTCGAACTCGAGACCACGCAGGGTCGGATGCGGGCGGCTTCGCTGGTCGTTGCCAGCGGCGGGCTTTCAATTCCCAGCATGGGCGCGACCGGCTTCGGGTATGAGCTGGCCAGGCAGTTCGGCCACGACGTGCTGCCGGTCCGCGCGGGGCTGGTGCCGCTGACGCTGAGCGGCAAGCACCTGGAACACTACGCGGAACTCGCCGGCGTGGCGCTGCCGGTATCAGCGCGTTGCGGCAAGGCGCGGTTCGACAATGCCATGCTGGTGACGCATCGCGGCCTGAGCGGCCCGGCCATCCTGCAGATCTCGTCGTACTGGGAACCGGGCAAGGAACTGCTGCTGGACCTGTTGCCAGGACGCGATGCGCCAATGTGGCTGGCCGAACAACGCGGCCTGCACCCGGCGGCGGAACTCAAGACGATTCTTGCCGACGCGCTGCCAAAGCGATTCGCACAACGCCTGTGCGAAGTATTCCTCGACAACGCCCCGATGCGGCAGATCGATCCGCCAAAGCTGCGCGACATCGGCCTGCGCCTGCAGCGCTGGCCGATCATCGCGAGCGGCACCGAAGGTTATCGCACTGCGGAAGTGACGCTGGGCGGCGTGGACACCCAGGGTCTGTCCTCGACCACCATGGAATCGAAGCGGGTGCCGGGCCTGTATTTCATCGGCGAGGTGGTGGATGTCACCGGGCACCTGGGCGGCTACAACTTCCAGTGGGCCTGGGCCTCGGGCCAGGCGGCCGGCGAGGTAGCGTAAACACCTGGTCTTGACGCATACTCCGGCAACATACGCTTCAGTATGGAACCCCCGGAGTCAACGATGCCCAGCTACACCGCCCCCCTGCGCGACATGCGCTTCGTGATGTTCGAACTGCTCGATGCCGAGCGCGAACTGAAAGCCATGCCTCGCCATGCGGACGTTGACCGGGACACCATCGATGCGGTGATGGAGGAAGGCGCGCGCTTCGCCAGCCAGGTCGCCTTCCCCTTGAATTCGGTCGGCGATATCGAGGGCTGCACGTTCCATGGCGATGGCGTGGTCACCACGCCCACCGGTTTCAAGGAAGCCTATCGGCAGTTCGTGGATGCCGGCTGGCCGTCCCTTTCCTGCGACCCGACCTACGGCGGCCAGGGCTTGCCCGTGTTGCTCAACAACCGCCTTTACGAAATGCTCAATTCCGCCAACCAGGCGTGGCTGATGTATTCCGGCCTGTCGCACAGCGCGTACGAATGCCTGATGACCTTCGGCACCGAGCATCAAAAGAACACCTACCTGCCGAAACTCGTGTCGGGCCAGTGGAGCGGCACGATGTGCCTGACCGAAGGCCAATGCGGCACGGACCTCGGCATGATGAAGACGCGCGCCGAGCCGATCGGCGACGACGCGTATGCACTGACAGGCACCAAGATCTTCATCTCGGCCGGCGAACACGACGTCACCGAAAACATCCTGCACCTGGTGCTGGCGCGATTGCCCGACGCGCCCACCGGCACCCGCGGCATCTCCCTGTTCCTGGTGCCGAAGTTCCTGCCCGATGCAAATGGCGAAGTCGGCGAGCGCAATGCCATCAAGGCCGGCTCCATCGAACACAAGATGGGCATCAACGGCAATGCGACCTGCGTGATCAACCTCGACGGCGCCAAAGGCTGGCTGATCGGTGAAGCGAACAAGGGCCTGGCCGCGATGTTCGTGATGATGAATTCGGCGCGACTGGGCGTGGGCATGCAATCGCTGGGCCTTGCCGAAGTCTCGCTGCAAAATGCCGTCGCCTACGCGCGCGACCGCATCCAGGGCCGTTCCGCCAGCGGCGTGAAGCAACCGGAAAAAGCCGCCGACCCGATCATCGTGCATCCCGACGTGCGGCGCATGTTGCTCACCTGCAAGGCCTACACCGAGGGCGGCCGCGCGCTTGCCACCTACATCGCGCTGCTGACCGACCGCGAACGATCCCATCCCGATCCGAAGGTCCGCGCCGAAGCCGACGAACTCGTCGCCTTCCTGACCCCGGTAGTGAAGGCATTCATCACCGACAACACCTTCGAGACTACCAACCTCGCCCTGCAGGTGTACGGCGGCCACGGTTTCATCCGCGAATGGGGCATGGAACAGTACGTGCGCGACGCGCGCATCAACATGATCTACGAGGGCACCAACGGCATCCAGGCGCTCGACTTGCTGGGACGCAAGGTGCTGCACGACCAGGGCGCGAAGCTGAAACTCTTCGGCGGCCTGGTGCGCGATTTCATCGGCGCCCAGATGTCGGATCCGGCGATGCAGGAATTCATCGTGCCGCTGGCCGAACTGGGCGAGCAGGTTGCGAAGCTGAGCACCGAACTGGCCATGAAGTCGATGGCCGATCCGGATGAAGCGGGCGCGGCGGCGACGCCTTACCTGCGGGTGGTCGGGCACCTGGCGTACGCGTGGCTGTGGGCGCGGATGGCGCGCGTGGCGCTGGACAAGCTCGATTCCGGCGATGATTTCTACAAGGCCAAGCTGGCCACGGCGCGTTTCTATTTCAGCAAGCTGCTGCCCGAGACCGCATTTCAGTTGCAAGCCGCGCGTGCCGGCGCCAAACCCTTGATGGACCTCGACGCCGCGCTGTTCTGATCAGTCCCCGGTCTTGATCCAGAGTTGCTTCCAGCCTGTGTGGCCCAGGCTGCGCAAGGTGTCCATGTTGCGGTCGTAGATGGAGGCTGCGTCGGGAAAGGCGGCCACCGCGCGCGCGATGCTGGTCTCGCGCAACAGGTGCAGCGTCGGATACGGCGACCGGTTGCTGAAGTTCTCGATGTCGCCGGGCTGGCTGTCGGCGAACTGGTAGTCGGGATGGAAGCTCGCCACCTGGATCTCGCCGTCGAGCTCGAGTTCCGATACCGCAGCGTCGGCGATGTCCAGGAACTGGTTGTAGTCCAGGAAGTCACCCAACACCCACGGATGGATTAGCAACGTCGTTTCCACCACTTCGGGATCGGCGTCGTAAAGCGACTCGAGCTCGTGCAGCAGGTCGGCCAGCAGCGCTTCTTCATCCGTCGCATCGCTGACCACGTAGCGCACCTGCCCGCGAATGTGCACGGCCTTGGCGAAGGGGCACAGGTTTAGCCCGATGACGGCCTTCTCGAGCCACTCGCGGGTGGCATCGATGATGGCCGATTGCGACGATGGGTTCATGCCTTGGCCCTCGCGCGCTGCGCCTTCAGCTGCGCGACCAGCCGGCGCGCGAACAACCAGGCATCGCCCGGCCAGCGCGCGGAAATATAGTTGCCGTCCTCCACCACGAAGGCTGCGCTGTCGTCGTCCTGCGTACCGCGATCGCCAAGCGTGGTCGGCCCGCGCTCGAACTGCGAAGGCGACGCCAACGCCGCGCGGACTTCCGATTCGACGTAGGCCGGATAGGTCCGGTAATAGCGGCCCAGCTTCCAGAAGCTGAGGCCGAAGGCGAGCGCTTCCATGTACCTGGGCAGGCAGGTCGTGTGCCGGCCGTTCAAGACGCTGAGATCCGAGCCCGGTTGCTTCGCGCGCGCCATCAGCAATACGCCGTGGCAGATGGCGGCGATGGGCCGATCGAGCGTGGCGAATTCCGCCACGAAGGATTGCAGCAAGCCGCTGTCGAGATACTGGCGCATGCCCTTGGCGTGTCCTCCCGGCAGCAACAAGGCGTCGAAGTCCGTCACCACCAACTGGTTCCACGGCACCGGGTTGCGGAACTCGGATGACTGGGACGCCTGTCGATAACAATCCTTCGCGCTGTCATCGGCGCCCAGCTTTCCAAACACCACGCCCGCCAGCAGTCGGGGGTCGCAGGCGGCGACAGCGCCCGTTTCGGTGGCGAACACGACGGCGTGGCCGGCATCGGTCAGCACGCGCCAGGGCACCGCCACTTCGGTCGTATCGAAATCGGCATCGGGCAGCGGAATGAGGACTCTGGCCATGGCCGACACGATACCGCATGCGTCGCCGCGGTTTGCTAGAGTTGCCACTTCCCTGTCCTGACGGAACCTCCATGACCCTGCACGCCGCGTTGATCACCCTGTTGAACATGACCCTTATCGGCGTGGCGATGTATTACGTCGGGCGGGCGCGTGGCATCCACCAGGTGCATGCGCCCACGGTGGTCGGCCATCCGGATTTCGAGCGTGCATTCCGCGCGCACCAGAACACACTCGAACAAACGGTGATGTTCCTGCCCACGCTGTGGGTCGCCACCGTGTTCGGCAATCCCACCTACGCCGCATGGCTCGGTTATGCCTGGCTGATCGGCCGCACCTGGTATCTGTTCGGTTACCTGCGCGCCGCAGACAAGCGCGGCGCGGGCTTCATGGTGTCGGCGATTGCCTGGATGGGCTTGTTCGTGGTCGCGCTGATCGGGCTGGTACCGAAACTGCTGGCCTGACTGCCCGGCTGACGGGTCGGCGCGCTCAGGTCTGCGCCGACTTCACCAGCTGGTGCTTGGCCAGCGTCGCCTGCAGCTTGCCCAGGCCGCGGGCAGCGTGCAGGGTCAGGATCAGCATCAGCAGCCCGATGGCGATCGTGATCGGCAGACTCCACAACGGCAGGACGATCTGCTCGCCAAACCAGTACAGGTGGTTGTGATCGCCGAAGGCATCCAGCACCGGCAGCGCCGCGACGGCGAACGTCAGTGAAAGCGCAACCACGATGAAGGTGAAATAGATGACGCCCAGCGGCAGCATCAGCACCATGTACACCAGCGTTGACCAAGTGCGCGGATCCAGGAAAACGGTCTTGATGCGTTCCAGGATAGGCCGCTCGCGATCGGTGTAGAGCGGCCGACGCGGCATGCGCTCGCCCAGCATCACTTCCACCAGTCGCCCTTCCACCAGCGACAAACCGCGCACGCTGGCGAAGAACAGGATGGTGAAGGGAATGCCGATGATCAGCACGGCCAGGCTCGCCGACAGGCTCAGGCCGGTAACGACCCAGGTGAAATAGAAGATGCCCGTTGCCAGCGACAGCAGCAGGTACAGCACCGAGGTATAGGCATGCGGGTCGGCAAGCACGCCGAAGAACCTGCCTGCCAGGGACACGCGCGGTTTCGGCGGCGGCGCACGCAAGGCGCGATGCACGGTCACTTCGGTGTCGCGGTAGATGTCGGCCACTTCGGATGGCGCGCCATAACTGCCGGCGACGCTGGCCAGCAGGCTGGCTTCATCCATTTCCGGATGCTCGGCCCACTCGGAACGCAGGTAGTCCTCGGCGTCGTACAGCGCATCCTGCACCAGCGCCGGATCGGATCCGGCAAGGGCCGCCCGCAACTGTTCGAGATACTCGGGGATGGACTTGGCGATGGGCGTGTTCATTGCTGGGTTCCTTGCAGCACGGTGTCGACGAATTCGCGGGTGGCTTGCCAGTTGTCCGTCCACGCGGCGAGTACATCGCGGCCCTGGTCGGTAATTCGGTAATAGCGGCGCGGCGGCCCGGCAACCGAGGGCTCGACTTCGCTGGCCAGCAGGCCGGCAGCGTCGAGGTTGCGCAGCACCGGATACAGGGCGCTCTGCTTGCCGCTGAGGAATCCTTCGCCGCCCCGCTCGAGGCGCTTGGCGATCTGGTAGCCGTACATCGGCTCCTTCGACTGGCCGAGCACGCTGAGCAAAACCAGCGATACCGTACCGGTGCTGAGCTCCTTCTGGAACTTCCTGAGGTGGGAATCGATCTCGGCCATACCTGTCCTGCCCTTGCTAACCTTGAGCGAACAGTAGTACTAACTTAGGTATAGCGAACCTGCCATAAGTAATGGTGACGGGCTCTTGAAGCCAGCGGCGCTAGGGGTAAGCTGGAGGCAACTCCCGATGGCCCCGCCGATGACTACGCCCCAACCCGTGATCTTCCTCGGCCATGGCTCCCCCATGAACGCGATCGAGGACAACGAGTTTCGACGCAGTTGGCAGGACCTGGGCAAAAAGCTTCGACGGCCCAAGGCGATCCTGTGCATCTCGGCGCACTGGGAAACGCGCGGCGTGTACGTCACCGGCAGCGAGAAGCCGGACACCATCCACGATTTCAGCGGCTTCCCGCGGGCCTTGTTCGATGTCCGTTACCGCGCGCCCGGCAGCCCGGAACTCGCCCACCGCGTGGCCGATTTACTGGACACGGTGCGCGTGCACATCGACCCGCAACGCGGCCTCGACCACGGCGCCTGGGGCGTGTTGCAACCGA
>JAPLSI010000165.1 GCA_026398715.1 Gammaproteobacteria bacterium
GTACAAGCTCGACCACGCCGAACTCGCCAAGAGCATGGCCGATTCCGGCGACGGCTCCGCGATCCTGCGCGGCCCGATCACGATCGAGCCGGGACTGGCATCGGAAAGCAAGCAAATGCTGGAGTGCCGCGTGCGATTCGTCGAAGGCAAGGATTCGCCCGACGTCATCAACATGCAATTCATCTGGTAGTACTCGCGAGGTTGTCTCGAGCGAACGCTTGACGGCGCCGGGGGACGGGTCCGCCCTGGTCGCCCCGGCGTAGCCGCTCCATGCGGACTCAGGGTCGACCGGCCGGCCATCCATGGCCGGCCTCCTGTGCGAACCCATCCCCCGTCACCGCCAAGCGTCCGTCAAACACCATCGCGTGTTTTTTGGAGTCAACGTCAGGAGCAACGGCGACGTCGATCGAGCCTCAAGGCTTTGGGGTCGCCTCAATCCGGCGCGCTTGGATTCTGCGCGAAGTCCTAAAGCGATCGATTGGTCAAGTACTCGAATACTCGAGCACTCTTCTTATTTTTTCCCTTCGACTCAGCCCTCGTTTCTCGAACCACATGCGGTGCCGGCATTGCGGTTGAGGTTCAAGAACACGCGATGGTGTCTGACGAACGCTTGGCGGTGACGGGGGATGGGTTCGCACAGGAGGTTGGCCATGGATGGCCAACCGGTCGACCCTGAGTCCGCAGGAGCGGCTACGCCGGGGCGACCAGGGCGGACCCGTCCCCCGGCGCCGTCAAGCGTTCGCGCGGGCGGCCGCAGGAGTCGTGCCCCACGGCGCCACCAGCTGTCGGCTCAGGTCACCGGCGCCGTCAAGCGTTCGCGCAAGATCATTCGTCGAAGCGCAAATGTTTGACGCTTTTGCCGTGGCGGCGGATGAGTTTCAGTGCCTCGATGCCGACGTTGATGTGGGCCTCGACGAATTCCTCGGTGACCTTCTTGTCGGAGGCTTCCGTCTTCACGCCTTCCGGGATCATCGGCTGGTCCGATACCAGCAACAGCGCGCCGCAGGGAATGGAGTTGGCGAAACCGGCGGCGAAGATCGTTGCGGTTTCCATGTCGATGGCCATGCAGCGCAGCTTGCGCAGGTAATCCTTGAAGGCCTCGTCGTGTTCCCAGACGCGGCGGTTGGTGGTGTACACCGTGCCAGTCCAGTAGTCGTGTCCGAGGTCGCGGATCATGGTCGAGATGACGCGCTGCATCGCGAAGGCCGGCAATGCGGGCACTTCGGCGGGCATGTAATCGTTCGACGTGCCTTCGCCGCGGATCGCCGCGATCGGCAAGATCAAATCACCCAACTGGTTCTTGCGCTTGAGCCCGCCGCACTTGCCCAGGAACAAAACCGCCTTGGGCGGCAGTGCGCTTAGCAAATCCATCATGGTCGCGGCGTTGGCGCTGCCCATGCCGAAGTTGATCATGGTGATGCCGTCGATGGTCGCGCTGGGCATCGGCCGGTCCAGTCCGACGATCGGCGCGCCGGTCAGGCGCGAAAAGGTGTTGAGGTAGCCGCCGAAGTTGGTCAGCAGGATGTGTTCGCCGAATTGGTCCAGGCTCAGGCCGGTATAGCGCGGCAGCCAGTTGCTTACGATCTCGTTCTTGTCCTTCATCCCATCCTCCGTTCTCCCTATTTTGACACGAGCCGGCTACCGTGCCGAAAGTCAGGGTTGGCAGCGCGCCGGGCAGCCGATAGGGTGGCTGGGTTCCCGGGGAGAAAACCATGTCCAAAGCTGCAATCGCCTTCACGCTGGCGATGCTGGTAACGACCGCGTCCGCGGCCGCCACCAAGCCCGTCGCCGATCCGTATCCCAGCACCTACCAGCGCATTCCTTCCGCGGCCGTGCTGATCCGCAACGCCACCGTGCTCACCGGCACCGGCGAGCGCCTGGAAGGCAGCGACGTGGTGATGGACCAGGGTCGCATCGTCGCCGTCGGCCAGGGCCTGCAGGCGCCGCAGGGCGCGCAGGTCATCGACGGCACGGGCAAGTGGGTCACCCCCGGCATCATCGACGTGCATTCGCACTTGGGCGTGTACTCGAGCCCCGGCGTCAGCGCGCATGAAGACGGCAACGAGATGTCCAGCCCGGTCACACCCAACGTGTGGGCCGAGCACGCCATCTGGCCGCAGGACCCCGGTTTCGGCACGGCATTGGCCGGCGGCGTTACCTCGATGCAGATCCTGCCCGGCTCCGGAAACCTCATCGGCGGCCGCGGCGTCACCGTGAAGAATGTTTCCGCCGTCACCTACCAGGCCATGAAATTCCCGGGCGCGCCCTGGGGCCTGAAGATGGCCTGCGGTGAAAATCCCAAGCGCGTGTACGGCAGCAAGGGCGGCTCGCCGATGACCCGCATGGGCAACGTCGCGGGCTATCGCACTGCCTTCATCGAGGCGCAGGCCTACATGCGCAGCTGGGACAAGTATCTGGCCGGGCAGAAATCCGACGAGGCGCCGAAGAAGAAATCCCGCTGGGGCAAGCAGGACGACGAGTCGGACGCGAAAGCCGAGGACCCGCCCGCGCGCGACCTGGCCAAGGACACGCTGATGGCCGCCATGAAGGGCGACATCCGCGTGCACATCCACTGCTATCGCGCCGACGAGATGGCGATCATGCTCGACCTGGCCAAGGAATTCGGCTTCAAGGTCGCGGCCTTCCACCACGGCGTGGAAGCCTACAAGCTGGCCGACCGCCTCGCCGCGGAAGGCGTGTGCGGCGCGCTGTGGGCCGACTGGTGGGGCTTCAAGATGGAAGCCCTGGATGGCGTGGAGGAAAACGTCGCGCTGGTCGATCGCCCCGCGAACGGTTGCGCGATCGTGCACTCCGATTCGTCCGAGGGCATCCAGCGACTCAACCAGGAAGCCGCGAAGATGATGGCGCACGGCCGCGCGGCGGGCATGGACATCCGCCCCGAACGCGCGATCCGCTGGCTCACGGCGAACCCGGCCAAGGCACTGGGCATCGACGGCCAGACCGGCTCGCTCGAGGCCGGCAAGATGGCCGATGTCGTGATCTGGAACGGCACGCCCTTCAGCGTCTACGCCCACGCGGAAAAAGTGTTCGTCGACGGTGCGCTGCTTTACGACCGCGCCGACAAATCGCGCCAGCCAAGATCGGACTTCATGCTGGGCCTGGGGGTGTCGCCATGAAGCGCCTGGTCCTTTCCCTGCTGCTGGTCGCGGGCAGCGCCAGCGCGCAGGACGTGCTGATCCGCAACGCCACCGTGCACACCGCCGGCAGCCGCGGAACGATCAAGAATGCCGACGTGCTGGTGCAGCGCGGAATCATCCGTGCCGTCGGCCCGAAATTGCTGACGCCACCCGGGGTGAATGTCTTCGATGCCAACGGCAAGTCGCTGACGCCGGGCCTGTTCGCCGGCTTTTCCGACATCGGCCTGGAGGAAGTGTCCGCCGAGAAAAGCACCGTCGACAGTTCGATTGAACTGGCCGGCACCGGCGTGCCGCAGACGCGTCCGGAATTCGACGTCACCATCGCCTACAACCCGGCCTCGATGGTGATACCCGTGGCGCGCATGGGCGGGCTCACCTTCACCGCGCTCACCGCCAACTCCGGCGGAAGCCTGATTGCGGGCCAGGGCGGCGTGGTTCGCCTTGACGGCGATCCGTTGGCGGCGATGACAGGCACGCGCCTGTTGTTCGTCAACCTGGGCGCGGGCGCGGATGGCATGACCGGCGGTTCGCGCGCCGGCCAGTACATGTTGCTCGACCAGGCGGTACGCGAGGCGCGCGGCCAGGCTCCGTACGATTCACCGTATGCCCTGCTCACTCCCGCAGGCCGCGAAACACTGGCGCGCTACCTCGCTGGCGGTCGCGTCGTGTTCAGCGTCGACCGCGCGGCGGACATCCGCCAGTTGCTCAGCTTCTGTCGCCGCCACAAATTGCCCGTGCTGATCACCGGCGGCGCCGAGGCGTGGAAGGTCGCAGCCGAGTTGAAGGCTGCCAATGCCACGGTCTTCCTGGATGCCCTGCAAAACCTGCCTTCGGGTTTCGACCAGTTGGGCTCGCGTCTGGACAATGCCGCGCTGCTGGCCAAGGCGGGCGTGAAGGTGGCGCTGGTGTCGCCCGACAGCACGCACAACGCGCGCAAGATCCGCCAGGCCGCGGGCAACGCCGTCGCCAACGGCCTGCCGTGGGAAGACGGACTGGCCGCCATCACTCGGGTACCCGCGCAGGCGCTTGGCGTCGGCGACAAAATCGGTCGCATCGAAGTGGGCATGGAAGCCGACCTCGCGCTGTGGGACGGCGATCCGCTGGAGGTGAGCACGCTGGCCGAGGCGGTATGGATGCACGGCACGCCGATGCCGCTGCGCTCGCGCCAGACGCAGCTGCGCGACCGCTACATGCAAGACCCGGGCACCCTGCCGCGCGCGTATTCGCGCTGAACGTGGCGACGGCAGGTGAGCATCCGCAGTTGCGGATGCGATACCCTGCCCGTTGAACGGCAAGCGCCGGAACGGATTCCAGACGATGGCTACGAGATATTTCCTGCGCCTTCCCGAACCCGCCAAGGCGCGCGGCAACGACATCGACCTGGCCTTCCGCAGTGAAGGCGCCGAGGGTTTGGCGGCGGAATTCCAGGAAGCCTTGCGCTCTGCGTCCTTGTTCGAGCGCTGGCGTGCCCGCCAGGAAGATCCCGATGCGGTGGATGCATTGCTCGGTGCGGTCGATCCCGCTGCCACCGTGCGTGGCGAACAGAGCGGCCTGGCCATCGACCTGGTCGCGACCACGTCACTGCCCGGAAACGTGTTCAAGCACCGCCTGCGGTTGCTCGCGGGCAGTGGTTGGGAATTGCGTGATGTAACGGCCGGCTAGGCCGCCGGACTACTCGGAAGGCGGCGGTAACTTGATGCAAACGTGATGTTCGACATCGCAGTTGTATTCACCGCCCGAACATTCAGCGGCGGAGTCGCAACGGTTATTGCACAGGCCGCTGACATCGTCGCAACTGTAGCCCGCGTCGGCGCAATTCTTCTCGGCGCCGGCCGTGTTCTTGCTTAGGTTGGGCGCGGCGCAATAGGCGCGAACCTCGCTTCCGCCCAGGGTAGTCAGGGCTTCGATGCGCTGTTTCAAAGCCGCATTTTCTTCCTTCAGCCTGGCGTTTTCGAGTTCCAGCCGCCTCCGCTCGATCGCTCCCTGGTCGACCTGCGCGACCGAACCCGCCGGTCGAGGCGCCATCTGCAACTGTTGGATGGGAACCACGTTTTGCGCGCCGGCGGTTGAAGCGGCGAACAGGCAAACCAGCAAACCAGCGACTTTCATCTTCATGACCTACTCCCCTGGGATGGTGGAAAGATGATACGCCGCGGCATCAGCCGGTGTTCTGGATGCCCGCGGCAATCCCGTTCACGGTCGCCACCAGGGCCTGGAACAATGCGTCGTCCTCACGCCCCGTGCGGCGCCAGCGCTCCAGCAGGTCCACCTGCAGCAGGCTGATCGGGTCCACGTAGGGGTTGCGCAGGCGGATGGAAAGGCGCAGCCGATGATCGTGCGCCAGCAGGCTCGATTCACCCTTGATGGCGAGGACGGCCGCCTGGGTGCGGTCGAATTCATCGCGGATGGTCGCGTAATAACCCGGGTGCAGGTCGCCGGCCAGGCGCGAGTAGCGCTCGAAGATGTCCGGGTCGGATTTCGCCAGCACCATCTCCACGTCATCCACCAGCGTGCCGAAGAACGGCCAGTCGCGCGCCATTTCCGCCAGGGCTTCCACGCCATGCGTCTTGATGGCGGCATCCAGCGCCGTGCCGACGCCATACCAGGCGGTAAGGCCGGCACGGTTCTGCGACCAGGCGAACACCCACGGAATGGCGCGCAGCCGATCGATGCCGGGCACGCCTTCCCCGGCGACGGTGCGACGGCTCGGGCGCGAACCCAGCCAGAGCCGCTCGATCACGTCGATCGGCGTGGCGGCGCGGAAGTAGGTCGGGAAGTTCTTGTCCTCGTGCACCAGCGACCGGTAGCAGGCGCGCGCGTCGGCGGCGAGTTGCGAGGTCAGCGGCCGCCAGGTGTCCTCGCGCGGCTCCGGCGGACGTGGCCGCAGCGTGGCCCGCAGTACGGCGCCGGTCGCTTGTTCCAGGTTGCGCAGCGCAATGGATCGGATGCCGTACTTGCGATGGATCACCTCGCCTTGTTCGGTGACGCGCAACACACCATCCACCGAGCCGCGCGGCGCGGCGATCACCGCGCGTTCGGTCTTGCCACCGCCGCGCGACGCGGAGCCGCCGCGGCCGTGGAAGAAGGTGATGCGCACGCCAGTCTCGTGGGCCAACGCGGTCAACGCGACCTGCGCTTGTTGCAGGGCCCAGCGCGAGGCGACGATGCCGCCGTCCTTCGCACTGTCGGAATAACCGAGCATCGCCACCTGGCGATTGCCACGCGCGGCCAGATGGGCGCGATACACGGGATCGGCGAACAGGGATCTCAGCGTATCCGGCGCGGCTTCCAGGTCGGCAACGGTTTCGAACAGCGGCGCGACGTCCAGCGGAATCCGGTCCTGCGCATCCGTGCAACCGGCCGCGCGGGCGAGCGCCAGCACGGCCAGCGCGTCGGCGGCGCTGCGGCTCATGCTGATGATGTAGGGGCCGAAGGCGCGCTCGCCATAGCGGGGCCGCAACTCGCCCACCGTGCGGAACACGGCCAGCGTGGAGTCGGCGATGGCAATCGCAGCGGGGCTGCTGTGTGATCGCTCCAACGCGATCGGCTCGCCGTTCTCCAGGAATTGGCGAAGCCGCTGGGCGCGATGCTGCGCACTGCGCGAGGCCCAGTCCGCATCACCCAGCAACACCGACAGCGCCGCGTCGTGCATCGCGGAGTCCTGGCGCAGGTCCAGCGTGGCCAGGTGGAAGCCGAACGCCTCGATGCGGCGGCGCAGGCGGCGCAAGGCGAAACCACCGGCGTGCTCGCCCCGATGCGCCGCCAGGCTGTGTTCGATCAAAGCGACGTCGGCGAGGAACGCATCGGCGTCGGCATAACCTTCGGGCCGGTCCGCCAGGTTCGCCTGCAGCCGCGCCGACATCAGCGGCAGCAAGCGACGGTAGGGCATGTCGGCATCGCCGGCCTTCAATCGCGCGGCGGCGGCGGGCAGCATTTGCGAATACTCGTCGATGCGCGCCAGCACGGCCGGATCCACCGCGATACGCGACAGGGATTGGCTAAGTACGTTCGACAATCGGGAAAGGTCGCGCCGATACGCCGCCAGCACCAGCGCGCGCTGCGCGGAAAGTGCCGCGGCGATGGTTTCGGCGCCGACATTCGGATTGCCGTCCATGTCGCCGCCCACCCACGACCCGAAGCGCAGCAGCGGCGGCAACGCGACTGCTTCGCCATGGCTTTGCGCGAGCGCGTCCTCGAAAACCTCGAAGAACACCGGCAGCGCGCGATACAGGACATCCGACAGGTAGAAGCCGACGTGTTCGAGTTCGTCGGCAACGCTCGGGCGTTCGGGCGGCGCTTCGGCGGTTTGCCAGCCGGCCGTCAGGGCCATGCGCATGCGCTCGCGATCGGCACGGCGCTCGGCGGGCGTTCGCTCGCGGTCGATGTCGGCGATCAGGCTGGCGACGATTTCCTGCTCTTTCTCAAGCAGCACGCGTCGCACGGCTTCGGTGGGATGCGCGGTGAACACCGGCTCGATGCGCAGGCGTGGCAAGAGCTCGACGATCTGGTCCAGGCCGACGCCTTCCTCGCGAAGGCCCTGCAACACGGCGCGCAGCCCGCCGGGCTGCGGCGTCTGTCCGCCGCGTTCGTAATCGCGACGCCGGCGGATGCGATGCACGCGCTCGGCCAGGTTGATCGCCTGGAAATAGGTGGCGAAGGCGCGCACCAGTTCGCCTGCGCGTTGTTGGGTGGTGCCGGCAAGCGAGGTTGCCAGCTCCTCGATATGCGCGCCGGATTCGCGGCGCTTGATGGCGGCGCGCCGAATTTTCTCGACCTCCGCCAGGAAGTCCGGTCCTACCTGTTCCGCCAGGATCTCGCCGACCAGCGCGCCGAGTTGTTTCACGTCCTCGCGCAGCAGGCGATCGGTGGGTGCGAACTCGAGGTCGCGCAGGGACTAGTCGGCGGTTTCGGTCAGGGGCGTACTCATCGCCCCAGCCTACCGGAGCTTTTTGAGCTTTCACTCTGAAACCGAAAACAGGGGCGTTGACACTATTCCATTATTCTGGAATAGTGGAACGATGAAGACCGAAACCGCCCTGTCCGCACTCAGCGCCCTAAGCCACGAATCCCGCCTGGCCGCCTTCCGAAAACTCGTACAGGCCGGCCCCGACGGCATGTCGGTGGGCGAACTGCGTGAACACCTCGACCTGCCGCCGGCAACGCTGAGCGCGCACCTGAACATCCTGCGCGCCGCCGCCCTGGTGCACGACGAACGCGAGGGCCGGGTCATCCGCGTCCGCGCCAACTATCTGCAAATGAACACCCTGCTCGCCTACCTCACCGAAAACTGCTGCGCCGGAACCGCCGAATGCGCACCGGCCGCCGCCTGCAAACCACGCAAATCCGGAGCCTCGAAATGAATCGATTCCATGTCCACCTCAACGTCGCCGACCTCGCGTCCAGCGTCCGCTTCTATTCCCAATTGTTCGCCAGCCAGCCGACCGTGCTGAAGGACGACTACGCCAAGTGGATGCTGGATGACCCGCGCGTCAACTTCGCGATCTCCAACACCGGCCGCAACCCCGGCATCGACCACCTCGGCATCCAGGCGGAGTCGAGCGAAGAACTCGCCGCGCTCGGCCACCGCCTCGATGCAGCGGGCGGCAGCCTGGTGTCTGAAGAAGCGACGGTGTGCTGCTACGCGAAGTCCGACAAGCTGTGGGCCGAAGACCCGCAGGGCACGCGCTGGGAAACCTTCCACACCGTCGGTGAAGCGACCTCGTACTACGCCGCCGACAGCGCCTGCGCCACCGACGGCGCCAGCTGCAGCCCCGATGTGCGCGCAATGAAACCCAAGGTGGACAAGGGCTCGCCCTGCTGCGCGCCCGCCTCCGGCTGCTGCTGACTATTCCCACACGGAACTGATTTCCATGAAACGAGTGTTGTTCGTCTGTGTCGAAAACTCCAACCGCAGCCAGATGGCCGAAGCCTTCGCGCACATCCACGGCGGCGACGCGGTGGATGCGTTGAGCGCAGGCTCGAAGCCTTCGGGTCAAATCAACCCGAAGGCCATTCGCTTCATGGGCGAACTGGGCTACGACCTCAATTCGCATTCGTCCAAGTCACTGGACGACATTGACGGCGAGTTCGATGCGGTGATTACGATGGGCTGCGGCGACAGCTGCCCCTGGGTGCCGGCGAAGCGACGCGAGGATTGGGCCTTGCCCGATCCCAAGCACATGGACGACGAGGGCTATCGCACCGTGCGTGATGAGATTTCCGCCCGCGTCAAATCCCTGCTCGCGTCCCTGTGATCGCGCTTTCGCGGAAACTCCTGGCCGAGTTCATCGGCACGGTCCTGTTGCTGGCCACGGTGGTCGGCTCGGGAATCATGGGCGTGGCGCTGTCGAACGGAAATGACGGCATCGCGTTGCTGGCCAATGCCGCCGCGACGGCCGGCGCGTTGTATGTGCTGATCATCATCCTCGGGCCAATCTCGGGCGCGCATTTCAACCCGGCGGTAACACTCGTGATGCGCTTGCGCGGCGAACTCGACAATCGTGCTGCCCTGGCCTACGTGCTGGTGCAGGTGGTCGCGGCGATACTCGGCGTGATGCTTGCGCATGCCATGTTCGACCAGGCGCTGATCCAGCCCGGCACCCATGCGCGTAGCGGGATGGCGCAGTGGCTCAGCGAATCCGTCGCGACCTTTGGGCTGGTCCTGACCATCCTGCTGGGCGTTCGGCACAGGCCTGCTGCCGTGCCGGCGCTGGTGGCGAGCTACATCTTCGCCGCGTACTGGTTTACCGCCAGCACCTCATTCGCCAATCCTGCCGTCACGCTGGCGCGGTCCTTCACGCAGACGTTCGCCGGCATCCGCCCCGGTGACGTGATGGCATTCGTCCTCGCCCAACTCGTCGGCGCGCTCGTCGCCATCTGGGTCGCCCGCGCCCTGCTGGGCCCGCACGACGGCACGCCCGGGGAGGCTGTGGAGAATCGATGACCATGCGCGGCGCCCGGAGCCCGCGGTGCGACGCGCCACGGTCATATCACTGCAATACAAGTCGCCCATTCTGGGCGGTGGCACTCATCGACGCACAGGGGACGATCGGATGACAAATGTTTCCAGCAACTGGAACGCGATAATGCAGTACTCGTTCATCCGCATCTTTGCCAACGACGGCACGATCGATGCCGATGAGTTGGCCATGCTGGAACGATTGGCGATGGCCGACGGACTGATGGACGATCGCGAGCGCAATGTGCTCACGACCATCTTTTCCAGGATCAACGCGGACACCGTTTCAGCAGACGTGCTGGCAAGCATCGACCAGTTCAAGGCCCGCCACCAGATTCCCTGAGGCTGGGGAGCCCCGGGTCAATAGGCGAACTCGCGGAACACCGGATCCACCGATCCCTTCCACTCGCCATGGAACAAGGCCAGCTTGCGTTCCGCCGGCGTCTCGTTGGCCAGCGCAAATTCGATCAACGGCTCGAGGAAAACCGCCTCGGTCGCGCCGGTTGAATTCAAGCGCGCCCGCCGTGCCAAACCTTGTCCTGCAATCTTCAGGGCTTCCAGCGCAAGGTCACGCACGCTGCCGTTGCGGAACGGCAACTTCAGCGCATGCTTGGGCACACCATCGCGCAGCGCATTGCGCTCGACCATCGTGAAATCCTTCACCAGGTCCCAGGCCGCATCCAGCGCTTCGTCGTCGTACAGCAGGCCAACCCAGAACGCCGGCAGCGCGCACAGGCGATTCCAGGGGCCGCCGTCGGCGCCGCGCATCTCCAGGTATTTCTTCAGGCGCACTTCCGGGAAGGCCGTGGTCATGTGGTCGGCCCAGTCCTTCATCGTCGGCAACGCGCCCGGCAGCACCGGCAGCTTGCCCGCCATGAAGTCCTTGAAGCTCAGGCCCGCGCAGTCGATGTATTCGCCACCGCGATAGGTGAAGTACATCGGCACGTCCAGCAGATAGTCGACATAGCGCTCGAAGCCGAAGCCCGGCTCGAACACGAAGGGCAGCATGCCGCAGCGATCGGGATCGGTGTCGGTCCAGATGTGCGAGCGATAGCTCAGGTAACCGTTCGGCTTGCCTTCGGTGAAGGGGGAATCGGCGAACAACGCCGTCGCGATCGGCTGCAGGGCCAGCGACACACGGAATTTCTTCACCATGTCGGCTTCGGACGAAAAATCGAGGTTCACCTGCACCGTGCAGGTGCGCGTCATCATGTCCAGGCCCAGGTTGCCGACCTTGGGCATGTAGTCGCGCATGATCTGGTAGCGGCCCTTGGGCATCCAGGGCATGTCCTCGCGCTTCCACTTGGGCTGGAAACCCATGCCCAGGAAGCCGAGGCCTATTTCTTCGGCGACTGTCTTCACTTCCTTCAGGTGCGCGGTGGTTTCGCAGCAAGTCTGGTGGATGTTGTCGAGCATCGCGCCGGAAAGTTCGAACTGTCCCGCGGGTTCCAGGGTGATCGAGCCGCCGTCGCGCAGCAGGGCGATGACCTTGCCGTGTTCTTCCACCGGCTGCCAGCCGAAGCGGGTCAGGCCGCGCAGCATCGCCTCGATGCCGCGCGGGCCTTCGTAGGTGGGCGGGCGCAGGTCGTCCAGGCGGAAGCCGAATTTCTCATGCTCCGTGCCAATCTTCCATTGCTCCGGCGGGCGGCTGCCGCTGGCGTGGAACTCGACCAGCTCGTGGCGGCTGGTGATCGGTGAATCCTCGATATTGCTCGGACTGGACACGGTGCTTCCCCTTAGTCTCCGCAATCTGGGGGCGAGCCCCTACAATCGCAAGTGATGACATGCCAGTCTAGCCAACCCTCGTGAACCCTGCCTTCATGCTGGCCTTGCTGCTTTTGCTGGGCAGTGGCGCGGCGGCGGCGCGGTCTTCGCTGGACGGCAACGCCCTGCAGCGCGGCAACGGGCCGGAGCCATCCACCCTGGATGCGCATCGCTGCCCCGAGGTGGCCTGCGGCAATATCCTGCGCGACCTGTATGAAGGCCTGGTGGCGGAAGACGCCCGCGGCCGGGTCATCCCGGGCATGGCCGAACGCTGGGAGGTGTCCGGCGATGGTCGCCAGTGGACCTTCCACCTTCGCCCCGGCTTGCGCTGGAGCAACGGCCGGGCCTTGACGGCCGGCCAGGTCGTCGCCAGTTTTCGTCGAGCATTCCAACCTGCCACGGCAGCGCCCTTCGCGGTGCACTTCGACGCGATCGAGAATGCAACCCGCGTCCTGCGCGGCGAAGCAGCGCCCAACTCGCTCGGCATCAGCGCGCCAGACGATCGCACCGTGGTCTTTCGCCTGGATCGCAGCGCCGCCTTGCCGCAGTTGCTGTTGCTGCCGATCGCCTACCCGGTATACCTGCCCGCCCTGCGCGAGTTTGGCGCGCAACACACGCGTCCGGGCAAGCTGGTCAGCAATGGCGCCTATCGGCTGGCGCAGTGGGCGCCGCAGGCGTCGGTGACGTTGCTGCGCAATCCAAGTTTTCGCGAAGCGCCTCCCATCGCGCGGATCGATTTCCTGGTGACGGAAGACGCCGCCAGTGAATTGCAGCGCTTCCAGGCCGGCGGCCTGCACATCACCGAGACCGTGCCCCCGCAGCCGCTGCCGCAATTGCGCAAGCGCTTCGGCACGCAACTGCGCATCAGTCCCTACCTGGGGTCGATGTGGCTCGGGTTGAACCTGACGCAGCCGCCACTGCGCGGCAATGCGCCGTTGCGCGAGGCGCTGTCGCTGGCGATCGACCGCGACAAGCTCACGCGCTACATCACCGGCCTGGGCGAAACGCCTGCCTATGGGGTCGTACCGCCAGGCGTGGCGGACTACTCACCCGCCGCCCTGCCCTGGTCGCGCAACACGCAGGCCGCGCGCGAAGCGCTGGCGCGGCAACGCTACCGCGCGGCCGGTTACTCGGATGCGCGGCCGCTGCAAATCGAACTTCGCTACAACACCTCCACGCCGCACCGCCGCCTGAACCTGGCCGTGGCGGCCATGTGGCGCGAGGTGCTGGGTGCGCGTGTCACTTTGCGCAACGAGGAATGGAAAGTGTTCGTCGGCAATCGCAAGCAACGGGTGATCACCCAGGCCTTTCGCGGCGGCTGGATCGCCGACGTGAACGATGCGCGCAACTTCCTGGCGAACTTTGAATCCGGCAGCGTCACCAACTGGAGCGGCCTGGCCGACCCGGGATTCGATGCGTTGCTCAAGGCAGCCGACAACGCCCCGTCGCCTGCGCTTCGGTCCGCGGCATTGCGTCGCGCCGAAGCCCACTTGCTCGCGCAACATGCGCTGGTGCCGGTTTATTTCTACACGTCCAAGCACCTGGTTCGTCCCGAGGTACGCGGTTTCGAGGCCAATCCGCTGGACCATCACCCCAGTCGCTTCCTGTCGATCACGCCGGTGGCGCGATGAAGTTCTGGCTGGCGCGCATCGGCGAGGCCGTGCTGACGCTGTGGCTGTTGGCGACGCTGTGCTTCTTCCTGCTGCGGGCAGCGCCGGGTGGGCCCTTCGATTCGGAAAAATCGGCGCCCCCGGAAGTACAGGCCGCCATCGAGGCGCAGTACCACTTCGACCAGCCGCTGCTGTCGCAGTACGGGCATTGGCTGGGCGACGTGGTGCGCGGCAAGCTGGGGCCCTCCTTCCAGTACCCCGACTACAGCGTCAACGAACTGATTGCCGCGAGCCTTCCGGTGTCATTGCTCAACGGCGGCCTCGCCCTCTTGCTCGCCTTGCTGATCGGCCTGCCCTTGGGCGTGTGGGCGGCGTTGCACTCGGGCAGCTGGACCGACCGCGTGCTGATGCTGGGCGCCAGCCTGGGCCTGGCGATGCCGAAATTCGTGGTGGCGCCGCTGCTGATCCTGCTGTTCGCGGTATCGCTGCAATGGCTGCCCGCAGGCGGCTGGGACGGCAGTTGGCGCAGCGTGATCCTTCCGGTCATCGCGTTGTCGCTGCCCAACCTCGCTTACTGCGCGCGGCTCACGCGGGCGAGCCTGCTGGAAGTATTGGGCGCGGACTACCTGCAGGCCGCGCGCGGCCGCGGCCTGTCGGAAACGCGGCTGTTGTTCGCGCATGCGCTGCGGCCCGGATTGCTGCCGGTGGTCGCCTGGTTGTCGCCCGCCCTGATCAACGTGGTGAGCGGGTCGGCCGTGGTCGAGCAGGTCTTCGGCATTCCCGGCGTGGGTCGCTACTTCGTGCAGGGCGCGCTGAATCGCGACTACACCCTGGTGCTGGGGGTGGTGCTGGTCATCGGCGCGGCCATCGTCGTCATCAATGCGCTGGTCGATGCGCTGCGATCGCAGCTTGATCCGCGCCTGCGGGATTCGGGCTGAAGGATGCCGGTGATGCCGAAGGTGGAAATCCGCGATGCCAACGAGGCCGATTTCGGGGCCATCCTCGCGCTGAACGATGCCGAGGTCCAACAGACCAGCGCGATGGATCTGCCGCGACTGCAACACCTGCACGCCCTGTCCGGCTACCACAAGGTTGCGCTGGTGGACGGGCGCGTCGGCGCCTTCCTGTTGGCGATGCCATCGGGTGCGCCCTATGCCAACGACAATTTCCAATGGTTTAGCGAACACGTCGGCGACTTCATGTACGTCGATCGCATCGTGGTGGGCTCGGAATTCGCGGGGCTGGGAATCGGCAGCGCGCTGTACCGGGATCTGTTTTCTGAAACCCGGGCACGCGGCCTGTCGAAGGTTACCTGCGAATACAACATTGAACCGCCCAATCCCGCGTCCCGCGCCTTCCACGACAAGTTCGGATTCCACGAGCTTGGAACGCAATGGGTGGCCGGCGGCAGCAAGCGGGTTTCGCTGCAGGCCGCCACGATCTAGACTGGCTGCCTTCGTCGAAAACCAACCGAGGCCCCGGATGAAACTCGCCCCCATTTTCCTGCTGCTGGCTTCACTCGTTTTCGCCGGCCCGGCCTTTGCCAATGACGCCGGCAGGGATGAAGCCGCGAAATTGCTCGACGTGCTGGATATGCAGGCGACCATGGACCAGGCGGTCGTGATGTCGCTGGAAAGCCAGCTGAAGGCCAATCCGCAGCTCGTACCGTACAAGGAAGTGATGCTCGGCTTCCTGCGCAAGCACATGAGCTACGAGTCGCTGAAGGCGGAGCTGGTCGAACTGTACGCGGGCGAATTCACCGCCGCCGAGTTGAAGGAAGCGCGGATGTTCTACTCATCGGCCACCGGCAAGAAATTCATCGCCAGCATGCCGCGGATGATGGAGCTGGGCGCCACGATCGGCAGCAAGCAGGTCGAGAAAAACCTGCCGGAACTGCAAACGCTGATGCAGGAAGAGACCGCGCGCCTGCAGCAGTCGCAGCCAGCGCCCAATCCCTGACGATACCCGCCCGGGATTCAGGCATTCAGCCACTTGGTGACGACGGCGCGGGCTTCGTCGATGCCCAGCTTGGTCTCGCTCGAGAACAATTGCACGCTGGCGATCGGGCCGAGTTCCTTGCGCACGGCCAGCAGGGTATTGCCCTGGGCGCCGCGGCTCAATTTGTCGGCCTTGGTCAGCAGGCAATGCGCGGGCAGGCCGCGCGAGCGCGCGTAGTCGAGCATCTTCAGGTCGAACTCGCGCAGCGGATGGCGGATATCCATCACGATCACCAGTCCGACCAGCGCCATGCGGTTCTGGAAGAAGCCGTTGATGAACTCCTGCCAGTGCGCCTTAAGGCCCAGCGGCACCTTGGCGTAGCCGTAACCGGGCAGGTCGACCAGATAGCGGTCGGGCACGACCTCGAAGTACACCAGTTGCTGGGTGCGGCCCGGCGTCTTGGATGTCTTGGCCAGGCGATGCTGGTTGCACAAGGCGTTAAGGGCGCTGGACTTGCCGGCATTGGACCGCCCGGCAAAAGCCACTTCGCGGCCGGTATCGGCGGGCAGCTGGTGGGGAAGGTGTGCGGCCAGTTTGTAGCTGGCGCTGGCTAGGAAGTTCGACATCCCGCCATGTTACGCGAGCGCGGGCCGGGTTTTGGCCGTGTTTCGGCAGGCTTTCATTGACCAGTCCGGGCCGTGGCTGGGATAATCGCCCGCTGTCCGGCGTCTCGCCGCGATCTTCCCCTATTCCATGCAATCCAAGCGTTTCCGGAGCTGGTCCATGAAGTTTTTGCGCATCCTCGGTGTCGCCGCTGCTGTCCTGATGACGTCGGCCATGGCCAGCCAGGCTACCCGCCCCCAGCCCGCCACCGGTCCGGCGCCCGCGCCGACGGCCCCGACAGCGGCTGAAGCCACCGCCGGCGCCACCACCGATGCCGCCGCTGCGGACACCGCCGTTGCCGCCATCCCGGCTCCGGTGGCCGTCGTCGCCGGCCCCGTGGTTCCGGGCAACGCCGAAACCGGCGCCACCAAGGCCGGCGCCTGCGCTGCCTGCCACGGCCTGGACGGCAACTCCGCCAACGCCCTGTACCCCAAGCTCGCCGGCCAGCACGAGCAATACATCCGTCGCCAGCTGAAGCTGTTCAAGTCCGGCGAGCGCGAGAACCCCATCATGCTGGGCATGTCCGCCGCGCTGACCGAGCAGGACATGCGCGACATCGGCGCCTACTTCGCCACCAAGCGCGCAACCGCCGGCGTTGCCGACGACACCGTCATCGCGGCCGGCCCGAACGCCGACAAGAAGTTCTATCAGGTCGGCGAGAAGATCTTCCGCGCCGGCAAGCCCATCGCCGGCGTCCCCGCCTGCGCCTCCTGCCACGGCCCGACCGGCCGCGGCAACCCGGGTCCGTCCTATCCGTCCCTGGGCGGCCAGCATTCCAGCTACACCGTGGCGCGCCTGCAGTTCTTCCGCGATGGCGGCGTCTGGGGCAAGGAAGCCAATGCCAATGTCGTGATGAGCCAGGCCGTGAAGGGCCTGACCGACGAAGAGATCCAGGGCCTGGCCACCTATGTCGAAGGCTTGCACGCGGCCAACGCGACGGCGAAGTCCGAGTAGGAACTTCACCCGTTCGTTCGGGTCCCATAGCGATCATTCAGCAAGCCGAAGGCATGGTGTCTTCGGCTTTTGCATTTGTCACCGGAGATAAGCCCATGTTCCGCCGCCTTTTGGCCCCTGCGATCCTGTTGGCCTCGTTGTCTGCCTGCTCCCAGCCCGCCACGCCGCCTGCGGCCGATGCAACGGCGACGCCGGCGGCCGCCCCCGCGACGGAAGCGCCGGCCGCCGCAGCAGCGCCTGCGCCCGCCACCGACGCCCCGGCACCGGCTGAAGGCGCGACCCCGCCGGCCACGGCCGAAGCCGCCACGCCGCCCGCCGCGCCGGATCCGAATGCGCCCGGGCCGCGCGTCGGCACCGACTACGAAGCCATCGCCGTGCCGCAGCCGACCTGGGGTGCGAGCGATGGCAAGATCGAACTGGCCGAAGTCTTCAGCTACCAGTGCGTGCATTGCGCCGAGTTCCAGCCGCTGGTCACGCAGTACACCAGCAAGCTGCCGGCCGACGTGCGTTGGGAATACGTGCCGGCCGTTTTCGGCGGTAGCTGGAATGATTTCGCGCGCGCCTACTTCGCCGCCGACGTGATGGGCGTGCAGAAGCGCACGCACGAGGCCGTCTTCAACGGCGTGTTCATCGAGCAGAAGATCAAGACCGGCAAGCCGGAAGAAATCGCCGACCTGTACGCCGGCCTCGGCGTGGACCGCACGAAGTTCCTGGCCACGATGAGCAGCTTCGGCGTCACCGCCAAGCTCAATCGCGCCAAGCAGTTTGGCTTGCGCACCGGCGTCACAGGTACGCCGACCCTCATCATCAACGGCAAGTGGCGCGTCAACGTGACCGCCGACCGGGGCTTCAAGGGCATGCTGGAAACCGCCAACTACCTGATCCAGAAAGAACGCGCGGCATCCGCCAGCGGTGCCAGCCCGGCCACTGGTCCCGCCATCGCCGCAAGCAGCCCCACCGGGCGCTGATACCGACACCACCGAGGCCAATGCCACAGATTCCCCCCGCCGCCCCGCTCCGCCTGCTCAGCTGCAACATCCAGGCAGGCTCGAGCACGCGCGCGTACCGGGAATACGTGACCCGTAGCTGGTCGCACGTCTTGCATGCGGGCAAGCGCGCCAACCTCGACAGCCTGGCCGAATTGTTTTCGCCCTACGACGTGGTGGGCCTGCAGGAAAGCGACCCGGGCAGCATGCGCTCGGGCTTCGACAACCAGAGCGACTACCTGGCCGAGCGCGGCCAGTTTCCGTTCGTCAGCCACCAGTCCAACCGGCGCATCTCGCGCATCGCCGGCAGCGGCAATGCGATGCTCAGCCGGCTGGAGCCGACCGAGCTGCTCGACTACGCGCTGCCCGGCCGCGTTGCCGGCCGCGGCGTCTTGCTGTCGCGATTCGGCACGGGCAACCTGATGGGCGACTTCAACTGCGACCCGGACGCGGCCGAAATGCGCATGCTGTACAAGCGCACGCGCCTGACGCCGCCCGCGTTGTGCCTGCCCACCTTCCCCAGCTGGGCGCCCGAGCGCGCGCTGGACCATGTGCTGACCGCGGGCTTCGACGTCACCAACTACCGGGCGATGCCGGCTGCGGGGTCCGACCACCTGGCCGTGGCCGTGGAGCTGACGCCGCAGTAATTGCGGCAGCCGCTGCCGCGATAGCCGCTGTCGCCGCAGCAATAAGTGCGGCTTTGCCCTACCCTTGCACCATGTACCTGAGCCACTACGGCCTCGCCGAAGCGCCCTTTGCCATTACGCCCGATCCGCGTTTCGTCTTTTTGAGCGAACGCCACCGGGATGCCTTGGCGCACCTGATGTACGGCATCGGCCAGGGCGGCAGCGGCGGATTCGTGCAACTCACCGGCGAAGTGGGCACCGGCAAGACGACGCTATGCCGCCTAGTGCTGGAACAACTTCCCGACAACGTGCGTATCGCTCTGGTGCTGAACCCCAAGCAGACGCCGCTGGAGTTGCTGGAAACCATCTGCGAAGAACTGCACGTGGTCGCGCCGACCAAACGGCGCAGCCTGAAGACGCAGATCGATGCCTTGAACGAATACCTGTTGCAGGCGTATGCGCAGGATTTGCGGGTGGTGCTGATCGTTGACGAAGCGCAGGAACTCTCGCGCGAGTTGCTCGAACAGATTCGCCTGCTGACCAATCTCGAAACGCCGACGCAAAAATTGTTACAGATCGTCCTTCTGGGCCAGCCGGAACTGCGCGAGACGCTGGCGCGACCGGCGCTGCGACAGTTGGCGCAGCGCATCACCGCGCGCTACCACCTCACGCCTTTGCAGCCCGGCGAAACAGGCGCCTATCTTCGCCATCGCATGACCGTCGCCGGCGCCAGCGCCTTTCCCTTCGATGATTCAGCCGTGCGCCGATTGCACCTGCTGTCCGGCGGCGTGCCGCGCCTGTTGAACGTGCTGGGCGAACGCGCGCTGCTGGCCGGCTACGTGCACGGCCGGCAACGCATTGATGCCGCACTGATCGATGAAGCCGCTGCCGAAGTGCTGGCCAAGCGGCGCGAGGAAAATTCGGGCTGGCGGATATTGGGATGGACCCTCGTGCTGGCCGGCGCGGCGACATTGGGGCTGGCACTCTGGTCGCAGGGGATGATCTGACATGTCACTGATACTCGATGCCCTGCGCAAATCGGAAGCCGAGCGGCAGCGTGGCAAGTCGCCGGGTTTGTTTGCGACTACGCCCGGCGTGCAGCGCGAGACGTTTCCGCGGATGAAGTTGTGGCCGGTGTTGGTGTTCCTCGCGTTCCTGCTGGCGTCGGCGTGGGTGATCTGGCGCGGGGAGGCACGGCGGGCGGAGAGTGAGCAATCGGCGACCGCTAATGCCGCGCCAGCGGATACAGGTGTCGAAGTGGTCGATG
>JAPLSI010000139.1 GCA_026398715.1 Gammaproteobacteria bacterium
AGTGGCTGGACCGTATCGAGAAGCTCACCAAGCCGCGCAACCAGGGCATCCTGAACCATCCCATCGCGCACGCCTTCACAGGGTTGCTGCTGGTTATCCTGGGCATCGCGCTCAGCCTGCCGCTGCCGCTTACGAACTATCCGTTCGGCCTCGTGCTGCTGGCTTTCGCCTTTGCGCTGATTGAACGCGACGGCCGCCTGATGATCCTGGCCTGGATAGCCGGCATCGCCGAGATCGCGATGATCGTCGGTTTCTCCAGCCAGATCGTGGCTTTGGTTAGCCGACTCTTCAGCTGATTCAGGCCTGGAGTTTTGCGGCCAGGTCCTCGGCGGACATCGGCCGGCCGAACCAGAATCCCTGGCCCTGGTCGCAGCCGCGCTCACGCAATATCTGGTACTGCCCTTCGGTCTCGATGCCTTCGGCCACCACGGTGATTCCCAGCGAATGCGCCATCGCGATGATGGCCGTGGTCAGCGCCAGGTCGTCGGGATCGCGCAGTACGTCGGCGACGAAACTGCGATCGATTTTCACGCCGTCCACCGGCACGCGACGCAGATGGCTCAGGCCCGAGAAACCGGTGCCGAAATCATCCAGCCAGACCTTCACGCCCGTGGCGCGCACCCGCGACAGCAGCGTGCTGGCCTGCGACTCGTCCACCAGCACGGCGGTTTCAGTCAGTTCGAGATGCAACTGCGCGGGCAACAGGCCTGAATTGCGCAGCGCGCTGCCGACCACGTCGGGCAACTCGCCACTGCGCAACTGGCGCGGCGAGATGTTCACCGAAACGAAGGGCTTGTGGCCGCCCTTGCCCTGCCAGCGCGCGGCATCGCCGCAGGCCTTCTCCAGGACATTCCTGCCCAGGTTCTCGATGAGCCCGCTCTGCTCGGCGACTTCGATGAAGACCGAAGGCGGCACCATGCCCAGGTGCGGGTGGCTCCATCGCAACAGTGCTTCGGCGCCGCAGATCTTCGCGTCTTCCAGCCGGTAGATGGGTTGGTAGGCCACGCTGAGTTCGCCGCGGTCCCAGGCGCCACGCAAATCCTGTTCCAGTTGCACGCGGCGCTCGACGGCCTGGTCCATCGCGCGCGAGTAGAACCGGTAGCAATTCTTGCCTGCCACCTTCGCCTGGTACATGGCGATGTCGGCGTTCTTCAGGAGCTGTCCGGCGTGATAGGCGTCGAACGGGAACATGGTGATGCCGATCGAAGCGCCCAGGAAGACCTGCTTGCCGCCAAGCAACAACGGCCGCTGGATTTCCTCGATCATCGCCTCGGCCAGCCGCGCCGAAGCAGCGCGTATGTCTTCGGCCATGTACAACACGATGAACTCGTCGCCGCCGAACCGCGCGATGTCCGCAGACTGCGCGCCCAGTCGTTCCAGGGTAAGCCTCAGGCGCGCCGACAATTGGCTTAGCACTTCGTCGCCGGCTTCGTGGCCGAGCGTGTCGTTGACCCGCTTGAAGTCGTCCAGGTCCACGAACAGCAAGGCCAGTTCGCCGCTGCTGGCATGCAGGGTCAGCAGGCGATCATCCAGCAGTTCGCGGAACGACAGGCGGTTGGCAAGGCCGGTCAGCGGATCGGTGTAGGCCATGCGCCGGATGTCGCGGTCGTGCTTGGCCATGCCCTCGCGCATCCGGACGAACGCGCGCATCAGGTCGCCGATCTCGTCGCGCCTGTCCAGGTCCACCATCAGGGAGGTGGGCTGCTGGCCTGGCCGGTCTTCGGACATCACCCGGCCGAGATTGCGGATGGGCTCCAGCACGCGCCACTCCACCAGGTAGATGATCGCAGCGCCGAGCAATCCCAGCAGCGCCAGCATCGCGATGGCCCAGCGGTGGTGCCAACGGCTCGCTTCGTCGAGTTGCGAAGTGATGGGCTCGATGATCTTCAGCTGGCGCGCACCAGGCTTGCCGCCCGCCAGGCCGACGCGGATGCCGCCGACCCGCTTGCCGTCCACCTTCAGCGGCGCCGACACATCAAGCAATTCCCCGCTCCACTGCACTTTCAGCGCGGTCGCGAGCAGCGCTGCATCGGCCAGCGGATCGACCATGGGCTTTCCGACCAGGCTACTGTCGTTGCCGCCGTCCACGATGCGGCCGGCCGAGTCGAAGACGATTACGTACTGGACATTGGGCTGTTGCAGGAAGGTGCGAACCAGCGTCGTCACCCGGTCCGGGTCGGAGTTGGCCATGGCCGTGGAGATCCCCGCCGCCAGGTGCAGGGCCGTGCTTTGGCCGCGGTCGAGCTGGTCCTCGCGCACCAGGTCCCGCAGGGCCTGGGTTGCCAGGCTCTCGACCCGCAAGTGGTTGACGCGCTCGCTGTACCAGAAGACGGCGAACAGGATCAGCAGCAGCGACAGCAGGGCCAGCAAGGCTGAAACCAATTGGCCGCGCAAGCTGCGCAGGAATGTTCCCGCCGTCGTAATCACCGCCTGGTCACCCCGGTAAGAATCGCCGCAAAACTACCCGCCAAGCGTAACCGAAGCGTGGCCGATGCGCATGCGTCACGGCTTGCGCGAAACCTGCAACAGCCGCTGCGTGTCGGAAAGAATGCCGCGCAGGATTCGCAGCTCGCGCGGATCCGGATGGGCGCGCAGGAACAGCCGGCGCAGCCGCTGGGTCACCATGTCGGGCGCCTTGCCCTTGTGGAAATCGATGTCGTCCAGGAATGCGCCCAGGTGGCTGAAGAAACTCTCCAGTTGCGCATGGTCGGCGGGCAGGTCGTCGGGATCGGCTGCGGGCGCGGGCCGCGCCCCCTGCGCCCCCTGCGCCCCCTGCGCCGCGAGCATCGCCATCCGCCATTCGTACGCCACCACCTGCACTGCCGCCGCCAGGTTCAGGGAGCTGTAGTCGGGGTTGGCCTGGATGCAGATCGCTGCGTGGCACAGCTGCAATTCCTCGTTCTCCAGGCCCGTTCGCTCGCGCCCGAACACCAGCGCCACCTGCCCCAGGGACTGCGCCTCGATGATCCGCCGGGCACCCTCGCGCGGGCTCAGCTCCGGCATCGGCACGGTGCGCTGGCGTGCCGTCGTCGCGATCACCAGCCGGCAATCGGCGAGCGCATCGGCCAGGGTCGCATGGACTTCAGCGCGGTCGAGCACGTCGTTGGCGCCCGCCGACAGCGCATAGGCGTCGGGGTCGGGGAATCGCTCTGGCGTAACCAGCATCAATCGGCCCAGCCCCATGGTCTTCATGGCGCGCGCGGCCGAGCCGATGTTGCCGGGATGTTGCGTGCCCACCAGCACCACGCGGGGCGAGTCAGCAAGGCTCAGGGAGTCGGTCATGCGGCCATTTTACAGCGTCCGCGCGCGGCCAGCTGGTATGATGGCCGGATGCAAAAACCAGTCATCAATGTCATGGTGAAGGCCGCCCGCCAGGCCGGCACGATCCTGCTGCGGCACATGAGCAAGCTCGACAGCCTCAGCGTGTTCGAAAAAGGCCGCCAGGACTACGCCAGCGAAGTCGACTCGCTGGCCGAGGCCGAGATCATCCGCGAGCTCCGCCGCGCCTATCCCGAAGCCGCCATCCTGGCCGAGGAATCGGGCGCCATGGGCAAGGGCAAGCAGACCTTCATCATCGATCCGCTCGACGGAACCTCGAACTTCCTGCGTGGTTTCCCGCATTTCTGCATCTCGATCGGGCTGGTTGAAAACGGCGAACCGACCGACGGCGTCATCTACGACCCGCTGCGCAACGAACTGTTCACCGCCAGCAAGGGCGCAGGCGCCACGCTCAACGACAAGAAGATCCGCGTCGCCGAGCGCAAGGACATGACCGGCGCGCTGCTGGTCACCGGCTTCCCGCCGCGCGAACGCAACCGCTTGCCGGCCCAGTTCGAAATGCTTCGCAGCGTGCTGGTCGAGGCCGAAGACTTCCGCCGCACCGGCTCGGCCGCGCTCGACCTGGCCTACGTCGCCGCAGGCCGCGTCGACGCCTATTTCGAAGCCGGCGTAAAAAGCTGGGACATCGCCGCCGGCATGCTGCTGGTCCGCGAAGCCGGAGGCCGCGTCTGCGATTTCCGCGGCCGCGGCGACAAGCTGCTCGACGGCGGCCAGATCGTGGCCGGCAACATCAAGATCGTCGACACGCTGCAAAAAGCCATCGTCCAGACCGGCTACGCAAACGCCTTCAACGCGTAACTGTCCTTCATCGACATTTGAGTTGGAGCTCGCACGGCCACTTGTCGGCGCCGGGGGCCCCGACTCCGCTGGTCGCCTCGGCGTAGCCGCTCCTGCGGACTCAGAGTCGACCGGCCGGCCATCCATGGCCGGCCTCCTGCGTAGTCAGGCCCCCCGTCACCGCCAAGCGTCCGGCAACTTTCATCGCGAAGTCGAGCAGAAGCACAGCCTCGCGGTCGTCGTGTATTTGGAAAAGCGCATTTGGAAAAGCGCATTCGAGCCAATGCGAAGCCGTCGAACGAGCACTCAATCATCCAGACACTCGCCGTGTCGGACCTAACCGCGCCGGGCTTGATCGACCTTGACGTTGACGTTCGACAACATCCGTCGGTGTTTGACGGACGCTTGGCGGTGACGGGGGATGGGTTCGCACAGGAGGCGGGCCATGGATGGCCCGCCGGTCGACTCTGAGTCCGCAGGAGCGGCTACGCCGAGGCGACCAGGGCGAACCCGCCCCCCGGCGACGTCAAGCGTCCGCGTCGGGAACCAAACGCGATGCTTACCAGATGAATTGCATGTTGATGACGTCGGGCGAATCCTTGCCTTCGACGAATCGCACGCGGCATTCCAGCATTTGCTTGCTTTCCGATGCCAGTCCCGGCTCGATCGTGATCGGGCCGCGCAGGATCGCGGAGCCGTCGCCGGAATCGGCCATGCTCTTGGCGAGTTCGGCGTGGTCGAGCTTGTACAGCTTGTCTTCGAGCTGACCCTTGGCGTAGGCATCGCAGGCGGTTGCGGCAAGTTCGTTCCTGCTGCCTCCGCCGCCGCCTGCCTGGTTCGAACAAGCCGCCAGCGCCATCAGCGGCAACAACATAGTGATCGCAGTCAGTTTCATGACGCCTCCCCCCGGTGGTGCCGGACGCCTGCCAGTGTGCAGGTCCAGCCGGTCATTACGTTGTGAATTTACGCAATTACTCTAACCGTACCGGGGCTCCGCGTCACACATCAATAGCGCGGCACCTTGGGATCGACTTCCGCGGCCCAGGCATCGATGCCTCCCTCGACGTTGTATAGGTCGTGGAAACCCAGTCCGCGGAAGTGCTCGGCGGCCTGCCGGCTGGAGTTTCCGTGGTGGCAAAGGAAGGCCAGGGGCAAGTCCTTGGGCAGGGCGGCGAGCCGGTCGTGGCTGTCTTCGTCCAGCACTTCGTGGGGCTGCGGGAACGGCGCCATGGCGCGAGCCTGGGCGGGACGGACGTCGATCACGTCGATCGCGCCGGCGACGATGCGGTCGTGCAGTTCCTGCACGGACATCGACTTCACCGGCGGCGGCGCATTGGGATTGGTGATGGCCAGGCCCGAGCCGCGCACGTCCTCGACCCAGTCGATGGCGATGCCGTTGGCGCGCGGCGCGCTGGCAAGGTCCAGGTGAACGCGGATGCCGGATGCCTCGGCCACGATTTCCTGGCCGGTGACCGGCTTGAGCTGGAATTGCGAGGCGAAGCGGGGATCCACGGCCAGGTGCAGGCCCAGGTTCGGGTCGGCCGAATCGAGCGCGCGGCGAATGGCTTCGGCCGCTGCAGGGCTGATGGTGATCTGTGGCGGGGTGCGGTCGGGCGCGGGCGCGCCGAGGACTTCATGCAGCTCGCCGGAGTTGAGCATCTGTTCGATGATGTCGCTGCCGCCGACGAGCTCGCCGCCGACGTACAACTGCGGAATGGTCGGCCACTGGCCGTATTCCTTGATGCCCTCGCGAATCTCCGGGTCGGCCAGCACGTCCACGCTGGCATAGCCCGGCGAGATGGCGTCCAGGATGCCGACCGCCTTGGCGGAGAAGCCGCAGCGCGGCGAAGTGGGATCGCCCTTCATGAAGAGCACGACGCGGTTGCTGGAAAGGGTGCTTTCGATGCGCTGGCGCAGTTCGGGACTGAGGGACATGGCGGACTCCGGGAGACTTCCGCCATTTTACCGCCCATGGCCTCTGGCACGGTGAACGGGCTGCGCTTGCGTCTAGAATCAGCCCGACCAACCTGGGGGCCGAACATGAAAACCCGACTTCGATTGTTGTTACTGGCCGCGGCCTTTGTGGTCGTCGGCGACGCAGCCCAGGCGGCAGATGCTCCCGCCGCCGCACCCACGCCGCCGCAGATGATCGGGCTGAAGGTTTCCCTGGATGCCGCAGGCAAGGTCGTGGCGGCCAAGCCCTCCGACACCCAGGTCGCGGCCGGCCTGAACCTTGCCGCCCAGGAGTTCGCGCGCAAGCTGGTGTTCACCCCGGCACGCAAGGACGGCAAGGCCGTGCCCAGCGAAACCAGCCTGACGCTTGCGATCGCGCTGGAGCCGGTGGGCGAGGGTCGTTTTGCACCCAGGCTCAAGCGTGCCTTCAACGGCCCGACCCTGCTGCACATGGGCAAGATCGAGCCGCCCAAGTACCAGGGGCGGCAGGGTGGCGCCCTGGTAGTGGTGGCGATCAACGTCGGTGCGGACGGCGTGCCCGATCCGGCCACGCAAACCACCGAACGCATGGAGCTGCGCGAGCCCAACAAGTTTGCCGAGGCGCGCTACCTGGACGCCGTTTCGATTTCGGTTCGCGGCAGCCGCTTCGAGCTCGACAAGGTGGATGGCCAGGTAGTGCCTTCTCGCCTCAGCCTGCCCTACCAGTTTGGTGGCGGCGCTGCGAAGCGGCCTGAAGGCAAGGCCAAGCGCGGGGAAAAGCCACCGATGCCGGACCTGGGTTCGATACCGGTCATGACCGCCGTCTCCACCGTACCGGGCATCGAACTGGCGAAGGTCGATTACAAGGCGCCCGAGCTGGCTGCGCCCGCGAAGTAACCGGGCCTAGAGGTTCAGGTAGTTGGGACCCGCGCCGCCTTCCGGCGTAACCCAGTCGATGATGCGGTACGGGTCCTTGATGTCGCAGGTCTTGCAGTGCACGCAATTGGCCGCGTTGATCTGCAGGCGCGATCCGCCCGCGTCCTTGACGATTTCATAGACGCCGGCGGGGCAGAAGCGCGTGCAGGGATTCGCGTATTCCTCGGCGCAGGCGCCAATGCAGATGTTGGTGTCGAGCACCTTGAGGTGGATCGGCTGGTCTTCATCGTGTTCGGTGGCCGCGAAGTACACGCCAGCGAGGCGGTCGCGCGGCGGCAACGTGCGTTCGACATAATTGCGCTTCGGGCGTTCGGCTTCGCCAATCTTCTGCAAGGACGACCAGTCGGGTTTCACTTTCATGGTCCAGGGTGAATGACCCACCGTCACGGTTTCCCATGCCGAGTTGAGCAAGCCGAACAAGCGGCCCTTCTTGAAGCCGGGCTTGAAGTTGCGAACCTTCTTCAACTCCGACATCACGACCGAGCCGCGAAGCTTCGCGTCCCAGCCCTCCGCCACGCCCGTTTCGGCGATGTGTTCGGCGGCCAGCATTCCCGAGCGCAGTGCCTGGTGCACGCCCTTGATCTTGGGCACGTTCAACAATCCCGCGCCGTCGCCTATCAGGATCGCGCCGGGCATTTCCAGGGTCGGTAGCGCCTGGTAGCCGCCGGTGACGATGGCGCGCGCGCCCGCTGAAAGAATCGTGCCGCCTTCCAGCAAGGACTTCATGCTGGGGTGGTTCTTCCATTGCTGGAAGGCTTCGTACGGCTCATACATGGGATCGACGTAGTCGAGGCCGGACACGTAGCCGAGCGCGACGCGGTCCTTGTCGAGGTGGTACAGGAAGCTGCCGCCATAGGTTTTCGAATCGGCCGGCCAACCCATCGAATGCACGATCTTGCCGGGCGACACGCGACCGGCCGGCACCTGCCACAGTTCCTTGATGCCGATCGAATAATTCTGCGGGTCGCTCATCGCGTCGAGCCTGAACTTGTCGACCAGTCGCTTGGTGAGGTGGCCGCGCGCGCCTTCGCCCAGCACGGTGATTCGCGCCTTGATGTCGATGCCCTGCGCATAGCTGGCCTTGTGCGACCCATCGCGCGCCACGCCCATGTCGCCGATGCTCACGCCCGCCACGGCGCCGTCAGCGTCGAACAGGATTTCGGCGGCGGCGAAGCCCGGATAGATTTCAACGCCCAGTGCCTCGGCCTGCGGCGCAAGCCATGCGCACATCGCTCCCAGGGACACGATGAAGTTGCCGTGGTTGGACATCTGCGGCGGCACGATCGGCAGCTTGAAGCCGCCGGTCTTGCTGAGGATCCAGAATTCATCCTCGGTCGCGGGTACGCAGATTGGCGGCGGCGCATCGCGCCATCCGGGCAGCAGTTCGTCCAGGGGGCCCGGCTCGATCACGGCGCCGGAAAGGATATGCGCGCCGATGGTCGAGGATTTCTCGATGACGCAAACGCTGAGTTCGGGCTTCAACTGCTTGAGGCGGATGGCGAAAGCCAGCCCGGCCGGCCCGGCGCCAACGGCCAGCACGTCGTATTCCATGACATCGCGCGTCGTCATCAGGTGTGCCTCGTGGGGATGGCCAATTGTCGCGTTTTGCCTCGGGTGCGGCAAATCAGGGAGCAAGCCATGCCCATGCAGGGACGCGCCCGGAAATGCGGGCTCAGGGCTTGCCTGACTCGGCCGGCGCGGCGTTGCCACTGCGCAGCGTCCAGCCGACGATGTCGGCCGTCGACCGATCCAGCGCGCGGGAAAACGCCTCGACCACCGCGCCTACGTCTTCACCAGCGGCCGGTTCGGCGTGGCGGAAACTGCGTGCGGCGATGACGCGTCCATCGTTGGTGTGCACCAGGCGTGCGTATATCTCGACCACAGCCTCCGGCTTTCCCGGTTGCGTGTACATCGACTGGAAACCGCGCAGTTCGGTCAGCAACTGGTACTGGCCGCGAACGCCGCCGCCCGATCGCGATACCGACAGGATCTTCTGCGATTCCTCGAAGCCCCTCAGCAGCGCCATTTGCAGCAGGTCCGGCGCCGCATCGGTCCACGCGGCGGACTTGTAAACCTGCACGGTGCCGGGCGCGGGCTCGACGTTGATGCGCTCCGAGTCGATCTGCATGCCCGCGACGGGGCGCGACACCAGCAACGACCACGCGACGGTCGGCCACTGCGGGTCGGCGATGGTCGCGGTGCGCACCGGCTGGTAGGTGGTGACGGGCTCGCGCTCGGGCAGGAAGCCGCAACTGGCGCCCAACACGACGGCGAGCACCAGCGGAAGTGCGAATTTTGCGGGAATTGCCTGGGTCGTGATCATTTCGGCTCGAACTCCTCGGGACGGTTGCGGCCGGTGACGTAGCCGCTGGGGTTGCGGTCCAGGCGCGACGTGATGCGGCGCAGGTCGCGGATCAAGCCGCGCAGTTCGACCAGGGTCGGTCCGACCTGGCCCAACCCGTTCTGGCTGAAATTGGCGATGGATTCGCGGTTGTCGGCGATCACGCCATTGGCGTTCTTGCTGGCCGACTCGAGCGAAGCCAGCGTGCGGTCTAGTTTTTCCATCAGCGCCGGCAGGTTCTGCACCACGTTCTTGTCGATGGTATCGAGGCTGCCTTGCGCCTTTACGAGGGTGTTGTTGAGTTGCACGCTGGTCTCGCGCAGATTCTTGATCAGCGCGGCCACGTCGTCCTTCTGGCCGGCAACCGTGCTGCTGATCTGGTGGATGTCGTCGAGCGTGCCCGAGATGCGTTCGATGTTCTGGTCGCTGAGGATGGTGCGCAGGCGCTCGACGATGTCGTTGGCGGCCTCGGCGACGTTTTGCAAGGCCGATGGCTGGGTGGCGATGATCGGCACCTTGCGGTCGGGCGTGGGCAGCAGGCGCGGGCTTTCAGGCAGGCCGCCGGACAACTGGATCTGCGCGACGCCGGTCAGGCCGATGAAGGCGAGCTTGGCCTTGGTGTCGATCTTCACCGGCGTGTCGGCCTGCAGGCGGATGCGCGCGATGACGCGGCGCGGGTCCTTCGGGTCGAGGGTCAGCTTGCGGACCTCGCCGACATTGATGCCGTTGTATTGCACGATGCCGCCGGTGCCCAGGCCCGTAACGGCTTCCTTGAAGAAGACGTCGTATTCATCCCAGTTGCGGTTGGACGTGTAGTTGGCCGCCCACAGCGCGAAGAAGACCGCCATCAAGCTAACGGCAATCGTGAACAGTCCTATCAGGACGTGATTGGCTCGGGTTTCCATTTATCTCTTCTCCTTGGCCGCTTGCGCGGCGCGACCCCGGGGGCCGTGGAAATATTCCTGCACCCACGGGTGGTCGTACTTTTCAACTTCTTCCAGGGGCGCATTCACCAGCACCTTGCCGTCGGCCAGTACCGCCACGCGGTTGCAGATGGTGTAGAGCGTATCGAGGTCGTGGGTGATCAGGAACACGGTCAGGCCCAGGGCCCGTTGCAGCGAAAGGATCAACTGGTCGAAGGCCGCCGCGCTGATCGGGTCGAGGCCGGCGGTGGGTTCGTCCAGGAACAACAGCGCCGGATCCAGCGCCAGTGCACGCGCCAGTGCCGCGCGCTTGCGCATGCCACCCGACAATTGCGAAGGAAATTTGTCGGCGGCGTTGTCGGGCAGTCCGGACAGGCGGATCTTGAGGATGGCCAGGTCGTGGATGAGGTCGGCCGGCAGGTCGTGGTGTTCCTTCAGCGGCACCATCACGTTTTCAGCGACCGTCAGCGACGAGAACAAGGCGCCGTTCTGGTAGAGCACGCCGCTGTTGCGCTCGATCTCGAGTCGCTTGGTGGTGTTGTCCGACAACGCGTCCACGCCCAGCACTTCGATCTGCCCGGCCTGCGGCCGCCGCAGCCCGAGGATCGCCCGCATCAATACCGACTTGCCGGTGCCGGAGCCGCCGACCACGCCGATGATCTCGCCGGTGTGCACGTCGAGGTCCAGGTTTTCGTGGACGATCTGCTTGCCGAAGGAATTGGACAAACCGCGCACGCGCACCGCCAGTTCCGGCGTCGCGACCTGCGCCGCGGGCGCGACGGCGCTCACCAGTCCATCTCCATGAAGAACAGCGCGGCCGCGGCATCGAGCAGGATGACCAGCGAAATGGTCTGGACCACGCTGGAGGTAGTGCGCTCGCCGACCGATTGCGCGGTGCCCTCGGTCTGGAAGCCTTCCAGGCAGCCGATCAACGCAATCACCACGGCGAAGATGGGCGCCTTGGACAGGCCCACCCAGAAGTGGCGGACGCTGATGTTTTCATGCAGGCGAGTGAAGAACAGCTCGGGCGACAAGTCCAGGCTTGCCGCACATACGGCCATGCCGCCGAGCAGGCCGGCCATCATCGCCAGGAAGGTCAGCAGCGGCAGCATCATCAGCAGCGCGAACAGGCGCGGCAAGACGAGAAGCTCGATCGGATTCAGGCCGAGCGTGCGAATGGCATCGATCTCCTCGCCACTTTGCATCGCGCCGATCTGCGCGGTAAACGCACTGGCCGTGCGGCCCGCCAGCAGGATGGCGGTTAGCAGCACGCCGAACTCGCGCAGGAAGGCGATGCCGACCAGTTCGACCACGAAAATCTCCGCGCCGAAATCGCGCAACACGGTCGCGCCCAGGAAGGCGATGACGGCGCCGACCATGAAGCTCAGCAGCAACACCAGCGGCACGGCATCCAGGCCGACTTGTTCCATGTGGTGCACGGTGGAGGTGATTCGGATCCTGGCCGGGCGCAGCACGGTGCGCACCATCGTCTGCAGGGTCAGGCCGCCGAAGCCGATCAGCGCCAGGATTTCCTTCGAATAGTCTTCGACCGAATAACCCAGGCGCTCGAGCATGCGCCTGAAGCCCAGGTCCTTGGTCTTGCTGCGGGCCGGCGTTTCGCAGATTTCGCGCACCGAATCGACCATGGACTGGTACTTGGGCTGCACCTCGACCGTGGACAGTCCCAGGCCCACGCGCATGGCGAAGCGCGACAAAAGCATGGCGCCGGTCGAATCGAGCTTGCCGATGTCGCGGCCGTCGATGTCCTTGGCCTTGTCCGGCGCGTTGGCGATGAAGGCCAGCAAGGCCTGGGCGTTGTGCAGGGTCCAGTCGCCGGTGGCACGGAGGATTTCCGGGTCGCTGCGGCTCGGTTCTATGGCAGGTGCGGTACTCATCTGGCTATCAGCATGACGGAAACTCCGGTCAGGGTCAGCCCCACCCCGATAATCGCGCGCCGGGTTAATTTCTCCTTCAGCCAGATGGCCGCCAGGAGCAGGATGAAAATGGACGCCGTCTCGTTGAGGATGGCAGCCACCGAGGCCAGCGTGTACTTGTAGCCGGCCAGCCAAAGCACCATGGCCAGGAACTGGCCGATGAAGGCCGCAAAGGCCAGCTTGCGCCAGGGCATGCCGACCGTCGGCGGCGCCAATTGCGCGGATTCGCCACGAAACCAGGCGATGGCCGCCATGCCGGCGAGGGCGCCGACCATGCGCAGCCCGGTTACCCACAGCAGGGGTTGCTGCTCAAGCACGCGCTTGACCAGGATGATGGAGACCGCCATCAGCACGATCGCCAGCATTGCGTACATGAAGCCGCGAACCGCATGGGCGGGCCGAGGCTCGGTGCCCGCGCGCGGCCATGCGGCTATCCACACGCCCAGGCTGACCAGCGCGAATCCGAGCAGTTGGAAGACAGTCAGGCTTTCATCCAGGAAGAAGAAACTGAGCACGATCACGAACGGGCTGTAGAAATTGCCGAGTACGCCCATGCGCCCGGCGCCCAGTTCGTTCAGTGCGCGAAAATACAGGGTGTCGGCGATGCCGATGCCGATGACCCCGCTGGCGATGGCGGCAAACGCCTGCCACGCGGTGAACTGCGGCACGTCCAGGCCATGCAGCAAGGGGATGGCCGGCAGCAGCATGCCCAGCACCATCAGGTTTTTCAGGAAGTTGAGTTGCAGCGGGGGCAGGGTGGCGCCCAGTTGCCGATAGAACATCAGGCCGATCGCCCAGCACAGGGCGCTGAGGATCGAGCACAGTTCGCCGAAGCCGGTGCTCACGGCCTGGTCGCTGGGGACGGGGGATGGCTCATCGCGCCCATTGTCCGTTGCAGGGTGGTTTCATGCCATCCTTTTGCGGATGTCCGACACAAACTTCCTCGATCAATCGGATTCACACGCGCCCTATCTGGTGCGCGTGGACTTCCTCGTCGAACTGGCGCGGCGCCTGCACATGTACGGCACCTCGGCACAACGACTCGAGGGCGCAGTCACCCAGGTTGCGCGACGGCTGCACATCGAGGCCGATGTCTGGTCCAACCCGACCGGCATGATCCTGAGTTTTCCCGACCCCGAGCGCGGCCCGGCGTATTCGATGACGCGCGTGATCCGCCTCGAGCCCGGTGAAGAAAACCTCGGCCGGCTGGCCGCTGCCGACGGCATCGCCGAGGACGTGTTGGCGGGGCGCATGCAAATCGCCGACGGGCTGGTCGCGATGCGCGCGCTGGACCGGCCGCCCGGTCGCTACGCGCGGCCGTGGACGATCTTCAGCTTTGGCCTGGCCTCGGCCTCGGTAACGGGCCTGATGCGCAACACCGGATGGGCCGACCTGATCACCGCAGCCATGCTCGGCACCCTGATCGGCGTGCTGGCCGAGCTCAGTCACGACCGCCCGCGCTGGGCCGATGCCAATGAAGCCCTGTCGGCCTTCCTGGTGACCTTGATGGCGACGGCCGTGGCGACCTTCATCGCGCCCTTGTCGCTGCAGGGCGTCATCATCGCCGCGCTGATCGTGCTGATGCCCGGCCTGACCCTGACCACCGCCGTATCGGAATTGACCAGCCGGCAACTGGTATCGGGCACGGCGCGTTTCGCCGGCGCGCTGACGGTGCTGCTCAAGTTGACGTTTGGCGCCGTCGCCGCCGCGCAGGTCGTGAACCTGCTGGGATGGCAGCCGATGCCCAACGCCGGCGAGGCGTTGCCGTCGTGGATGCCGTGGTTGACGTTGCTGGCGGGCTCGTTTGCGTTCGCGGTGTTGTTCAAGGCCGCGCGCCGCGACGTCCTGCTGGTGATGGCGTCCGTGTGGCTCGGTTATGCGGTAACGCGCTTCGCCAACATGGTGCCGGGCATGGTCGAGAATACGTTGCCCGGCGGCGTCTTCCTGGCGGGCATGGTGGTGACCGCCGTGGCCAACCTCTACGGCCACAAGTTCAACCGGCCCAGTGCGCTGATCCGGGTTCCCGGCATCATCCTGCTGGTGCCGGGCAGCCTGGGCTTCCGCAGCCTGAACTTCGTGTTCGAGCGCGACGTGATGCTCAGCCTGGATACCGCGTTTGCCGTGATCACCGCCCTGATCGCACTGGTGGCGGGGATCCTGTTCGGCAACCTGCTGGTTTCACCGCGCAGGAATCTCTGAAGAGAGACAGCGTGCATTCGAAAAGCCGCCGTCGGGCGGTTTTTTCATGGGCGCTGTCCGATCGATGCGACCGTTTTTCGTTCTAAGGGAAGAGGGCGAGAAAGGAGGTCGGGATGGACGGCAAACTGGTTGAACGGCGCAATTCGCCGCCGTCGGAAGCAAGGGCACTCAGGCGCGGCCTGAGCGCGGAACAAAAGGAGAAGCTGGCGTTGCTCGAGCAAGTCGGCTGGCTTATCCAGTTCGTTCGTCGCGTCGCCCCCGGGCAACTGATTGCCGGTGTGATGGACCCCAACAAGCACCGCATCGCCATCCTGTATCCGGACGGGCGGCTGGTGGAAGACGCGACGCGATTCGTTCGCCACTAGACGCGCGGGCGTGAACCCGACCGCGCGCCGGTGGCGAATTCGATCAGGGCCAGCGGCGCAACACGAGGCTGGCGTTGGTGCCGCCGAATCCGAAGCTGTTCGACATCACCGTGTCCAGGCGTGCATCGCGCGAGTGGCTGACGATGGGCATGCCTTCGGCGGCTGGGTCGAGGTTGCCGATATTCGCCGAGCCGGCGATGAAGCCCTGCTCCATCATCAGCAGGCAGTAGATCGCTTCCTGCACGCCCGCCGCGCCCAGCGAATGGCCGGACAAGGACTTCGTGGAAGAGAACGCCGGCACGTCGCTGCCGAACACTTCGCGCATCGCGCCCAGTTCGGCCACGTCCCCGACCGGGGTCGAGGTGCCGTGGGTGTTGAGGTAATCGATCTTTCCCTCCACGGTGGCGAGCGCCTGGCGCATGCAGCGCGCCGCACCTTCGCCGGACGGCGCCACCATGTCGGCGCCGTCGGACGTCGCGCCGTAGCCGACGATCTCGGCGAGGATGCGCGCGCCGCGGGCCTGGGCGTGATCAAGCGATTCGACCACCACCATGCCGCCGCCACCGGAGATGACGAAGCCATCGCGGTCGGCGTCGTAGGCGCGTGACGCAATCGTCGGCGTGTCGTTGTACTTGGACGACAGCGCGCCCATTGCATCGAACAGCATCGTCTGCGCCCAGTGCAGTTCCTCGCCGCCGCCGGCGAACACGATGTCCTGCTTGCCCAGCTGGATCTGTTCCATGGCCGCGCCGATGCAATGGGCGGACGTGGCGCAGGCCGACGAGATGGAGTAGTTGAGGCCGCGGATGTGGAAGGCGGTCGCCAGGTTGGCCGACACCGTCGAGCACATCGTGCGCGTGACCATGTACGGACCGACGCGGCGCACGCCCTTGGCGCGCAGCAGGTCTGCCGCCTCGACCTGGTTGGCGCAGGAGCCGCCGCCCGAGCCGGCGATCACGCCGATGCGCGGATCCGCGATCGACTCCGCCGACAGGCCGGCGTCCTTGATCGCGTCGGCCATGCTGACGTGTGCAAACGCCGAGGCATCGCCCATGAACCGTCGCTGCTTGCGATCGATCAGCGAATCCAGGTCGATGTCGGGCATGCCGCCGACCTGGCTGCGGAAGCCCAGCTCTGCGTATTCGGGGATGGCGCGAATGCCCGAGCGCGATTCGCGCAGCGACTGCGCCACGCTGTTGCGATCGTTGCCAAGACAGGAAACCAGGCCCAGGCCGGTGATGACGACGCGTTTCATGACAACCTCAGGTTCGGTTATTCAAAGTGAATCGGTGGAGGTGAACAGGCCGACCCGCAAGTCGGTGGCCGAGTAGATCTCGCGGCCGTCCACGAACATCTTCGCATCGGCAATGGCCAGCACGAGCTTTCGTTCGACGATGCGCTTGATGTCGATTTCGTAGCGGACGAGTTTGGCGGTGGGCAAAACCTGCCCGGCAAACTTCACTTCGCCCACGCCCAGCGCGCGACCGCGGCCGGGGTTGCGCTTCCACACCAGGAAGAAACCCACCAGCTGCCACATCGCATCCAGGCCGAGGCAGCCGGGCATGACCGGGTCGCCGACGAAATGGCACTGGAAGAACCACAGGTCCGGCGTGATGTCGAGTTCCGCTTCGATGCGTCCCTTGCCGTGCTCGCCGCCTTCGTCGCTGATGTGGGTGATGCGATCCATCATCAGCATGTTGGGCAGCGGCAGCTTGCCGTTCTCGGGGCCGAACATCTCGCCCCTGGCGCAGGACAGCAACTGGTCGCGGGTGAATGACTCGAGCATGGCAAGCGATCCTGGCGACGCCCGGGCGGGCGCGTATGGGTGCATTGTTTCCGAAACCACGCACCCGGCGCGACTGCGTTGCAGGGCGCCGGTGCTAATGTCTTGATTGCACAAGACTATGCGCGGGCGTATGCACGACGCCCCGGCGACCATCGTCGTCGCCAGTGCGCGAAGCTCAGCTGAATAGCGCGAACACCTCGTCGCGACTGAGCTGACGGCTTTCCGTGTCGCGCCGGCCGCGGTACTCGAAGCTGCCGGCCGCCAGGCCGCGTTCGGACACCACCACGCGATGCGGGATGCCGATCAGTTCCATGTCGGCGAACATGCCGCCCGGGCGAAGTCCGCGATCGTCCAGGCAAGCCTCGATGCCGCGCGCGGTGAGTTGCTCGTACAACTCCACTGCAGCGGCCGGCACGACAGTGTCGCCCTTCGCGCTGATCACGCAGACCACGATCTGCCAGGGCGCCATCGGCGTCGGCCAGATGATGCCGTTGGCATCGAAATTCTGTTCGATCGCCGCGGCGACGATGCGGCTGACGCCCACGCCGTAACAGCCCATGTACATGACCTGCGCCTTGCCTTCGGCATCGAGCACGGTCGCGCCCATCGCTTCGGCATATTTCTGGCCCAGCTGGAAGACATGGCCGACCTCGATGCCGCGACCGATGGTCAGCGTGCCCTGGCCGTCGGGCGACGGATCGCCGGCCAGCACGTTGCGGATGTCGGCGACGATCGCGGCCTCGGGCAAGTCGCGCGCCCAGTTGACGCCGGCCAGGTGGAAGCCTTTTTCATTCGCGCCGACCACGAAGTCGGACATCGCCGCGACACTGCGGTCGGCAATGACGTGGATATCTTTTTTCGGATTGATCGGACCGAGGAAGCCCGGCTCGCTGCCGAGGTGCTCGAGGATTTCCGCTTCGGTCGCCAGGCGGTAGTCGGCCAGGCCCGGCAGCTTGGCGAGCTTGATCTCGTTGACCATGTGGTCGCCGCGCACCAGCGCAAGCACGAAACCGGGCTCGGCCATGATCGCCACCGACTTCACCGTCCGCGACAGTTCGATGCTCAGCAACTTGGCTACTTCCTCGCAGGTGCGCTGCCACGGTGTATCCACCTTGCGCAATTCCTCCGCCGGCGCCGGGCGCGGCGCGGCGGGCGCGATGGCCTCGGCCATCTCGACGTTGGCGGCGTATTGCGAGCCGTCGGAAAACGCGATGGCGTCCTCGCCCGATTCGGCGAGTACATGGAATTCATGCGACGCGCTGCCGCCGATCGCGCCCGTGTCGGCCGCCACCGCGCGGAACTTCAGCCCGAGGCGTTCGAAGATGCGCGTGTAGGCCTCGTACATTGCCTGGTAGGTCTCGGCCATCGACGCTTCGTCGAGGTGGAAACTGTAGGCGTCCTTCATCAGGAATTCGCGTGCGCGCATCACGCCGAAGCGCGGCCGGATCTCGTCGCGGAACTTGGTCTGGATCTGGTAGAAATTCAGCGGCAGCTGCTTGTAGCTGCGCAGTTCCTGGCGGGCGAAGTCGGTGATGACTTCCTCGGCAGTCGGGCCGTAGGCGTATTCGGCTTCCTTGCGGTCCTTGATCTTCAGCAACTGGCCGCCGAATTTTTCCCAGCGACCGGTCTCTTCCCACAATTCGCGCGGCTGCACGGTGGGCATGGTCATCTCGAGCGCGCCGGCGCGGTCCATTTCCTCGCGCACCACTTGCTCCACCTTGCGCAGCACGCGCAGGCCCAGTGGCGACCAGGTGTACAGGCCGGCGGCCAGTTTGCGGATCATGCCCGCGCGCAGCATCAGCCGGTGGCTGCTGATCTCGGCGTCGCCGGGGGTTTCCTTGGAGGTGTTGAGGTGGAAGCGTGACAGGCGCATCGGGGGACTTCGCTGGACAAAGAAGGCCATTGTACCGGCCGACCATGCCCGAGCGCCCCGGACTGCCCTCCCAGCCCCGCCGGGCGGGCTACTTTGCCGCGGCTTCGCCTTCCGCCGGCGCTGGCTCTGACATGGGAATCACGTTCACGTCTTCGCGCAAGTCCACCTTTTCGTACTTGCGGCCCTTGGGCGGCTGGTCGGTGATGTGCAGGACGCCCTGCGCGTCGCGCCAGCGGTAGACCTTGGGCTCGGCGGCCTCGGCCTGGGCGGCCGCGCGTTCCTGGCGCTGCTGCGATGTCTCGTAGCCGGGGTGGCCGAGCCACCACCAACCCACGGCCCCGCCCACCACCAGGCCCGCCAATACTGCATGGACCAATCGCATGGGCTTCTCCGGTGGGCGCGCAAGGGCTTCGTGCTGCGTTCTACCGCGCGCCGCGCGGGCTGGCAAGCGGGCCCGCAGCGGCTACACTGGCTGGATGGAACCCACCAACGATGTCCAGCCGCCGCGCAACCGGCATATCTACCTGTTGCCGAACCTGCTGACGACCTGCGGGCTGTTCTCGGGCTTCTACGCGATCCTGGCGGCCGCCAGCGGCCATTTCGACCATGCCTGCATGGCGATCTTCGTGGCCGGCCTGTTCGACGGCGTGGACGGCCGGGTAGCGCGCATGACCGGCACCAGCAGCGAATTCGGCGTGCAATACGACTCGCTGGCCGACCTGGTCAGCTTCGGCATGGCGCCGGCCCTGGTCATGTACCACTGGGCGCTGGCCGGAATGAGCGTGGACGGCAACCTTGCCGCCAAGATCGGCTGGGGCGCGGCCTTCCTTTACGTGGCCTGCGCGGCATTGCGCCTGGCCCGCTTCAACACGCAGGTCGGCGTGGTGGACAAGCGCTGGTTCATCGGCTTGAACAGCCCCTCGTCGGCGGCATTGATGACTGGCTTCGTCTGGTCGATGAGCGACTTTGGCTACAGCGGCGTCGAGTTTCGCTACCTGGCCGCAGGACTGACCGTGGTCTGCGGATTGCTGATGGTCAGCCGCATCCGCTACACCAGCTTCAAGGGCGAGAAGAAGAACGAGCGCGTGCCTTTCTGGGTGATGCTGCTGATCGTCATCTTCCTGGTGGCGCTGCTGATAGATACGCCGCGCGTGCTGCTGGCCGTCGCGGTCGCCTACGCGCTGTCCGGGCCGCTGTACTGGCTGTGGACACGCGCCCGCCGCACCCGCCCGGCCGCATGAACTGGAGTGCCGAACAGCAGCGCCTGCTGCAGGCACTGGGCCATGACCTGATGGTGCATGGCACCCAGTGGCCGCCGCGCGATGTCGCCCCGGCGGCGAACCCCGCCAGCCCGATGGTGTCGGCGACAGACAGGACCGCCAGGCACTTTCCAAAGGCCAGCGTCGCCGAACCCGCCACGGCAGGGCCGGTTGCGCCAAGCTCGACCCCGCGCTTGCTCGAGGCCCTTCGCCGCGCCGCGGGTGGCAACGATATCGGCGCGCTGGTCGATGACATCGACAAGCTGCGCAACCAGCCTGCGCTCAAGCGCGCGCTGTGGCCGCGCCTGCGGGCGCTGCGCCGGAGTCATTGAATGAGCGCGCTGGCGGCCGATGCATCGCAGATAAGGATCATGCGGCAGGCCGACATCGAGGCCGTATCGGCGATCGAACAACGCGCCTATGTCTTTCCGTGGACGCCGGGCATCTTCCGCGACTGCCTGCGGGTGGGGCATGAATGCTGGGTGCTCGATTGCCGGGTCGGCATCATCGGTTATGGCGTGCTGAGCTGCGCGGCCGGCGAGGCGCACGTGCTGAATGTCTGTGTCGCGCCCGAACACCAGGGCCACGGCCACGGCCGGCATATCCTGCGGCGGCTGGTGGACATCGCGCGCTGGCACATGGCCGACCGCGTGTTCCTGGAAGTGCGGCCGTCCAATCCCGGCGCGATTGCGCTGTACGACAGCGAAGGCTTCAACGAGATCGGCCGCCGGCCCAACTACTATCCCGCGCACAAGGGGCGCGAGGACGCCATCGTCATGGCTCGCGAGTTGCTTCCGCCGGAGTAGCCGGCTTGTTCGCGCGCTCGAACCAGGCGGGAAGCATTTCCCGCGCATTCGTGTAGCCGGCCTCGACGACCTTGTGGAAACACGACACGTCCAGGATGTTGAACTGGTAGACCTTCGGCGCCAGCAGCAGGTCGGCACGCGCGCCAAGTTCGCGCACGCGCGCGACGGTTCCGATTTCCGTGGACTTCAGCATCAGGGTGGCAAGCCCGGGCACCCTGATGCGCCGTTTGCCGCCGAACAGGCGCGAGCGAAGCAGCGCCCAGGCCGAAGGCACGTGCTTGTAGTCGAGCAGGAATTCCTTGCGCGTGGACAGGTCCACTGCAATCACGCGGCCTACCGGCATGGTCTGCATCACGTCCACGGGCAGGCTGTTCAACACCGATCCGTCGATGGCCAACTGCCTTTCGTGCACCGCAGGGGGCATCACGCCGGGCAAGGCGGCGCTGGCGCTGAGTGCGAGCCACAGCGGGCCGCGCTGGTGCACGTTGGAGGTGCCGGTGGACAGGTTGCTGGACACGCAGAAGAAGGGAACGGGCAGGTCTTCGATATTGCCGGGCAAATGTTGGCGCAACAGGCGACGCATGCGTCGCCCGCGCAGCAGTGAAACCAGCGGCAAGGTGTAATCCGAAAACGGCTTGCCTTTCACGAAGGCCTCGTAGGCGACTTCGATGGCATGCGCCGCGGTCCAGTCGTACGACATCGCCGCCGCCATGATGGCGCCGATGCTCGAACCGCCCACCCAGTCGAGCGGAACGCCGGACTCCTGCATGGCCTGGTACACGCCCAGGTGGGCGAAGCCGCGAATCGCGCCGGCGCCGAGCACCAGTCCGGTGGCGCGGCCGGAAATAATACGGAGCACGCGCAGCAGGTCGTCGGGCCGGTCGGCGCGGACGTGCAGGTGGAAATCTATCTGCCGCGCGTCCAGCCAGGCCAGCGTCCCGGTAATGGGCGTCGAAGCTTCCGGCTGCATCAGCACCAGCGCCTGGTTCGACCCGCCCGCGCGCTCGTGGGACGCCTCGAGTTCCGACTCCCAGGTACGCAGTGCCGGGTCGCCCGCGGCATCGCCGATGCGAAGCACCAGGTCGGCCTGTCGCAGGCAGAACGCAGTCCACGGCGTCGCCGACGGATCGCAGCGGAACACCAGGTGGTCGAAGCGGGATTCCTGGTCGGCAAGCCAGTGCTTCAGGGCCGCATCGGGGTGCTGCATTTCGTGCAGGGAGTCGGTCGGCGCGCCGGCCTTGCCCAGTGTCTGGCGATGCAGGTCGTTGATCGATGCTTGCGCGGCGAGGCCGGCGACCAGCGATTCGCAAAAGCCGGCCACGCGCGGTGAATCGTCCAGCGGCAGCAACGCAATCGTCTTCACCACGCGGCTGCCGGCAGGGCGCGGCTGCATGTTCTGCCGCATCCGGTCCGCCACGCTGGCAGCCAGGCGCATCACCAGCGCAGGATTCTGGCGGGCCATCAACTCCAGTCCCTTGCGATCCACTCGCACCAGCAGGCTGTCGCGGATGGCGCGCACGCCGGCGCTGCGCGGATGCCCGGTAAGCAAGCCCGCTTCGCCCACGCTTTCGCCGGGTGTCACTTCGCCCAGCAACACGTCCTCTTCGCCCGGCGCATCGGCCACGTCGCGCCAGACGCGAAGGCGGCCGCGCACCAGCAGGTACATGCTCGAGCCCGGCTCGTCCTGCCGGAAGAGCCATTGGCCGCCGGCGACTTCCACCACGTCCAGCAGGTCGCGCAGGCCCGGTTCGCCGGCGAGCCGCATGCCGAAATAGGCCTCCAGCATGGCAACGGTGCTGGCATCGATGGGGGTCGGGTGGCTGCTGTCCCCGACTTCGATCACGTGGTTTCCTTCGGCGCGCTGCGCCGGCCCACCTGCAGGCCTTCGAAAATGCGGGCGATGGAGGCCAGCAAGTCGGCAAGGTGCTTTTCGTCTTCGTCGGTGACGGCCTGGCCGTCGC
>JAPLSI010000190.1 GCA_026398715.1 Gammaproteobacteria bacterium
TTCCAGCAGCCAATAACTGTGCGAGAAATCGACCGGGTTGTCGGCATGGTCGCGCTGGCGGGCGATTTCCGCGCTCCAGCCCCATATCAGCTCGCCCTGCTTTTGCGTGCCGGTCCAGCGCAGGCCGTAGGTCGCGGTGGATGCCGTCGCGACATCGCGGTCGTCGTGAAGCCAGGCGTAGCCGGTCCACTGCTGGCTGCCGTGCTTGAAGCTGCCGCTGAGCAGATGCGTGGACAGATCGCGTTCGCGCGCCAGTGGGTCGCGGGCCTCGTCGCTGGCGACGCGATGCACTTTGTCCAGCCAGGCGTAGCGCAGGTTCCAGGCCTCGCCGGGTTTGAAGTCGACGGCGACTGCATCGAAGGTCTGTTCGTTCTGGCGCCAGCCGGAGTTGCCGACCCAGCGCGCGTTGTCGAAGATCAACCGCTGCCGGCCGACGGTGGCGGTGAAGCGCGCGTTCTTCCAGCCTACCCAGGCCTGGTTGACTTCGGCGCCGTCGGGGTCGATCACCGCCGGATACGCGGTGCGGCCATTGGCGCCGCTGTTGTAGTCGTCGTCGCCGTCGACGATGCCTTCGCCTTCGAGCAGCGCGCTCCAGCCATGGCCGAAGTCGCCGCGCAGGCCGAAACGCAGGCGCAGGGTGGTGGCGTCGGCGGAATTCGCGAAAGCGTCGTCGGCGACATGTTCGTGACGGGCGCGCAGATCCCATTCGAGGCTGAGCGGGTCGGCGGCGAAGGCCGGCGCGCAGGCGACAAGCGCCAGCGCTGGCAGGGCGCGGGGTAGGGACATTGTTGGGGTTCCTTGGTGAATTGGCGTCAGCTTCCGTGGCATGACCCTGTCCGGCATTGATCGCGATCAAGCAGGACGCGGGATGACGGGAGAATCTTAGCCGAGAACCAGATCATGGTTGCTTGACGTAGGTCAGGGCCGGACAGCCTGGCGAGGTGAACACTGCTTCCCGAACATCAACGCAGCATCGGGGAGAGACCATGAAACGTGCGACACAGACGGTATTGGCAGCGGCGATCGTCGGCATTCTGGCGCTGGGCGGCTGCAAGGGCGGACAGAGCGGCGCAAGTCCGGCAGCAACGGCGTCGGACGATACCGGTGGATCGTCTGAGCATGGCGACTTCGGCCCGCCGCAGGGCGAGCCGATCAAGGCCGTGCTGACTTCGCCGCCGAACGTGCCGCCGGCCACCGGGCGCACCGCGCCGGCGAAGGTGATCGTTGAATTGAACGTGATTGAGAAGGAGATGGAAATCTCCGAAGGCGTGACCTATACCTTCTGGACCTTCGGCGGCACCGTGCCCGGCAGCTTCATCCGCGTGCGCCAGGGCGACACGGTGGAATTCCATCTGCGCAACATGCCGGACAGCAAGATGCCGCACAACATCGACCTGCACGGCGTGACCGGCCCAGGCGGCGGCGCGGCGTCCAGCTTCACCGCGCCCGGCCACGCATCGCAGTTCACGTTCAAGGCGCTGAATGCCGGCCTGTACGTGTATCACTGCGCCACCGCGCCGGTGGGCATGCATGTGGCCAACGGCATGTACGGCCTGATCCTGGTCGAGCCGCCGGCCGGGCTGCCCAAGGTCGATCGCGAGTACTACGTGATGCAGGGCGATTTCTACACCACCGGCAAGTATCGCGAGAAAGGCCACCAGCCGTTCGACATGGGAAAGGCCATCGACGAAAACCCGACCTACGTGCTGTTCAACGGCATGGAAGGTTCGATGACCGGCGACAAGGCGATCACCGCCAAGACCGGCGAAACCGTGCGCCTGTACGTCGGCAACGGCGGCCCGAATCTGGTGTCGAGTTTCCACGTCATCGGCGAGATCTTCGACAAGGTCTGGTTCGAGGGCGGCACCAGGTTCCAGGAGAACGTGCAGACCACGCTGAGTCCCGCCGGTGGCTCGGCCATCGCCGAATTCCGCATGGAAGTGCCCGGCACTTACATCCTGGTGGATCACAGCATCTTCCGCGCCTTCAACAAGGGCGCGCTGGCGATGCTTCGCGCCGACGGCCCGGAGCGCAAGGACATCTATTCGGGCAAGGAGGTGGACGAGGTCTACGTTGGAGATCGCGCCAACCCGAACCTGCAGGCGGTGACCGCGGCGACAACATCGGCGAAAGCCGGCTCATTGACCGTAGACGAACAGGTGAAAGCCGGCCAGCAGTTGTTCGCAGGGTCATGTTCGACGTGCCTTCAGCCCAATGGCCGGGGTATGGAAGGCGTGTTTCCGACGTTGGCGTAGTCCGACTACATCGCCGCCGACCCGAAACGCCTGCCTGCGATCATCCTGCATGGCTTCAATTGTCCGGT
>JAPLSI010000101.1 GCA_026398715.1 Gammaproteobacteria bacterium
GATGTAGATGAAGTCGAACGACGCGAACGGCAGGCGACGGAGCATCTCCTCGGACGAACCGCGAAGCTTGACCACCCGGTCGGTTGCGCCGATGGCAGAGATGTTGGCGTCGAAGGTGACATTGGGCGTCGCGACCCGCGGCATCATCTGGTCTTCGCCGCCCATCGAATCGAGGAACAGGTCGACGCAGGTCAGCTTGCAGTCCTGCCCGGTCAGGACGTTTTTCAGGAGCCAGCAGGCGCTGCGTCCTTCGAACGAACCGACCTCCAGGAAGTTCAGGCCCGGTTGCCCGATGTACGGTGCCAGCAGTCGTGGCCACTCCGTGGCGTTGCGCGTGAACCAGTCGTATTGGTAGCCCGCCGTTGCCATGCCAATGCCTTGCCGTCGCGTTTGTCGTGCCACGATGATAGCGGCCAACGCGCGGATTTCATTTAACCTGTGGACTCGGCGCAATCGACCGGAGGCCTGCACCATGAACGAAGCGCATCTGTTTTCCATTGGCCTGGCGCTCGCCGCGCTGGCGGGCGTGCGCGTGTACCTCACCGTGTTCGGCGTCGGCCTGGCCGGCCTGATGGGTTGGGTGGACCTGCCGCAAACCTTGCAGGTCACCACGTCTTACTGGGTGCTCGGCACGTCCGGAACGCTGGCCGTGGTCGAGTTTTTCGCCGACAAGATTCCGGGTGTCGATTCGGGCTGGGATTTGCTGCACACGCTGCTGCGCATTCCGGTAGGGGCGTTTCTCGCCGCCGCGACCCTGTCGCCGGACGGCGACCTGGGCCTGGGCGCCCTGGCTGCCGGCGCCGGCATCGCCACCGTCACCCATGTGTTGAAGAGCGCCTCCCGCGCCCTGATCAACGGCTCGCCCGAGCCGGCCTCCAACTGGACCGCGTCGCTGGGCGAGGATGCCGCCGTGGTGGGTGGCTTGTCGCTGGCGTTCGCGCATCCGTGGCTGTCCTTGTCACTGGTGTTCGGCCTGCTGCTGGTCGTCTTCGGAACGGTGTTCTGGCTGGCCCGGAAGCTGTTTGCCGGCTTGCGCCGCCGTGCCTGAAGCGGGGTCGGGTCGAGCCGACAACGCAGGCACAATAGGCCCCACCCTTCGACGGAAGACTGCCATGCGCGCGCCAAGCCTCGTCCTGTTCGCCAGTTTGACCTTCGGCTTGTGCGCGCAACCATCGATTGCGGGCGAAACCAGCACGCGCCAGGCCGACGCCTTCGTGCAGGACATCCAACCCGAAGCCCGCGAGGCGGTGGCCGTGGTGGACGCATTCTCCAACGCGATCAAGGTGGTGCGCATCGATGATGCGGCCGCCTTGCTCGATCCGCAGGTGCTGGTACTGGAAAGTGGCGGGTCCGAACGCAACCGCGACCACTACCTGGCCGAACACGCACAGGCCGATGCCAACTACATGAAGGACGCGCGCCAGGAACTGCGTTACCGCCAGGCGCGCATCGTCGGCGACATCGCCTGGGTCGGTACCGAAAGCGTCATTACGCGCGACAAGGACGGCAAGGCTTCATCGAGCTTGTCCACGGAAACGATGTTGCTGAGGAAATCCGCGCAGGGTTGGAAGATCGTGCACATCCACTGGTCCTCGCGCCCCGCGCCAGCCAGCAACTAAGCCGCGCGAGCCGCTTGCGCAGCGCCCTGTCGCGCTGCGGTATCATGGCTTGCGTCAGGGCCTATAGCTCTATGGTTAGAGCAGGGGACTCATCGAAAGGTGCCGCCGGTCCGTAAGGGCCGGACGGGAACGGGATGAATTCAGGGAAGCCTCAGCGGTTCGGCCGGTGGTAACCCTGAGCCAAGCCGGCGGTACACCGCCGGAAGGTGCAGAGACTACCTGAGGGCTTCAGTGCCCTTGATGACAGGCTCGAGCGTCCCGCACCCCACCGACGACAAGTCGAGGGTGAAGAGATAGTCCGCGCCGGAGGGAAATCTCCGGGATACGCGAATCCCTTGGTTCCAGGTTCGAGTCCTGGTGGGCCCACCAATTACCTGCCCCGGCCCTGGATTCGAAGCAGGGCGCAGGTTGTCAGTACAGGACGCGCGCGTGCAAGGTCCCCGGGATCGCGG
>JAPLSI010000270.1 GCA_026398715.1 Gammaproteobacteria bacterium
CAGGTCGATTTCATGATGCCCGAGCGCCTGGGCGCCGAGTACGTGGACGAACATTCCGCGCGCAAACACCCGGTCATGCTGCATCGGGCCATCGTCGGGTCGATGGAGCGGTTCATCGGAATCCTGAGCGAAAGCCACGCCGGGGCCCTGCCGTCCTGGCTGGCGCCGGTGCAGGCAGTGGTCATGAACATCACCGACGCCCAGGGCGAATACGTTGCCGAGGTGCAGAAAGCCCTTATGAATCAAGGGTTTCGGGTCACCAAGGATTTGCGGAACGAAAAGATCGGCTACAAGATCCGCGAGCACGCGATGCAGAAGGTGCCCTACATCCTGGTGGCGGGCGACCGCGAGCGGGAGCAGGGGCTGGTATCGGTGCGCTCCCGCAATGGCGAAGATTTAGGCACAATGACACCCGAAGCCTTTGCAGCCCGCCTGCAGGCCGAGTCCACCCCGGGGGCCTGACCCCCCGGATCCGAATGACATTTGAGGAATTTACGAATCAATACGCCAGCCACTGAAAAAGGTAACCGCAAGAACAACGAAATCCGCGTACCGCGCGTTCGCGTGATCGGGGCGGATGGAGAAATGGTTGGCGTGCTGACGCGCGAAGAAGCGCTCGCGCTCGCGGAAGAGTCCGGCATGGACCTCGTCGAGATCCAGCCGACGGCTGATCCGCCGGTTTGCCGGATCATGGATTACGGCAAGTTCAAGTTCGAAGCGCAGAAGAAGGCCAACGCCGCCAAGAAGAAGCAGAAGATCGTCGAGATCAAGGAACTCAAGTTCCGGCCGACGACCGACGACGGCGACTACAACATCAAGCTGCGCAACCTGCGTCGTTTCCTTGAAGAAGGCGACAAGGTGAAAGTGAACATCCGCTTCAAAGGTCGCGAAATGGCCCACCAGGAACTCGGCATGCAGATGGCCGCACGCATCGAGAAAGACCTGGCCGACGAAGTGGTGATCGAGCAGCGTCCGCGCCTGGAAGGGCGCCAGATGATCATGATGGTCGCGCCGAAGCGGAAATAGCCGCTCCCGGCATCCTGCCTCCCGCGTCACTGGCACGTCCCTGCGCGGCGGTTGCGTAAGTAGCTGGATTTATTGCATAATTCCCGGTTCTTGGCCTCGGCCAAGGCCCCGGTGCGGCATCCGGGCCCGGTAAATCGGGCAAAACCGTGTTGGACCAAGCATTGATTCGTAACAGGATCAATGACTTACAAGCAGGCCCAGGGCAAGTCGGCAAGTGTGGCCAAAACCACCGCCCAGGTCAGTAATCAAAAAAACCGCAAAGGATTTCCAATGCCCAAGATCAAGACCAACCGCGCTGCTGCCAAGCGCTTCCGGAAGACCGCTTCCGACCTCTGAGGAGACTGAATCATGGCTCGTGTTAAACGTGGTGTAACGGCGCATGCGCGCCACAAGAAACTCCTCAAGATGGCGAAGGGCTATTACGGCGCACGCCGCAAGGTCTATCGCGTCGCCAAGCAGGCCGTCACCAAGGCTGCGCAGTATGCCTATATCGGCCGCAAGCAGCGCAAGCGCCAGTTCCGTTCGTTGTGGATCGTGCGCATCAACGCCGCGGCCCGCATGAATGGCCTGAGCTACAGCCGCTTCATGAATGGCCTGCTGAAGGCTGGCATCAAGCTCGACCGCAAGGCCCTTGCCGACATCGCAGTGCACGACATTGCGGCGTTTGGAAAGATCGCCGAACAGGCCAAGCAAGCTCTCGCTGCCTGATCAAGCGTTCAAGCTTTGAAAACGACGGCCCGCATGCAGATGCGGGCCGTTTTCATTTGTGCGGCGCGCCGTCCAGATGCACGCCGTCCAGTGCCTGGGTGGTATCGGTAGACAGCACGTGCGCGCCGTTGGCATCGGTGTAGTGGATGTCGACCCGTCGCGGCGAAGGCGACAGCGGGAAGAAGACATCGAGGGGCAGGGTCTGGCCGGCATCAATCGCCAGCGGAAATACGGTGCTGCGTTCCTTGATGCGTTTGGTGACTGCGCCCTTGCGCACGCCGCGAACGATCGCCATCGTGACAAGCGCCGGGCCGGCGAGAATGAGTCCTCCGGCCGCCGCAGCGCCTCCGGATCCAGCGCCGCTCCAAAGGCTGGCATAAGCCAGTCCCACGCCCGCCGTGGTGGCGCCGGCGCCACCCGCCACCATGGCGAGGCCTCGACCGCGACCAGCGGCGACTTTCAATCCGGAATCCTTGTAGCGACGCGCGTTTTTCCTGCTTGCGTCAACCAGTTCGGCGCGGGACGCCGAAATCGCATTGGCCTGGTCCATCGAATCGAACAGGACCACTCCGGTCACCTGGATCGGCGCGGAAGAAACATTGCGCACGCCCATCAGGTACTCGTCCCAATCTGCATTTTTGGCCCATGTGCCCGGGCCGTCTCGGACGATCACCCAGTGCAGCTCCGCCGACAGCGTGCCATCGCTCGCCACGGCCAGCGCTGAAACTTGCTGCGGCGGGGGCGGTGCATTCTTGATCAGGCGCGTGCCGCCGCCACAAGCGGACAGGCCCAGGGCGACCATGCCCAAGGTCAGGATGTGGGCGAGCTTCATGGCTTTGTTCGTCTCCCCTCGGATGTCTTCCGGAAGGTAGCAGGAAATGCACGGTTTCCCTGCCCCTTGGCCTCGCGCCGGTAGCCTGAAAGCGCTCCATTGCGGGATAATGATCGACATGAGCGATATCGAAAACCTGGTACACACCGCACTCGCCGACATCGGCGCCGCTGGCGACCTGGATGCGCTGGACGCATTGCGCGTGGGCTTGCTGGGCAAGTCCGGCAGCATCACCGGCCAGCTCAAGCAGCTGGGCACCTTGCCGCCGGACCAGCGCAAGTCGTTTGGCGAAACTGTCAACCGTGCGAAGGAATCGATCGGCAACGCCTTGGCCGAGCGCAAGACGGTGCTGGAAGACGCCGCGTTTTCCGCACGCCTTGCCACCGAATCGCTCGACGTAAGCTTGCCAGGTCGTGGTGATGGCGTGGGCACGATCCATCCCGTGTCGCGCACGCTGGAACGCATGACCGACATCTTCGCGCGGCTCGGCTACCAGTTGGCCGACGGTCCGGAAATCGAGGACGACCAGCATAATTTCGAGGCGCTGAATTTCCCGCCGCACCATCCGGCGCGGGCGATGCACGACACCTTCTATTTTCCCGACGGCCGCCTGTTGCGCACGCACACCTCCGGCGTGCAGGTGCGCTTCATGACCAACAACCCGCCGCCGCTGCGAATGATCGCGGCCGGCAAGGTCTATCGCTCCGACTCCGACCAGACGCACACGCCGATGTTCCACCAGGTGGAAGGCTTGCTGGTGGACGAGACGTCGAGCTTCGCCGACCTGAAGGGCACGTTGTCCGAATTCGTCCGCGCCTTTTTCGAGCGCGATTTCGAGATGCGTTTCCGGCCCAGCTACTTCCCTTTCACCGAACCTTCCGCCGAAGTGGACATCGCCTGGCAGCAGCCCGATGGCAGCACGCGCTGGCTGGAAGTACTGGGTTGCGGCATGGTGCATCCGAACGTGCTGCGCAATTGCGGCATCGACCCGGAACGCTACACCGGCTTCGCCTTCGGCATGGGCGTCGAGCGCCTGGCCATGCTGCGCTATGGCGTTAACGACCTGCGCAGCTTCTTCGAAAACGACGCGCGCTTCCTGAAGCAGTTCGCCTGAGCCCTACGGATTAGACCCAGATGAAATTCCCCGAAAGCTGGCTGCGCGAGCACGTCACCGTCAACGCCTCGAGCGAGGACCTGGCCGCGCGCCTGACCGCGATTGGCCTGGAAGTGGAAGACGTGCAGCCGATCGGCGCCGCCCTGGAAGGCGTGATCGTTGCCGAGATCCTTTCCTGCGCGCGCCACCCGGAAGCCGATCGCCTGCAGGTGTGCCAGGTGTCCACCGGCAGTGGTGAAGAAGTGCAGATCGTCTGCGGCGCGCCCAATGCGCGGCCCGGCCTGAAGGCACCGCTTGCGACCGTCGGCTCCGTCATTCCCGGCGGCATCACCATCAAGGCCGCGAAACTGCGCGGCGTCGAGTCGTTTGGCATGCTGTGTTCGGCGAAGGAGCTGGGTGTGGATCCGGATGCGTCGGGTCTGCTCGAGTTGCCGTTCGATGCGCCCGTGGGCGCGCCGCTGGCCTCGTACCTGGGCCTGCCCGATGCCAGCTTCGAACTGAAACTGACGCCGAACCGCGCCGATTGTTTCTCGATCCGCGGCGTGGCCTTCGACGTGGCGGCGGCAATGGGCGCGCAGGTGAATGCGCTGCAGATTCCCGAAGCGTCGGTGGCCTCGCAAGCCAAGTTCGATGTCGTGCTGCAGGCCGGCGCGGATTGCCCGCGCTACTGTGGCCGCGTGGTCGAAGGCGTGGATCCCGCTGCGCGATCGCCCCTGTGGCTGACCGAAAAACTCAAGCGCGCCGGTCTCCGCCCGATCAGCCCGCTGGTGGACGTAACCAATTTCGTGATGCTGGAACTCGGCCAGCCGATGCATGCCTTCGACGCCGACAAGCTGAAAGGCCCGGTCGGCGTGCGCCGCGCCCGCGCTGGCGAAATCGTCAAGACCCTGGACGAACGCGACTGCACGCTGACCGACGAATTCCTGGTGATCACCGACGCCGAGCCGGTCCGATCACCGAGGCATCGTTGCCCGAACACTTGCCGACCCCGTCGCCGGTTCGCCTGCGCCGCGCGCGCTTGGCCCGCGTCCTCGGCATCACTGTCAGCGACAACGACGTCGAGCGCATCCTGCGCGCGCTGGGCATGCAGGTCGCCAGCGACAGCGAAGGCTGGCAGGTCAGCCCGCCGACCCGCCGCTTCGACATCGCCATCGAAGAAGATTTGATCGAAGAGATCGCGCGCATCCACGGTTACGAAGCCATCCCGGTGCGCACGCCTGCGGGCGTCATCAGCCTGGTGGCGCCGTCGGAAACGCGGGTGCCGGAATCGGTGCTGCGTCGCCAGCTGGCCGCGCATGACTTCGCCGAAGCCATCAACTACGCCTTCGTGGATGCGGCGCTGCTCAAGACCTGGGCAGTG
>JAPLSI010000108.1 GCA_026398715.1 Gammaproteobacteria bacterium
CGTGCGCAATGCGAGCGACGCTTTTTCGCGCAACCTGGGCGCCGCCGTGCTCGACAGCGAAGACCCGGCTACGGTTCGTGACGGATTGCCCGCCTACCTGTTGCTGCTCGACAGCCTGGTTGCAGGCCAGAAGCCCGGTGAGGCGGACAACGCTTCGGTGTTGCTTGCTGCTGCGAAATTGAACGGCGCCTACGCCGGCAACTTCACCGGTGACGACAAGCTGCGCGCACGACGATTGTCCGAGAAGAGCTTCCGCTATGCGCGTGTCGCCACTTGCCTGCAGGATGCGCCATTGTGCGAGGCGCTGGACGGCGACCCCGAGAGATTTGCCGCCGTGGTCGCGGCTGATACCCGTGTCGAATTGATGTACGTGCTCGCGTCGAGTTGGGCCGGCTATCTGCAGGCCAATTCGGAAGAGTGGGGCGCCATCGCCGACCTCCCGAAGATCCAGAGCCTGCTGGAACGAGTCGTGCAACTGGACGCGAGCCGCGACCAGGGCCAGGCGTGGGTTTACCTGGGCGTGCTCAATTCGCTTCGTCCCGAAGCGATCGGCGGCAAGCCCGAGCTCGGGCGCCAGTCATTTGAAAGAGCGATCGCCATCTCCGGTGGCCGCAATCTGTATGCGAAGACGTTGTTTGCAGAGTTCTACGCGCGCCTGGTGTTCGACCAGGAACTGCATGATCGCCTGTTGAATGAAGTGCTGGCCGCCGATCCCCGTGCGCCCGGCCTGACCCTGACCAATACCCTGGCGCAAGACCGCGCCCGGAAACTGCTGGAAAGCGGCAAGGATTATTTCTGATGAAGCGCATCACCCGTCCATTGTTCCTTGCCTTGCTGCTGTCGCTGGCGCTTCCCGCCAGTGCCCAGCAGGTGATCAAGATCGCCACGATCGCGCCCGAGGGCTCGTCCTGGATGCGCGAGTTGCGCACTGCGGCGGCAGAGGTGCAGGCCGGCGCGCAGGGCAGGGTGCAGGTCAAGTTCTATCCGGGCGGGGTAATGGGCTCGGACTCGGTTGTGTTGCGCAAGATGCGCCTGGGCCAGTTGCAGGGCGGGGTGCTGACGTCCAGCGAACTGGCGACCCTGTATCCCGATTCCGCCATCTACAGCCTGCCTTTCCAGTTCGATGGTTGGGCGCAGCTCGAGAAGGCGCGGCCGCAGGTGGATCCGCTGCTCGCACGCGGCTTCGAGACCAAGGGGCTGAAGATGCTGACGGCGGCCAACGTCGGCTTCGCCTACCTGATGAGTACGCGCCCGTTGCGCAGCAAGGCGGACATGGCGTCGACCAAACTGTGGATTCCGCAGAATGACGAAATCGCCGAGCGCACCTTCAAGCTTGGCGGCGTCAGCCCGATCCTGTTGCCGTTGGGCGATGTCTTCACCAGCCTGCAGACCGGCCTGGTGGACACCGTCGCCAATACGCCGTCCGGCGCAGTGGCGTTGCAGTGGCACGGAAAGCTCAAGACGATGCTCGACCTGCCGCTGTCGTTCGTGGTCGGTTATGTGGTGATGGATCTCAAGGCCTGGCAGAAACTCAGCCCTGCCGACCAGGCCTTACTCAGTGCAGCGTTCCGCAAGGCGGGCCAGCGCGTGGACGCCAACATCAAGCGCGATGACGCAGCGGCACTTGCCGCGATGAAGAAGCAAGGCCTGGTCGTGACCTCGCTCGACGCTGCCGAAGCGGCCCGCTGGCGCCAGATCGGCGCGCAAGTCACGCGCGACATGGAAGCGGCGCAGCGAATTTCCTCGCCGATGCTGACGGCATTGCGCAAGGCCAACGCCGGAGCCCGCTGAGTGCCCGGTCGGCTATTGCGCGGGTTGCACCGCGCGGAAGACTTCCTGCTTGCGGGCTTGCTTGGCGCCTTGCTGCTGCTTGCGCTCGTGCAGATAGGCTTGCGCGTTTTCCTTGGCGAGGGTCTGGAGTGGGCTGAGCCGGTCGGACGCATGGGCGTGTTGTGGTTGGCCCTGCTTGGCGCGATGGGCGCCACGCGCACCCGCCGCCATATCGCCATCGACGCCTTGCCACGCTTGCTGTCGCCGCGTTGGCATCGGGTTGCCTGGTCCATTTCGCAAATCGCAACGTCCGTGATTTGTGCCCTGCTGGCGTGGTACGGCTGGGGCATGGTCGGCATGGAACGCGAACTGCCTACGTGGTTCGTCCCCGGCATTCCGAGTTGGTGGCCGATGCTGGCTTTCCCGTTGGCCTTCGCCCTGATGAGCCTGCGCTTCCTCGTCTCGGCCTTTGAACCGCCACCCGAAGTAGGCGCCGCATGATTCCCGGCCTGCTGGTCGTCCTGCTGCTGGCCGCCATCGGCATGCCCTTGTTCGCGGTGATTGCCGCGGTGGCCCTGCTTGGTTTCCACGCGGCCGGCTACGACCTGATCGCGGTGGCGGTGGAGTATTACCGCTTGGGCGACAAGCCTGGCCTGATAGCCATCCCGATGTTCACGTTGGCCGGATATCTGCTGGGCGAAAGCGGCACGCCGCGGCGCCTGGTGCGCTTGTCGATGGCGTTGCTTGGCTGGTTGCCCGGTGGTCTGGCCATTGTTGCCATCGTCGCCTGTGCGTTCTTCACGGCCTTCACCGGCGCGTCGGGCATGACCATCGTTGCGATCGGCGCATTCCTTTACCCGGCATTGACCCGCGCCAGTTATCCGCAGCCCTACAGCCTGGGCCTGGTCACCTCGTCCGGCAGCCTGGGTTTGTTGTTCGCGCCCTCGTTGCCGTTGATCCTGTTCGGCTTCGTGGCGGGCCAACTGAACACGACGCCCGTCGTTACGGTCCAGGACCTGTTCCTCGCCGGTTTGCTGCCCGGCCTGCTGATGATCCTGATGCTGTCGGTGCACGCGATGTGGGTGGGCAGGCACCTGCCCAAAGCGGCTGCCAGCTTCGACCTGGGCGAAGTCTGGGAAGCGGTGAAGGAAGCCAAGTGGGAATTGCCGTTGCCCTTCATCGTGCTGGGCGGCATCTATTCCGGGCAGTTCGCCGCGAGCGAGGCCGCCGCGATCACCACCCTGTACGTGCTGATCGTGACGGTGGGCATCAAGCGCGAGATCCGCCTGCCGCAACTGCCGTCGCTGATGGCCGAGGCGATGCGCCTGGTCGGCGCCATCCTGATCATCCTGGGCGCCGCGTCGGCGCTGTCGAACTGGATGGTGGACCAGGAAGTGCCGAACAAGCTGTTCGAATTCAGCAAGACCTACGTGCACTCGGCGGGCATGTTCCTGCTGCTACTCAATGCCGTGCTGTTGCTGGTCGGCATGTTCATGGATATTTTTTCGGCCATCGTCATCCTGACGCCCTTGCTGGTGCCGGTGGCCGTCGCGTACGGCATCCACCCGGTGCACTTCGGCATCGTGATGCTGGCCAACCTGCAGATCGGCTACTTCATGCCGCCGGCGGGCATGGACCTGTTCATCGCGGCGTATCGTTTCAAGGTAGGCATCCTGGAGCTGGCACGGGCCTGCATTCCGTTCTTCCTGATCGTGGGCGGGTCGGTGCTGATCATCACCTGGTGGCCCTGGCTGTCGCTGGCGCTGCTTTAATGCCTCGGTCGCTCCCGGCGTCCTGCCTTCCGCGACACTTGTGCATCCATGCACGGCGTTTCGGGTTATAATTTCGCGCTTCCTGCACCCGGAGCCGCCCATGCTGCGCATCCAGGCCGAAGCGCTGACGTTTGACGACGTCTCCCTCGTTCCCGCCCATTCCACCGTCCTGCCCAAGGACGTCAGCCTGTCAACACGGCTGACCCGCGGGATATCGCTGAACCTGCCCATCGTGTCCGCCGCCATGGACACCGTCACCGAAGCCCGGCTGGCCATCGCCATGGCCCAGCTTGGCGGTATCGGCATCCTGCACAAGAACATGAGCCTCAAGCAGCAGGCCGCGCACGTGGCGCAGGTCAAGCAATTCGAGGCCGGAGTCATCCGAAACCCCTTCACCGTCAGCCCGGACACCACCATCGGTGAAGTCCTGAAGCTGACCCGTGCCCGAAACATCTCCGGCGTGCCCGTGGTCGATGGCGGCCTGCTGGTCGGTATCGTCACCAGCCGCGACATGCGCTTCGAGACGAAGCTGGACGATCCGGTTCGCCACATCATGACCAAGAAGGACAAGCTCGTTACCGTGCGCGAAGGCGCATCGGACGAGGAAGTCCTGCAGCTGATGCACAAGTACCGCATCGAGAAGGTGCTGGTGGTGGACGATGAGTTCCGCCTGCGCGGGCTGATCACCGTCAAGGACATCCAGAAGGCGCGCGACAACCCCAATGCCGCCAAGGACATCGCCGAGCGCTTGCTCGCAGGCGCTGCCGTGGGCGTGGGCGGCGATACGGAAGCGCGGGTCGAAGCCCTGGTGCAGGCCGGCGTGGACGTGATCGTGGTGGATACCGCGCACGGCCATTCGCAGGGCGTGCTGGACCGCGTGAAGTGGGTGAAGAAGAATTTTCCGAATGTCGAAGTGATCGGCGGCAACATCGTCACCGGCGATGCGGCGCTGGCGCTGATGGACAACGGCGCCGATGCGGTGAAGGTGGGCGTAGGCCCGGGCTCGATCTGCACGACGCGCATCGTTGCCGGCGTCGGCGTTCCGCAAATCACTGCGATCGCCATGGTGGCTGAGGTGCTGAAGGGCCGCATCCCGCTGATCGCCGACGGCGGCATCCGCTACTCGGGCGACATCGGCAAGGCGCTGGTGGCAGGGGCGAGCACGGTGATGATCGGCGGCTTGTTCGCCGGCACCGAGGAAGCGCCTGGCGAAGTGGAACTGTTCCAGGGCCGGTCCTACAAGAGCTATCGCGGCATGGGCTCGATCGGCGCGATGGAGCTTGGCTCCAAGGATCGCTATTTCCAGGACGCATCCGACGCCGACAAACTGGTGCCGGAAGGCATCGAAGGCCGCGTCCCGTATCGTGGCCCGCTGGCGAACATCGTCCATCAGCTCGCCGGCGGCGTCCGCGCCTCGATGGGCTATGTCGGCTGCGCCACCATCGAAGAGATGCGCACGCGTCCGAAATTCGTCCGCGTCACCTCCGCCGGCACGCGCGAAAGCCATGTGCACGACGTGCAGATCACCAAGGAACCGCCCAACTACCGCGCCGGCTGACCCGGGCGCGGCAGGGTTTCACTTTCCCCGAGTGGCCAATGACCGATATCCATAGCGACAAGATCCTGATCCTCGATTTTGGTGCGCAGTACACCCAGCTGATTGCACGACGGGTTCGCGAGTTCGGCGTCTATTGCGAAGTGTGGGCCTGGGACCATGACCCGGCCGAGATTGCGCGGTTCGCGCCCCGGGGCATCATTCTGTCCGGCGGCCCGGAGTCGACCACGGAAGCCGGATCGCCGCGTGCGCCGCAGGAAGTCTTCGATGCCGGCGTGCCGTTGCTCGGCATCTGCTACGGCATGCAGACCATGGCGCTGCAGCTTGGCGGCGCCACCGAAGGAGGCCACCACCGGGAGTTCGGTCCGGCCGAAGTGGAAGTTACCGCCGAGTGCGCCTTGCTCGACGGCCTCAAGGACCAGGCGGGTTCGCCGCCGCGACTCGATGTCTGGATGAGCCACGGTGATCGGGTGACCGAAATTCCGGAAGGCTTCGCCATCACTGCGCGCACCGAATCCGTGCCGATCATCGCGATGGCCGACGAGGCCCGCCGCTGGTACGGCGTGCAATTCCATCCCGAAGTCACCCACACCAAGTCGGGCGAGGCGATGCTGCGTCGTTTTGCCGTGGACATCTGCAGCTGCGCGACCCTGTGGACGGCAGCCAACATCATCGATGACCAGATCGAGCGCGTGCACGCGTTGATTGGCGATGACAACGTGCTGCTCGGGCTTTCCGGCGGTGTCGACTCGTCCGTGGTCGCGGCCTTGCTGCACAAGGCCATCGGCGATCGGCTGACCTGCGTGTTCGTCGATACCGGTTTGTTGCGCTGGCAGGAAGGCGACCAGGTGATGGCGATGTTCGCCGAGCACATGGGCCTGAACGTGATCCGCGTGGACGCGGCCGATCGCTACTTCGCGGCGCTGGCCGGCGTGGCCGACCCCGAAGCCAAGCGCAAGATCATCGGCCGCCTGTTCGTGGAGATATTCGACGAAGAGTCCTCGAAGCTGAAGGATGTGAAGTGGCTGGCGCAAGGCACGATCTACCCCGACGTGATCGAGTCGGCCGGCAGCAAGACCGGCAAGGCCCACGTGATCAAGAGCCACCACAATGTCGGCGGCCTGCCCGAGAACATGAAGCTGGGGCTGGTCGAGCCCTTGCGCGAATTGTTCAAGGATGAGGTGCGGCGCATCGGCGTCGAGTTGGGCTTGCCGCGCGAGATGGTGTATCGCCATCCGTTCCCGGGCCCAGGCCTGGGCGTGCGCATCCTGGGCGAGGTGAAGCGGGAGTTCGCGCAACTCCTGGCGCAGGCCGATGCCATCTTCATCGACGAACTGCGCAAATCGGGTTGGTACGACAAGACCAGCCAGGCCTTCGCGGTTTTCCTGCCCGTGCGTTCCGTGGGCGTGGTGGGTGACGCGCGAGCCTATGAATGGGTGATCGCGCTGCGCGCCGTGGAAACGGTGGATTTCATGACCGCGCACTGGGCGCATCTGCCCTACGAGCTCCTCGGCACAGTTTCTGGCCGTATTATCAATGAGTTGCGAGGGATATCTCGCGTAGTTTATGACATCAGTGGCAAGCCGCCCGCTACCATCGAGTGGGAGTGAGTCGAGTGGTCGACGTGCCGCTCGCTGCCGATGCCGCTGCGCCAGCCTGGGATGAAAACGACCTGGCATGGATGCGTCGCGCGCTCGAACTGGCGGCCCGCGCCGAGCGCGAAGACGATGAGATTCCGGTCGGTGCGGTGCTGGTGGACGCGGGCGGTGCACTGCTGGCAGAAGGCTGGAACCGAAACATCAGCGAAAGCGACCCGAGCGCACACGCTGAAATCGTGGCGATGCGAAAGGCAGGGCAGGTCCTGGGCAACCACCGGCTTACCGGCTGCACGCTGTACGTGACGCTGGAACCCTGCGCCATGTGCGCCATGGCGATGGTGCATGCCCGCGTGGCCAGGGTGGTCTACGCCGCCAGCGATCCGAAGACCGGCGCCTGCGGCAGCGTGTTCGACCTGTTGGCGGACCCACGCCACAACCATCGTGTGCGGGTTGATCGCGGCCTGCTGGCCGAGCAGGCAGGGGCGGCGCTGCGCGAGTACTTTCGCCGCAAGCGAACGACGCAGCCCTAGTCCGTACGCCGTTCCAGGTCCAGGTCGAGCTCTTCGTCGAAACTGCGCACGGCCAGGCTGACCTCCAGTCCCAGGTATACGCTGGCGCCCAGCAGGCACAGCACGCCCACCACCGCCATGCCCGTGGGCAGGACAGGCAGGCGGAAGCCGCTGTAGGCATCGACCGCCAGAGCCAGGCTGGTGCCGACGAATCCGCCGACGGCACAGTACAGGAGCATGCAGGCGTGCAGCACGTAACGGCTGCGCCGGCGATGCCGCGCGATCTGCATTTCCAGGCCGTCGCGCCGCGGCGGCTGGATGGTCGGCCAGAGCGCGATCAGTACGCGCAATCGATCCACGACGCGCGCCAGCCGGTTGTTGGCCGACACCAGCAAGGACCCGGTCGCCGCCAGGAACAAGGCCGGCGCGAGCAGGGACGTGAGGATCTGGTAGTGGTCCATCGGACTGTTGGGTGACATGGGGGCTCCCGGAGGCCTGAAGTATGATGGCCCATCTTTCGCCGTACCGGAAACGCATGAGCTCGACGCCGCCGCCCAATGACACCCGACTGATCTGGATCGACCTCGAAATGACCGGGCTCGATCCGGCCACCGATTCGATCATCGAGATCGCAACGCTGGTCACCGACCAGGAATTGAACGTGCTCGCCGAAGGGCCGGAGCTGGCGATCAGTCATCCGCTCGAACGACTGGAGGCCATGGACGACTGGAACCGCGGCACGCACCGCAAGTCCGGGCTCTGGGACAAGGTGCTGGCCAGCGATGTGTCCCTCGCACAGGCGGAAGCACTGACGGTGGACTTCCTGTCGCAGTGGGTGCCTGCCGGAAAATCGCCGATCTGCGGAAATTCCATTTGCCAGGACCGGCGATTCCTGGTGCGGCTGATGCCGCGCCTGGAGCGCTATTTCCACTACCGCAACCTCGACGTGAGCACGCTCAAGGAGCTGTCGCGGCGCTGGTCGCCCGACCTGGTCAATGGCTTCGGCAAGGCGGGCAGCCATACCGCAATGGCCGACATCCGCGAGTCGGTGAACGAGCTTGCGTACTACCGCCAGTTCATGGGCAAGCTCGGTGGCCACACGTCCTGAGTCATCGCCGCGAGGGCAGCGGCGATCTCACAAGACGGGCTTTAGGGCTTCGTCAGCCGCCGCACCCGGCTCGGCCGGTCCACCATGGTGGAAGACATGCACTTCGCGGCGGGGCAGGGGTGCGCGCGTGCCGCGCCGGGTGTAGTCGGCCAGCACCGCTTCCATCAATTCGGCCTGGGTGACCGAATGCTCGCGCGACCCGGTCCAGGCGCGCAGCTGCACCGATACGGTGCCTTCGCCCAGGGCGGTTACCAGCACCTCGGGCGCAGGCGTTTCGTGCACGCGCGGATTGGCGCGCGCAAGGGCAAGCAAGCTGTCGCGAACCACCGCCAGGTCGTCGCCGAAGGCCATGGGCAATGTCACGTCGACGCGGCGTTCGCCGCGCCCGGTGAAGTTGATGATGGGCGCGGCGGTGATCTGGCTGTTGGGCAGGATGATTTCCCGGTTGTCGGAGGTATGCATGCGTGTCTGGAAGATCCGCACGCTTTCCACCACGCCCTCCAGGCCTGCAATCTGGACGCTGTCGCCCGCACGGAACGGTCGCAAGGCAATCAACATAACGCCCGAAGCGATGTTGGACAGGGAGTCCTTCAGCGCGAGGCCGATGGCGAGGCCGGCCGCGCCGACGACCGCCAACAGCGACGTGGTCGGCACGCCTGCGAAATCCAGCGCCGCAATGAAGACGATGACCAGCGCGATGGCGTAGGCGAGGTTGCGCAGGAAGTTGCGCATGATGTCCTCGACCGCGAAACGAACCATCAGGCGGTCGAGCAAACGCGCCAGCCAGCGCGCCAGCCACAGGCCGACCACGGCCATGGCGATGGCGACAAGGATGCGCCATACCCAGTCGTGCTCGAGCGCGCTGCTCATCCAGCTTTCGAACAGACGGGTGGTCCTGTCCATCATGCCGGTCAGCCAGCCTTGATCTTGGCCAGGCGCAGCCAGGTGTCCACGACCGTGTCAGGGTTCAGCGACACCGACTCGATGCCCTGGGCCATCAGCCAGTCGGCAAGGTCCGGATGGTCGGATGGGCCCTGGCCGCAGATTCCGATGTACTTGCCCTTGGCCCGCGCGGCCTGGATCGCCATCGACAGCAGCTTCTTGACGGCGGCGTCGCGTTCGTCGAAAAGGTGGGCGACGACGGCCGAGTCGCGGTCCAGGCCCAATGTCAGCTGGGTCAGGTCGTTGGAGCCGATCGAGAAGCCATCGAAGATGTCGAGGAACTCGTCGGCAAGCAGGGCGTTGGACGGCACCTCGCACATCATGATGACCTTCAGGCCGTTTTCGCCTCGCTTCAGGCCATTCTTTGCCAGCACCTCGATGACCTTGCGGCCTTCGTCCAGCGTGCGCACGAACGGAATCATGATCCAGCAGTTGGTCAGCCCCATCTGGTCGCGGACTTTTTTCACCGCCTGGCATTCCAGTGCGAAGCAGTCGGCGAAACTCGGGTCGACATAACGCGATGCGCCGCGGAAACCGATCATCGGGTTTTCTTCGTGCGGTTCGTACTGGGCGCCGCCCACCAGTCCGGCATATTCATTGGATTTGAAGTCGGACAGGCGGACGATGACTGTCTGCGGCGCGAACGCGGCCGACAGTGTCGCGATGCCCTCCACCAGCCGCTCGACGTAGAAGTCCACCGGACTGGCATAGCCTGCAATCAGCGTGTCTATCTGCTGCTTCAATGCTGCCGGTTGCTTGTCGTATTCGATGAGTGCCTTGGGATGCACGCCAATCTGGCGCGCGATGATGAACTCCAGCCGGGCCAGGCCGATGCCCTGGTTGGGCAACTGCGCGAAGTCGAACGCGCGTTCCGGGTTGCCGACGTTCATCATGATCTTCAGCGGCGCCGGCGGCATGTTGTCGAGGTCGGTGGTGATCTTCTCGAATTCCAGCAAGCCCTCGTAGATGAAACCGGTATCGCCTTCGGCGCAACTGATGGTCACTTCGGCGCCATCGGCGATGCGGTCGGTGGCGTCGCCGCAGCCAACGACGGCAGGCACGCCCAGTTCGCGGGCGATGATGGCGGCATGGCAGGTTCGCCCGCCGCGGTTGGTGACGATGGCCGAGGCGCGCTTCATGATCGGCTCCCAATCAGGGTCGGTCATGTCCGCCACCAGCACATCGCCGGCCTGGAACTGGTTCATCTGGTCGATGCCGCGCACCACGCGCGCCTTGCCCGCGCCAATGCGGTGGCCGATCGAGCGGCCCTCCACCAGTACCGGTCCGCGGCCAGACAGGTGGTAGCGCTCGATCTGCGTGACCTTGCCACGCGACTTCACCGTCTCGGGGCGGGCCTGCACGATGTACAGCTTGCCGGTGTGGCCGTCCTTCGCCCACTCGATGTCCATCGGGCGGCCGTAATGTTGTTCGATTACCAGCGCCTGGCGCGCCAGTTCTTCCACGTCGGCATCGCTGATGGAGAACTTCGAACGCAGCGCTGCCGGTGTTTCCTCGGTGCGAACGCGCTCGCCGTCCGCGTCTGAATAGACCATCCGGATCAGCTTGCTGCCAAGGGTCCGGCGCAAGACAGCATGGCGGCCTTCGCGCAGGGTCGGCTTGTAAACGTAGAACTCGTCGGGATTGACCGCGCCTTGCACGACCATTTCACCCAGGCCGTAGCTCGAGGTGATGAAGACCACATCGCGAAAGCCCGATTCGGTGTCGAGCGTGAACAGCACGCCCGATGCGCCGATGTCCGAGCGCACCATCAGCTGCACGCCGGCCGAAACATGGACTTCCTCGTGCTTGAAGCCATGGTGCACGCGATAGGCGATGGCGCGGTCGTTGTAGAGCGACGCGAAAACCTCGCGGATCTTCAGCAGCACTTCCTCGATGCCGGTGACGTTGAGGTAGGTTTCCTGCTGGCCGGCAAAGCTGGCGTCGGGCAGGTCTTCGGCGGTTGCCGAAGAGCGCACTGCGACGGCGATGTCGGCGCTGCCGGCTTCTTCGCACAGCCTCGAATAGGCTTCGCGCACGGCCGATTCCAGTGCTGGCTGCAAGGGCGCTGCGATGATCCAGCTGCGGATTTCCTTGCCGGCCTGTACCAACGCGTCCACGTCCTCGATGTCGAGCGAGGCCAGTCGGTCGACGATTAGCTGGTACAGGTTGCTGTATTCGACGAACTCGATGAAGGCATCTGCCGTGGTGGCGAAGCCGCCCGGTACGCTGACGCCGAGCTCACCCAGGTGCCCGATCATCTCGCCCAGCGAAGAATTCTTGCCGCCGACCTGGGCCAGGTCGGACATGCGCAGTTGGTGAAGCCAAAGGACGTGGGCGCTCAAGGCGGACTCCAAAAGACAGGGCGAAGAACCAAGACCGCCATTATCTCGCCCCGGGCAACCCACCGACAAGCAAACCTTGCGCGGGGCGGCTGAGGCACAATATGCGCTGGCACCAAGGCGGAAGCCCATGAACCAGCCCAGACCCGTGTTCTTCATCTCGGACGGCACCGGAATCACCGCTGAAACGATCGGCCACAGCCTGCTTACCCAGTTCATTGGAACCGATTTCCGCACCCTGCGCATCCCATTCGTGGATACGCGCGACAAGGCGCTGGCCGCCGCCAACGAGATCCGACTCGCCGGAGAGCAGGCGGGCGTGCGTCCCATCGTCGTCAATTCCGCCGTAGACCAGGACCTGAGCGCGATCCTGGTGGAGAGCGGGGCGCTGATGCTCGACATCTTCGCGCCGTTCATCCTTCCGCTGGAACAGGAACTGGGCACGAAGCGCCAGCCGCGCATGGGTCGCGCGCACGGCATGGTGGATTTCGCGGCCTACGAGGCGCGGATCAACGCCACCAACTACGCGTTGACGCACGACGACGGCATCGACCTGGACTATCACGAGGCCGACCTGATCCTGGTGGGCGTGTCGCGGTCGGGCAAGACGCCTACCTGCCTGTACCTGGCCCTGCATTACGGCGTGAAGGCAGCCAATTATCCTCTCACCGAGGACGACCTGTCCGCCGACGAATTGCCGCGCCAGCTCAAGAAGCACAAGCGCAAGCTGTTCGGCCTGACCATCGATCCGATCCGGCTGCAGCAGATCCGCACCGAGCGCAAGCCCGGCTCGCGCTATGCGACCCTCGAACAATGCCGGAAGGAAGTGGCGCTGGCGGAGATGCTTTTCCGGTCCGAGCAGTTGCCCAACCTGAGCACCACGCATACATCGATCGAAGAGATCGCCAGCAAGGTGCTGGCCCAATTCGGCATACAGCGTCACATGTTCTGAATCAGGCGTGAGAGAAGCGGGGTGTGCGCGTCTGGCCTTTTTCAAAGCCCGTGCTAGCATCGATCCATGCCCGTTTTTCGACCCCAGGAACTACCGTCCTTCAGCCGCCTGAGCTGGCTGATGGGCCTGTATGGCGAAAATTTCCAGCGCATGGCTCGCCTGCTGGAGTTGCGCGATCTCGCACCTGGCGCCTATCTGTCGCGCTGCGCCAACGGGCTGGACCTGGTGGTGGAAGTACTTGAAGTCCACGCCTATACGCTGGAGTTGCGGATCAGCTAGCGCCCGGGCCATCGCTAAAATTCGCGTTCTCCTATCGGTGGGGCTATAGCTCAGCTGGGAGAGCGCTACAATGGCATTGTAGAGGTCATCGGTTCGATCCCGATTAGCTCCACCACCCGGATTCAAAGCGGCACGTTTCAAGTCTTTGTCCCCATCGTCTAGAGGCCTAGGACATTACCCTTTCACGGTAGCGACCGGGGTTCGAATCCCCGTGGGGACGCCATATCGCTCGCAAGAGCAACGATCAAACCCGGCCTCGGCCGGGTTTTTTCGTTGTGGCCCGGGCTACGCGCGCCGGGCGTGAAGCAATCCGAGCATGGGCGCGACAGCGATTGGAATGACCAGCGCCAGCAGCCACGCGCCCAGGGGAGGCGGAGAAAACCTGAACCACTCCGCAGTCGTTGCAACCTGGGTGGCGAAGAACAGGCAGCCGATTGCGAACACGGCAATCACCCAGAACGCCGCATTGGGTTGGCGCAGGCGCGCAATCACGCTGTTGCCGGAACGGTAGAGCAGGATCAGGCCGAGGTTTCCAGCGACCAGCGCAGTGAAGGCCAGAGCGGCGGACTGGCCCGCTGGCAAGGCCATGCGAACAGCCATGAGGTAGACCGCCGCTACCACGAGGAACATGACGAAACCCTGGCCCAGGCTGCTGATGAGGCTTTGCACGGTCAGCAACCTCTCGATTGGCGATCTTGGCTTGCGTTGCATCAGGTCGGCGGCGGGCGCCTCGCGTTCGAATGCGATCGTGCATGCCGGATCGATGATCAATTCGAGGAAGACCACGTGCAGGGGCAACAACAGCAGCGGTCCACCCGTCAGCAATGGCAGCATTGCCAGCCCGGTGATGGGAACATGCACGGCCAGGATGTAGCGCATGGCGCGCTGGATGTTGTCGTAGATGCCGCGGCCGAGCTTGACGGCGCGAATGATGCTGACGAAGTTGTCGTCGAGCAGCACGATCGACGCCGCCTCGCGCGCCACATCGGTTCCGCGCCCGCCCATCGCGATGCCGACATGGGCGGCGAGCAGGGCAGGTGCGTCGTTGACACCATCGCCGGTCATGCCGACGACCTGGCCGGAACGGCGAAGCGACTCGACCAGTCGCAACTTCTGCTCGGGTTGAACCCGTGCGAACACATTGCTCGTGTCGACCACGCGCTGCAGTTGCTCTGGGTCGAGAGCCGCCAGGTCCGCGCCGGCAACAACCGCCGAGTCAGCCGGAAGCCCAGCCTGGCTGGCGATGGCCGCCGCAGTCGCCGCGTGGTCCCCGGTCAGCATGAGGATGCGGATGCCGGCGGTGTGCGCCTCGGAAATGGCCTCGACCACGCCGGGCCGCAACGGATCGTCGAAGGCCACCATTCCCAGCCACCGCAGGTCCAGGTCCGACATCGAATCGGGCAGCCGTTCGGCCGGGGGTAGTTCGACACTGGCGACAGCGAGCACGCGCAGCCCGAGATTCGCCAGCTGCCCGACCTCCGCCAGGACGCGCGTCCGTTCATCGGCGCTGAGTCCGCACAAGTCGGCGACCGTTTCGGGCGCGCCTTTGCAGGCGACCAGCAGGCCCGATGTTTGCCGCCATGCGTGGGCGACCGCGGGACAGGCGCTGGAGAAGGGATATTCGCGGACCTGTTCCGTAAGCCCAGCCATCAACTGCCCCTCGGCGTGGGCCGCAGCGCGCTCGCGCAACGCGCGTTCCATGGGGTCGAGGGAATCCGGGCGGCTGGCTGCCACGGCAACACGCAGCAAGTGGCCCGAATTCAGTGCATCAGTGCTGGAGCTCAGGCCGTCCGGCACCAGGCGGGCGACGGCCATGTGGTTCTGCGTGAGCGTTCCTGTCTTGTCGGTGCACAGTACGGTTATGGCGCCGAGGGTTTCGATGGCCGACGCACGACGCACCAGCACCTTGTGTTGCGCCATGCGCCACGCACCCAGTGCCAGGAATACGCTCAGCACGACCGGGAATTCTTCCGGGATATTCGCCATGGCCAGCGTGATGCCGGCCAGAAGGGCATCCACCCAATGGCCGCGCACCGCGAAATACCAACCCGCCATTACCGCGCAGGAAACCAGGCTCAGCACCGCGAACAGTCCCACCACCCGGCGCATCTCGACCTGCAAGGGCGTCGCACCCGGATGGATTGCATGCAACGCAGCGCCGATCCGGCCTACGGCCGTATGTACGCCGGTAGCGGTGACCTCGGCCACCCCGCGACCGCGAACCACGAGGGTGCTCGCATGGATGGTCCCGGTTTCGGGGTCGTCGGAAGCGATTCGGGAAACCGGCACCGACTCGCCGGTCAGCATCGACTCGTCCACGTGCAAGTCGGATTGTTCGATCACCCGGGCGTCGGCGGGAACCCGGTCGCCTTCTGCCACCAGCACGATGTCGCCCCGCACGACTTCTTCCACCGGGATGACCACGATCTCGCCGTCGCGCCTGACGCGGGCCTTGGGACTGCCGAGTTCGCGCAGGGCTTGCAGCGCCCTTTCCGAACGTTGTTCCTGCGCGATGGTCATGCCGATGACAAGCAGGACCGACGCCCCCAGCAGTGCCGCTTCTCGCGCATCGCCCAGCAATACGTAAAGCACCGATGCGGCAACGAGCAGCAGGAGCATCGGTTCGCGCAATACACCGAGCGCAATCGCCAGCCAGTCGCGACGCTCGGGTTGCGGCAATTGGTTGCCACCCTCCGCCAGCAGCCGGCTGCGGGCCAGTTCGGCTGTCAATCCGGGGCTGGCGCCGGGCTCGGTCATGGTTTGCGCAGGTCGACCACTTCGCGGTAGTCGGGGACATGCGCGTCCCAATGAAGCTCGCGGTCTATCCGCACGCGCAATGCCTCCGTTGCTTCGGGCTCGCCATGGGTAATGAATACGCGGCGCGGCGGTTTGGGCGACGAACGAAGCCAGGACAGGATTTCGTTCCCGTCCGCGTGCGCCGAGGCGCTGGCCAGCTGCACGACTTCGGCATTCACCGCCACGTCTTCGCCATAGATGCGTATCGTCTTTGCACCGTTTGATAGAGCCGCGCCTCGAGTGCCTCCCGCCTGGAAACCGGAGAGCACGATGGAATTGAGCGGATTCGGCGCGAATGCCACCAGGTGGTGCAGGACGCGACCTCCCGTAGCCATCCCGCTTGCCGATACGATGATCATGGGGCCCTTGCGCCGGTTCAGCGCCTTGGATTCCTCCACGGTGTTCACCAGTCGCGTCATCGAGCGCATCGCGTCCATGTCAGCCGCGGAGAGGCGATGCAGATCGGGATATTTCCGGTAGAGGGACGTCACGTCGGTCGCCATCGGGCTGTTGAGGTAGACGGGCACCTCGGGAATCGCGCCGCTGGCCTGGAGCCGGGCAATGGCATGGAGCAGCAACTGGGCGCGGCCGACGGCAAATGCGGGCACCACGACCACGCCATTGCGCTTGATCGTCCTGCCCAGCACGTCCGCGAGTTCCAGCTCGAGGCCATCCGGTGGATGCAGGCGATTGCCATAGGTTGATTCGGTGACGATCCAGTCGCTTTCCAGGGGCGGCGAGGGCGCGAGCATCATCGGGTCATGCGGCCGGCCGATGTCGCCGCTGAAGGTGATCCGGTGTCCGTCATAGGCGACGCCGACGGAGGCGGCGCCAAGGATGTGGCCCTGTTGGCGGAATACGGCCCGAACGCCGGGTGCGGGTTCGAATTCGTGGTCCAGGTCGACGCCATGCAGCAATTCCAGGCTGCGAAGGGCATCGGCTTCGGTATAGAGCGGTTCAGCTGGGTGATGGCGCGACGATCCCTTGCGCTCCGCAAATCCTGCTTCTTCCTCCTGCAGCCGGCCCGAATCGGGCAGGAGGATCTTGCACAGGCTTCGGGTTGCCCGCGTGCACCAGACCCGGCCCCGAAAACCTTGCCGCATCAGGCGCGGCAGGTAGCCGCTGTGGTCGAGGTGGGCGTGGGTGAGAACGACGGCATCGATGCTTCGCGCATCAACCGGAAAGGGCGCCCAATTGCGCAAACGAAGCGTCTTGTAGCCTTGGAACAGGCCGCAATCCACCAGTATTCTCCTATCTCCTGCCTGTACCAGGTGACGGGAGCCCGTGACAGTCGCATTGGCCCCAAGGAAAGTGACCGTAAACGGGGAGTCGGCCGCATTGTTCACATTCATGAATTCGTTGCCTCTGGAATGATGGCCTGTTTGACGTCGTTATCCCGTGGTGGATGGGAGAGCAAACTGCGTACTTGGGAATCCGGCATGCGATCATGTATCAAATGACGACGTCCGTAACCCTCGACCTGATTCGACTGAGGCAGAGCTGCGCGCATTGCTCGTTGCAGCAGTTGTGCCTGCCTGCGGGAATTGGTGCCAGCGACCTGGCGCGCCTTGACGAGATCGTCCGGCGACGCCGGCCGGTTGAACGTGGCGACCGCCTGTTCCGGCACGGCGATCCGATGTCCTCGGTTTACGTGGCGCGCGACGGCGCGTTCAAGACGGTCAGCGTCAGCGAAGACGGCGAAGAACAGATCCTTGGCTTCCATCTTGCCGGCGAGCTGATCGGACTGGATGCACTGGGCGATGGGGTGCATCGGTGCGAGGCCATCGCCCTCACCACGGCCAATGTCTGCGAAGTGCCGTTCGCGGACCTGACCAGCGTTGCCTCGCAGTTGCCAAGCCTGCAGAACCAATTGCTCCGTGTCATCGGCCAGAGCCTCAACCGCGATAGCGACCACCGCGAGATCCTGGTCAGGCGACAGGCGAACGAGCGCATTGCGCTGTTCCTGCATGGCTTGAGCGAACGCTATCGGTTGATCGGAATGTCGGCGCTGTCCTTCAAGCTGCCCATGAGTCGCGAGGACATCGCGCGTTTCCTGGGCCTTGCTCTGGAAACCGTCAGCCGGGGTTTCACCCGGTTGCAGGAAGAGGGCGTGATCGCCGTGCATGGCCGCCAGGTCGAGATCACCAACGAGGCCGAACTCGAACGCGTGGTCCATTCGGCCGAACTGGAGCCGGCAACCCGCCAGGCGCGCCAGGTCTGATCCCACGCTCACGCTTTCACCGGCAGGCAACCCAGCGCCGCCAATACGCCACCCACCATCGGTACGTGCGCAAGCCACGGCGCAGCCACCGTGACCACTCCAGCCAGGAACACGAAAGCGGCAGCCGCATTTCGCCGGACAGGATCGTGCAGCCAACGTCCCAGTCGCGCGCCAGACCAGGTCAGCGGCAGCATCACGGGCAAGGTTCCCAGGCCGAAGGCGGCCATCGTCAGCGCCCCGTTGGCCGCGCTCGCCTGCAGCCAGGCAGCGACCAGCAGCGTGCTGCTGAGCCCGCATGGCAACCACCCCCAGAGCATTCCTGCCGCGATCCGCTTGGGTCGACTGTCGATAGGCAACAGCCTGCGCTGCAAAGGCGCCAACAGCCGCCAGGCGCCCGTACCAGCCCAGGGCGCGCCCGAACGCGTCAGCAGGCCCGACAGGCGCAATGCGGCCAGCACCAGCACGACGCCCACCAGCATCCGCGACCCCATGGCGAGCCACTGCATTCGCGATGCCTCGACGATGCCCTGGCCAAGTCCGCCAGCGACGGCGCCAGCGACGATGTAACCGCCGACACGACCCAGGTTGGTCTCGACCGCCGTGCCCCAGCCACTGCGGCTGGACAGGGCCTGGAAACCGGTGGCGATGCCGCCGCACATCGCCGCGCAATGTGCGCCGCCGAGAAGGCCGGCGACCAGGGCCGCGCCGATCGTCAGCCAGTCAGGTGTCATCGGGCTTGCGGTCGTCGGTGGCTGGGGCAGGCTTTGAATCGTCACGCAGCATGTCGATGGACGGGCTGTCGAGATCGTCGTACTGGCCGCTCTTCACGGCCCACAGGAAGGCCCAGATGGCGAGTCCCAGCAGTGCGAGGCTGACCGGTACCAGGAACAGCAGGATGGTCATTTCAGGCCCTTCCGCGCGCCAGGCGCAGTGCATTGAGAGTGACCAGCAGCGACGAGGCCGCCATGCCGACCGCCGCCAGCCAGGGAGACAGGGTACCGCTGGCCGCCAGGGGAAGGGCCAACACGTTGTAGGCCACCGCCCAGGACAGGTTCTGCCGAACGATGCGACGGGTTCGCCGCGCCAGTTCGATGCCTTCCGGAAGTCGCGACAAGGACGGACTCGTCATCACCAGGTCGGCGGCGCGCTGGGCGATGGCAGCGCCATCGGCCATCGCCAGTGACACGTCCGCGCCGGCAAGCACCGGGGCGTCGTTGATACCGTCGCCGATCATCGCCACCACGCACCCACGCGACTGGAGTTCGCGGACACGCGCGAGTTTTTCCTCCGGCGATTGCCGCGCAGACAGCTCGTCGATGCCCAGCCTTTCCGCAATGCTGCGCACGGCGGATTCCGAATCCCCGCTGCAGATGGCCACCGACACTCCCAGTTGGCGCAGTCTCTGGATGGCTTCACCTGCATCCGCGCGAATGTCCTCGACGAGTTCGAAACTGGCATGGCCGGTGCGACCGTCGCCCAGCCAGATACGCCCATCGTCAGCGCTGCCTGCGGCGAATCCCGGTCGTCCGATCCGCCACTGTCGATCACCAATGGTTCCTTCGATGCCATTGCCTGGGACTTCGCGCCGGAACAAGACCGGCAGCAGTACCTTGGCATCCTGGAAGGCAGTGGCGATGGGGTGCTTGCTGTCGCGCTCCAGGGCAGCCGCAATTTCCAGGAGGCGCGCCGGATCTTCCATGGTGCAGACATCCATGGTCGAGATCGATCGTCGTGGAAGCGTGAGTGTTCCGGTCTTGTCGAACAATACGCAATCCACGCGCGCAAGGGTCGACAGCGCATCGGGCGACAGGGCCAGGATGCCGGTCGAAGCAAGACGGCCGTGTGCGGCCGTCAGCGCGGCGGGGATGGCCAGCGACAAGGCACAGGGGCAGCTGATGACCAGCACGGCGAGGGTCACTTCCAGCGCGCGGGATGGATCGTGCGCATGCCACCAGGCGAACACGAGCGCCGCGCAGACGATCAATGCGATGGCAAAGACGCTGGCGATGCGGTCGGCAGTCTGCGCCAGGGCAGGCCGCCCCGCTTGCGCCCGTTCAACCAGGCGAGTCATTTCCGACACGCGCGTGTCGCTTCCAGTGCGCTCCACGGAAAGCCGCACGGCCTGGCCGACGCAGACCATATCGCCCACGTTGCGCAGCATGGGCGTGGACTCGCCGGTCAGCAACGCCTCGTCGAATCGTCCCTCATGGTCCAGTACCCGGGCATCCGCGGGGACATTTTCACCCGGTGCGACCCGCACCACATCGCCGACGCGCAGTTCCTCGATCGACACCTCTTCGCGCGCACCGGCGGCCATTTCGCGCGTAGCGAGCACAGGGCGTGCGCGAGCCAGCGCATCGACACGGGCGCTGGCCAATCGTCGGGCCCGAAGTTCCAGCATCCGTGCGAACAACAGCAACAGCACGAACATGACCGCCGCGTCGTACCAGACCTGGGGGCCGCCGCGAATGGTCTCCACCAGGCTGGCACCGTAGGCGAGCAGGGTGGAACCGGCGACCAGTGTGTCCATGCCGATCCGGCGGCCACGCCACTCGCGGGCCATTCCCGCCAGGAACGGCCAGCCCGAATAGAACACGACGGGCGTAGCGACGAGAAACGTTACCCAGCGGAAGAAATCGCGGGTGGCTATCGCCATGTCGCCGTTGGAATCGAAGTAGAGGGCTTCGGCAAACATCATTGCCTGCATCGCACCCAGGCCTGCCACGCCCAACCGCATCAGCCCCGTGCGTCGTTCGACCCGGAGCGCTTGTTCGCGCCCCTCGCCGGAAGACAGCCAAGGCCGATATCCCAGGCGCGACATCCGGCCCATCAGCGACGACAGCTTCACGACCGAGGGATCCCAGCGTACCTGCACGCGGCCTGTGATTGCGTTGGCGGTGGCGTCGGTGACGCCGGTTTCGGAACGAAGCGCGCGATCTATCAGCCACGCGCAGGCAGCGCAGCGCATGCCTTGCGTCAGTACCGTTATTTCGCGGTCGGAATCGATGCTTCGTGTTTGTGCGGCCAGGAAAGTATCGCGGTCCCAGGCCGAGAAATCAGTGGCGTCGGCGTCCACGCGCGTTCCCGATGCGCTGCGCAGCCTGTAGTAGTCGCCGAGGTCCGCGTTCGCGATCCAGTCGGCGGCGGCGGCGCAACCCTCGCAGCAGAAGGCTTGCTCGACTCGTGCAAGCAGTCGGATGACGGGATTGTCTGCAACCGGTTCGCCACAATGGAAACAGGCCGCTCGCGCGGGGGCGTCCATTGGCTCAGTTCACGTCCAGCGCCGAACCCAGCCGGACGGCGTAGCCACCGGTCTGCACGCGACCCAGCACGCGCCATGCGCCGTCGGTGGGGCCCAGTCGTGCAATCCAGTCGTGGTCGATCCCGACTTTTGCCGGAACGCTCCAACCCTGTCCAGACGGCTGCAATACCAGTCGCTGGTCGCGACTCGAATCAGTCGGATGACTGAGGTCCAGCACCAGCGCCTGGGTGCGTGGCACGTCGCCGCTCACCGGAAGCACCTCGATCGAATCGGCGCCGATACGCAGGATGACGGCAAGTTTCATCGCGCTGGCACGCTGGTCCGGACCCAGTTCGCTCACCTGGATTTGCGCGCGTCGCTGCACCTTGTCAGTGACCTCGTCGGCGCCGCCGCTGCGCACGGCGGTAACCACCAGCAACACCCCCGCAACCACGGAGGCGGCGGGCAGGCCCCAGATCAGCCATACCATCGGTTCGCGATGCGCGGGTCGGCTGGTCATTGCGTCGGCCCGAAGAAATTGGAGTCCACGGACTTGCTGGCGCTGCCGTCGGTGGCTTCGATCTCGAAGCGCACCGACTGGATTCCATGCGTGGTTGCCGGCGCCGAGAGAGTCAGTGGCACGTCCAGTACTTCTTCCGCAGCTGCGGGTACGGTGCGTTTGCCGCCGACGAGTTCGATGCCGGCGCCGGCGACAACCCGGATACGGTAGCTCATGGGTTCGACCGTCTTGTTGATGATCTTCAGCGTGTAGCTGTTTTCCACGCGACCATCGGCGACAACCTGGTAGAGCGCATTCCGGTCGCGCAGCACCTCGGCGATCATCGGGCTGCGATGGGTGACCCCCCACGCCCAGCCGATGCAGAGCGCCAGCAGCAGCAAACCATAGATGACGATCCGCGGTCGGATGATCCGGGTCGGCTTGCCGTCAATCGCGTTCTGCGTCGAGTTGCGGATCAGGCCGCGTGGATAGCCCATCTTGTCCATCACTTCGTCGCAGGCATCGATGCAGGCGCCGCAGGCGATGCACTCGTATTGCAGTCCGTTGCGGATATCAATGCCGGTCGGGCAGACCTGCACGCAGATGGTGCAATCGATGCAGTCGCCCAGTTCCTGGGTTTCGAACAAGGGCAGGGGCTCGGCCTTCAGGCCGGGATCGGCAAACGATGTTCCGCCTCGTGCGTGCACCGCGGCGTCTGCGGCGCTCGGATGATGCGCGGCGCGGAACACATAGTCGTAGGCGAGCGCCTGGTCGAGCAGGCCGCGTCCGCGCTCGAGCACACTGCCCAATCCGCGTTTGCGTGGTCCCCGCGGTTCGCCGCGCATCGCGTCGTAGGCGATGATCAACGTGTTCCGGTCAAACATCGCGCTCTGGAATCGCGCATACGGGCACATGTACTTGCAGACTTGCTCACGAAGGAAACCGGCATTGCCCCAGGTGGCCAATGCATAGAACAACACCCAGAACTGCTCCCAGCCACCCCACTCAAGCGGCGAACGAGCCGCGAGCTGCGTGATCGGGGAGAAGAAGCCGACGAAGGTGAAACCCGTCCACAACGCGAACACCAGCCACAGGAAATGCTTCGAGCCCTTGCGCAGGATCTTTTCGCGGTTCCAGGGCCCGGCATCGAGCTTCATCCGGCGGCCACGGTCGCCCTCGGTCCATCGCTCCATCCACAGGAACACTTCCGTCCAGACCGTCTGCGGACAGGCATAGCCGACAGGCATAGCCGCACCAGATCCGGCCCGCAAGCGTGGTGAAAAAGAACAAGGCCATGCCCGCGATGATCAGCAACATCGCCAGGAACACGAAATCCTGCGGCCAGAAATTCAGCCCGAAGATGTAGAACTTTCGCGCAGGCAGGTCGAACAGCACGGCCTGCCGTCCATCCCAGCGCAACCACGGAAAGGCGTAGAACATGCCAAGCAACACCACCACGGCGGCATGGCGCAGGGACTGGAACCGTCCAGAAATGTCGCGAGGGTAGATCTTCCGTTCGCTGGCATAGAGGCTGTTGCCGCTTTCGTCGAGCAGCTCTACCGGGATTTTCCTGGCCATGTTGTCAGCGCTCCGGCGGAAGCGGCTTGTTGAAGCGGGCCGCCGGTCGCAACAGGATCCAGGTGAACAGGCTTGAGCTGGCAGTCGCCAGCCAGAACATGAAGAAGCCGATCGTGTAGCCCAGTTCGCGAGACAGCTTCAGCGCGGGCCAGGTGATGTCGCGCAACGCCAACGGATCGACGAAGGCGAAGAACACCATCGTCGACACGCCAGCGGCAAAGAAACTCGGCCAGGCGATGGCCCCCAGCCGCTGCGCGATCGAGCGCGGCGGATGGTCGAAGCGCGGCTCGGTGAAGTCAGTCACTTCTCGTCGTCCGCTCCGTCATCGTCATCGCCATGGTCTTTCGACTTCGGTTGCGACAGCGACCAGGCGTAGGCCGCGACCAGCCGGACCCGGGTTTCACCCAGCAACTCGCGGTGCGCGGGCATCACGCCATGGCGTCCTTCATTCAAGGTCTTGTAAAGACTATCGTTTGAATCGCCATACAGCCAGTAGGCATCGGTCAGGTCGGGCGCGCCCAGCGCAGGATTGCCCTTGCCTTCGACGCCGTGACAAGCCACGCACACGCCTTCGTACAGTGCCTTGCCGCGCGTTGCCACGAAGTCGCCGGTCCGTTCTGCCTCGGGTTTGGCGAGGCTGCGCACGTAGGCAATCACGTAGTCCTGCGCATTCTCGCCACCCATGCCGGTCAGGACCGTTCCCCATGCAGGCATCACGCCCTCGCGACCGTTCAGGATGGTTTGCAGGACCTGGTCCGGTGACCCGCCCCAGTGCCAGATGTTGTCACTCAGATCCGGGAAACCGACAGCACCATGGCCCGACGAGCCGTGGCAGGTTGCACAGGCATTGCCGAAGATCGAACGTCCGAGCTTCAGTGCGGCCGGGTTGCCCGCCAGGACCTGGATGTCCTGGCCGGCGAAGGGGCTGAGCGTCTGTTCGACCTTCGCGTCACGGACCTTCTTGTCTTCGGCGTGTTCGCCGGCCGATGTCCAGCCCGACGTGCCCTTGAAGGAGCCCATTCCCGGGTAATAGATCAGGTAGGCGATGCCGAACACGATCGTGATGTAGAACAGGTTGATCCACCAGCGCGGCATCGGCTGGTTGTATTCGGTGATGTCGCCGTCCCAGATATGGCTGGTCTGCGTAGGCGCCGGGTCGCCCGGACTGCGTTTTCCGGTCCACCAGATCAGCCACACGCATCCGACGATATTCGAGACGACCAGGGCAATGACAAACCACGACCAACCCGCACTCATGGCTGGGTCTCCTTCGCTGCGGGTTCTTGGGAATTTTCGTCGAGCGGCAAACGCGCCGCCGCGTCGAACTCGGCCTTGCGGCGAGGGCTCCAGGCCCAGATCCAGGCACCTAGGAACAGCACCAGCAGGGCAACGGTAATCAATCCTGAAATCATCTCAGCCTCCCCGAGGCGCGTGCTTGCCAAGGCCCTGCAGGTAGGCCACCAAGGCGTCGAGTTCGGTCTTGCCGGCCACCGCGTCACGCGCGCCGGCGATATCGGCATCGGTGTACGGGTCGCCCAGTCGCTTGAGCGCCTTCAGCTT
>JAPLSI010000240.1 GCA_026398715.1 Gammaproteobacteria bacterium
ACAGCATACAACACGCCGCGTCGGCCTTCCTTGGTGGCATACAGCAACATGCTGGCATTGGGGGCGAAACTCGGCGATTCGTCGAGATTTCCCGGCGAAAGCGTCAGCCAGCGGGCACCGCCGCCGAAGCTCTTGTCCAGGATGGCGATCCGGTAGATGTTGCCCGAGCCCTGTGCCATGCCGATCTTCTTGCCGTCGAATGAGACGGTGGCTCGGGCATTGGATTCGCCCTGGAAGCTGATGCGGCTCGGCTCGCCGCCGGTGGCGGCCACCGAATAGACCTGCGGCTTGCCGGCGCGGTCGGACGTGAACAGCAGCGTGCGGCCGTCAGGCAGCCAGGTGGCCTCGGTATCGATACCGTAGTGGCGGGTGACCTGGGTCAGCGACTTGCTGGCCAGGTCCATCACGTAGATTTCCGGGTTGCCGCCCTTCGACAGGGTCATCGCCAGGCGGCGACCGTCCGGCGAGAACGACGGCGCACCGTTGATGCCCTTGAAGCTGGCCACGACTTCGCGGCCGCCGGTGTTCAGGTCCTGCACGTAGATGGTGGAGTTGCCGCGCTCGAAGCTCACGTAGGCCAGCTTGCGGCCGTCCGGGCTCCAGGCCGGCGACAGCAGCGGCTCGGGCGAGCGCACGATAACCTGCTCGTTCATGCCATCGGAATCGGCGACCTTCAGCATGTAGCGCGTGCCCGGGCCGAGGCCCGTGGCCGTTACGTAGGCAACGCGGGTCCAAAAGGCACCGCGCACGCCCAGGATCTTTTCGTAGATCTCGTCGGCGATCTGGTGGCCGACTTCGCGCATGCTTTTTTCGCGGCCGGGAATCGGCAGGCCCAGCAGTCGCGAGCGCTTGGCCACGTCATACAGGTCGTATTCGACTTGATAGCCGCCGTCCGCCGTATCGACAATTCGCCCCACCACGATGAAGTCCTGCTTGCGCAGGCGCCAGGCGTCGAAGTCGATTTCGCTGCCGCGGGTCGGTCGCGCCGGCGGCATGTTGGCCACGGGCAGCGAGCGGAACTGGCCCGAGCGATTCAGGTCGTTGCGGATCACCTCGGACACATCCGTGCCCGGGGCGACGTTGCGGCCCTGGTAGGGCATCGGGACGACCGCGATGGGCAAGGACGCCTCGTTGCCGGACACCAGGCCGATGTCCAGGCCCTGGGCTTGCAGGCCGGACGCGGAAAGCATCATCAGCACCATCAATAACAGTCGTTTCATCGGGTGCATTCCTCTCTGGGATAACAAAATGTCAGTACGACGACGGGCTCGAACACCGTTTCGAAGCCGGCATAGGGCATCGGCATCTTGCGCAGCGCACGGTCGACGAATTCACGTCCCTGTTCATCGTACGGACAACTGATGAACTCGACATTGATGATCTCGCCGCCACGCAATTGCCTGAAGCGGACTTTGCAATTGGTGAGCTCGGGCGCGCCGATGTGGTTCCAGTTCTGGTCAGCCGTCTGCAGCATGGCAGCCATGTAGATCGCCAGCAGGCCCTTGTCCTTGCCGCCGCTGCCTGTGTCAGCCGCCGGCCGGGCCGGTGCACGGGGGGGCGCTGCCGCGTCGGCGCTCAGGTCGGCCAGCTGCTGCAGGCGCTGTTCCTCGCGCTTGGTGCGCTTGGCGGCTTCCTCGCGCTCGCGCTGGATTTCCAGAAGCTGCTCACGCATCCGCTGGCGCCTTTCGGCCACTTGCTGCCGAAGGATGTCCTCGGTCAGGTCCACCTGTTCCTGGCGCACGCGTTCTTCCTGCTCGCGTTCCAGTCGGCTGGCCTGTTCGGCTGCGACGCGCGAGATGCGTTCCTGGTCCACGGTATCGGGCTGGTCCTGCGGCGCCTGCGGGGCCGGTTGCAAGGGAACATCGCTGGTCTGCGGAACGGGTTCGGGTAGCGGCTGGGGCTTGGCCGCAACGGGCTCGGGTTCGGGCTCAGGCTCGACCGGCGTCCTTTCCGAAGCGGCGATGGCCGCCCTCACCCGCGCAAGATCGGCCGCCGATGCCTGCAATGTGGCTTCGATCGGCTCGCCGACTGCCGACTCGTCCGGCACCGTCATCATGAAGTGCGCACCCAGCCAGAACAGCCCGACCAGGGCCGCATGGAAGAGCACCGACATTCCGAATGCCCGAAGCTGGTCGGCCGTCGACTCCATGCGGTCAGCGCGACTGCGCCTCGGGCGGCTTGCTCATCAGGCTCATTTTTTCCACGCCCGCGGCCTGCAGCAAGGTCATCACGTCGTACACCTGCTGGTAGCTGGTCTTCTTGTCGCCGGCCACGAACACGGCAATGTTGGGATTGGTCGCCACCAGCGAGCGCATTTCCGCATTCAAGTCGGCCAGGCTGACCTTTTTAAGGTTGGCGTCGGGCAATTTCAGCCCGTAGCCGCCCAGCGAATCCACGCTGACGATCACCGGGTCCTTCTGGCTGGTGATGCCGCGCGCCTGCGAATCGGGCATGTCGATGTCCACTCCCAGGTTCAACAGCGGCGCCGTGATCATGAAGATGATCAGCAGCACCAGCATCCCGTCGATGTAGGGCACGACGTTGATTTCCGATTTCAGCTTTCGGGTACGCAGTCGGCGGGAAAAGGCGGAGGTGGTCATGGCAGGTTCCTCAACGGTCGCAAGCGGCGAATGGGGTTAACCCTGCTCATCCGTGTGCGATTGCCTTTGCAGGATCGAGGAAAATTCCTCCGCGAAACTTTCATAACGCACCGACAGGCGCTCGACCCGCGTCGCGAAGCGGTTGTAGGCCCACACCGCGGGAATGGCCGCAAAAAGGCCCATGGCGGTGGCGATCAGCGCTTCCGAAATACCTGGCGCGACCGTGGCGATGGTCGCCTGCTTGTTGTTGGCCAGGCCGTGGAAGGAAATCATGATGCCGAACACCGTGCCCACCAATCCCACGTAGGGCGCGGTAGAGCCGACGTTGGCGAGCAATTCCAGGTTGTGTTCCAGGCGGTCGATCTCGCGCGCCAGGGTCGCGCGCATGGCGCGTTGCGCGCCTTCCAGCTGGCTGCGCGTATCAATGGTGCGGTGCTGCTGGCGCAGCCGGGTGAACTCGCGGAAGCCCGCCTCGAAGATGGCTTCGAGCCCGGTAACCACGCGATTGCGCTCGGTCGAGGTGCGGTACAGCGCATTCAGTTCCGCGCCCGACCAGAACCGGCCTTCGAATTCCTCGGCCTCGCGATTGGCCTGGTTGAACACGCTGGTCTTCCTGAAGATCACGAACCAGCTCATCACCGAGGCGACCAGCAGCAGGATCATTACCACCAGCACCGGCCAGCTCGCGTGCAGGATCAGGTCGAGGTAATCGAGCCCGCCCTCGCCAACTGCCACGGCCTGCACGGCGACTTCCGGTGGTGCTGCGGTGGCGGCGGTGGCTGCCAGCATCATCAGGGCATCGATCATCGGTTGGGTTCTCCGGGAATGGGGTCGGCCAGCATCCACTTGGGCAGGGGACGCGGCTTGAAGGTGGAAGCACGCAGGCAGGCGATGCGCATCTGCGCACGCAGAAGACAATCATTGTCGCGGAAGAGTTCCTGCGCGACGGTGAAACTGGCCGATCGACGCATCGTTAGCACTACGGTCACCTGCAGCAAATCATCCAGTCGCGCCGGTTTCAGGAATTCGATGTTCATGTCGCGCACCGCCAGCACCAGGTCCTCGCCGTCGCGCAGCGATTGCTGGTGGATTCCCAGCGCGCGCACCCATTCGGTACGGCCGCGCTCGAGGAAATGCAGGTATCGCGCGTGGTAGACCACGCCCCCGGCATCGGTATCTTCCCAGTAGATCCTTATCGGAAAGCTGAACGGCGCGGCGGAAGCCGGTTCGCTCGTCATTCGAACAGATCCGGCCGACGCGGCGGCTGCAGGCCCAGGTGGGTGTAGGCCTTGTTGGTGGCCATGCGGCCGCGCGCGCTGCGCACGATGTAACCCTGCTGGATCAGGTAGGGCTCGATCACGTCTTCCAGGGTGCCGCGCTCTTCGCTGAGGGCCGCGGCGAGCGATTCCACGCCCACCGGGCCGCCTTCGAAATTGTTGATGATCATCCGCAACAGGTTGCGATCGACCTCGTCGAAGCCCTGCGCGTCCACCTGCAGCATCAGCATTGCCGCGTCGGCGACTTCTTTGGTGATGTGCCCCCCGGCGCGGACCTGGGCGTAGTCCCGGGCGCGGCGCAGCAGGCGGTTGGCGATTCGCGGCGTGCCGCGCGAGCGCGTGGCGATTTCCCCGGCGCCTTCGGGCGCGCAGGCAATGTCCAGGATGGAGGCCGACCGGCGCACGATGCGGGTCAGTTCTTCCGGTGAATAGAACTGCAGGCGCTGCACGATGCCGAACCGGTCGCGCAGGGGACCGGTGAGCAGGCCGGCGCGGGTAGTGGCGCCAACCAGGGTAAAGGGCGGCAGGTCCAGCTTGATCGACCGGGCAGCCGGGCCTTCGCAGATCATGATGTCGATCTGGAAATCTTCCATCGCCGGGTACAGCACTTCTTCCACCACCGGCGACAGGCGATGGATCTCGTCGATGAAGAGCACGTCGTGCGGCTGCAGGTTGGTCAGCAAGGCGGCCAGGTCGCCGGCGCGTTCGATCACCGGGCCCGAGGTCTGGCGAAGGTTTACGCCCATCTCGTGGGCTATCACGTGGGCCAGCGTGGTCTTGCCCAGGCCGGGCGGGCCGAAGATCAGCACGTGGTCCAGCGCTTCGTTGCGGCGGCGAGCCGCCTCGATGTAGATCTTCAGCTGCTCGCGGACGGTTTCCTGGCCCAGGTATTCATCCAGCCGCTTGGGCCGGATGCTGGCCTCGACCGCCTCGTCTTCGCGGGTAACGGAACTGGCCAGGACGCGTGTTTCTTCCATGGGGGCCATTATGGCTTAGATCGCTGCGCTTAGATCGTTGCGCTCAGATAGTTACCTGGGTGCCCAGTTCCACCAGCCGATTGCCCGGGATGGAGAAGAACTCCGTGGCCGGCGTGGCATTGCGCGACATGATCAGGAAGAGTTTGTCCCGCCACAGGGCCATGCCCTCGCCGGCAATCGCCGTCAACGACTCGCGGCTGGCGAAGAAGGTCGTGTCCATCGCATCGAAGGCCGGCCCCGGAATCTTCCAGTTCTTGAGCGCCGCCGGCACGTCGGGGTTCTCCATGTAGCCAAAACGCAGGCTGAGCCGCTGGAATCCACGGCCCAGGTCGCTGTAGGCGATGCGCTCGCCCTCGTCGGCGCGCGGCACGTTCAAGGTTTCCACGCTGAGCAATACGTTTCGCTCGTGCAGCACCTTGTTGTGCTTGAGGTTATGCAGCAGCGCGGGCGGCATGTATTCGTTGGACGGGGTCATGAACACCGCCGTGCCCGATACCCGCGCCGGCGGATCCACCATGATCGATTCGACGAAGTGCTCGATCCGCAGGCTGTCGCGATTGACATGCTCGCGCACCAGGTCGCGGCCATGCCGCCAGGTGCGCATCACGGTGAAGGCCAGGATGCCCAGGGCCACCGGGAACCAGGCACCTTCCAGGAACTTCACTGCATTGGCGGACAGCAGCGCGATGTCCACCGTCAGGAACAGGATCGCCATCGGCCAGATGATGCGCGGCGACACCCGCCACTTCTGCGACGCCAGGATGATCAACAGGATGGTGTCGATCAGCATGCTGCCAGTCACAGACACGCCATAGGCCGACGCCAGGTTGCTCGAGGTCTGGAAGGTCACGACCAGGATCATCACCAGCACCAGCAGGATCCGGTTTACCCAGGGCAGGTACACCTGCCCGATCGTTTCGGCTGAGGTATGCACCAGCACCAGGCGCGGCAGGTAGCCCAACGAAATGGCCTGCCGGGCCAGCGAAAACGCACCCGAGATCACCGCCTGCGAGGCGATGACGGTCGCCAGCGTGGCCAGCCCGATCATGGGGAACAGGCCCCAGGTCGGCACCAGCGAGTAGAAGGGATTGTGTGCGGACTCGGGGTTCTCCAGCACCACTGCGCCCTGGCCGAAATAATTCAGCAGCAAGGCCGGCAAGGCGACGAATATCCAGGCCTTCTTTATGGGAATGCGGCCGAAGTGGCCCATGTCCGCGTACAGGGCTTCGCCGCCGGTCACCGCCAGCACCACCGCGCCCAAGGCCAGCCAGGCATGCACGCCGTGGTGGATGAAGAACTGGATGGCATAGATGGGGTTGACCGCGGACAACACTTCGGGATTGCGCAGCACCTGCGCGCCGCCCAACAGCGCCAGGGTGATGAACCAGATCAGCATCACGGGCCCGAAGATCTTGCCGACGCGGTCGGTACCGTGACGCTGGAAAGCGAACAACACCAGCAGCACGCCCAGCGTGATCGGCACGATGTAGTTGTCCAGCCCGGGCGCGGCCACCTTCAGTCCTTCAACGGCCGACAGCACCGAGATGGCCGGTGTAATCACGCTGTCGCCGAAAAACAGCGCCGTGCCGAAGATGCCCAGCAGGCCGATGCCGTAAGTCAGTGGCGAGGCGATCGGCAGGCTGCGCTGCACCACCGCCATCAGCGCCAGTATGCCGCCTTCGCCGCGGTTGTCGGCGCGCAGGATCACCATCACGTACTTCAGCGTAACAACCAGCATCATCGCCCAGAACACCAGCGACAGGATGCCAAGCACGTTGGCCGGATCGGGCTGCAAGCCGTACTTCTCGCCGAAGGCTTCCTTCAGCGTGTACAGCGGACTGGTGCCGATGTCGCCGAACACCACGCCGATGGCGCCGAGCACCAGCGGCCATGATTTGGGAGGCGTCGTTCCCTGAGCTTGTTGTGACATGGGTGCGGCTTCCTGCCGGCGTCAGCCGTTGCGGAGCATGGATTTTAGCGCTTTCCGGATGATGTCTTCGGCACTGTCGCCGGCGGCACCTTCTTTCAGCATCTTGGTAATTTCAGCGGGCTTGTAGCCCAGTTGTTGCAGGGCGACGCTTGCTTCGGCCACCGGGTCGTTGGGCACGCCCCTGCCGACGATGCTGGCCGGGCCGCCGGTGAAGTCAGCGGCGCGATCGCGCAACTCGACCACGATGCGCTCGGCCGTCTTCTTGCCGATGCCGGGGATGCGCGTCAGCGCAACCACGTCGCCGGTCTGCACCAGGCGCGCAAAATCATCGACGCTGGCGCCGGACAGGATGGCCAGCGCGATCTTCGCGCCGATGCCCGTCACTTTCTGCACGTCGCGGAACAAGCGCCGCTCGATCTCGCGCATGAAGCCATACAGCGCAACCGAGTCTTCCTTCACCGCATGATGGGTGAACAAGGTGACTTCGCGTCCCACTTCAGGCAGGTCGTAGAAGGTGGACATGGGCGCTTCCAGTTCATAGCCCACGCCGCCGACATCGATCATCAGCCAGGGCGGCTGCTTGTGTACCAGGATGCCTTTCAGGCGACCGATCATTTGCGGCTCCAGACTTCGCGGGCGGACACGCCCATGCGCTTTGCCGTGGCGCGCACATGCGCGTGGGTGATCGCGACCGCCAGGGCATCGGCGGCGTCGGCCTGGATCTTGCCGTGCAGGTTCAACATGACGCCGATCATATGCTGGACCTGCACCTTGTCGGCGCCGCCCTTGCCCACCACCGCCAGCTTGATCTCCTTGGCGGCGTATTCGTGCACCGGCAGGTCGCGCATCACCGCCGCGCACATGGCCGCGCCGCGGGCCTGGCCCAGCTTCAAGGCCGAATCGGGATTGCGCGCCATGAAGACCTTCTCGATCGCCACTTCTTCCGGCTGGTATTTTTCGATGATCTCACCCAACCCGTCCAGCAGCAGCTTCAGCCGCAGCGGGAAACTCTCGGCATCGAGCAACTTCAGCGGCGCATGGAAGACGTGCGTCACCCGGCCGCCGGCATCGCAATCGATGATGCCCACGCCCGTGCGCTGCGACCCAGGATCGATCCCGAGGATTCGAGTCATTGTAGGAGCGGCTTCAGCCGCGATCCGCGAACATCACTGATACGCTTCCTGCGGCAACTCGGCGTTGTGGTACACGTTCTGCACGTCGTCCAGGTCCTCGAGCATGTCGAGCATCTTCACCACGTGTTCGGCGGTTTCGCCGGTCACGGCAATATCGTTCTCGGCGCGCATCGTCACCCCGGAATTCTCCGGAATGAAACCGCCCTTCTCCATCGCGTCCTTCACCGCCTGGAACTGGTCCGGCGAAGTGATCACGTCGATCGCGCCGTCTTCGGGATACACAACGATGTCGTCGGCGCCGGCGTCGATGGCGGCTTCGGTGATGGCGTCTTCATTGGCGTCCGCCGGAAAGCTCAGCACGCCCACCTTCTTGAACATGAAGGCCACCGACCCGTCGGTACCCAGGTTGCCACCGTGCTTGCTGAAGGCATGGCGCACGTCGGCCACGGTGCGCACCTTGTTCTCGGTCATGCATTCGACGATGACGGCGATGCCGCCGGGGGCGTAGCCCTCGTAGCGGATTTCTTCGTAGTCCACGCCTTCCAGGCCGCCGGTGGCTTTCTTCACGGCGCGGTCGATCACGTCGCGCGACATGTTCACGCCCAGCGCCTTGTCCATCGCCAGCCGCAATCGCGGGTTAGCCTTCGGGTCGGGCCCGCCGGCGCGCGCGGCCACTGAAATTTCGCGGATCACCTTGGTAAACACCTTGCCGCGCTTGGCGTCCTGCGCGCCCTTGTGCCCGGCGATCTTCATCAACCTGCCCATGCATCACCCGCCTTGTGTCGTATCGCAATTATAGCCGGGCCGGCTCGAAGCTACCCGTCGCCAGGTAGCGGCCCGCCAGCTCCGCCGCCTCGGCCGACACGATCAGGCCCGAATGGCTGGACCGGATGACCACGTGCGCCTCCAGGCCGGGCAGCCGGGTTTCGCCCACGGCCACCGTGCCGTCGTTGTCTTCGTTGAACCGGCCAAAGAACCGCCCCAGCCCCATGGACCGGCTGCCTGCGATCATTCCCACGTGGCGGTCCGGAGGCAGTTGCCCGATGCCGGCCCGCAGCAGCGCGCCGCTGCGGCCGGAGGCAAAGCCGGCGCCGTGCTCGACCAGTCCGCGCGCCGCGGCGCTGCCGGCGATCGGCGATCCCAGGCAGACGATGCGCGCTGTCGGCAGGCCGGGATTGCGCTTCAGCGCCTCCAGCGCGATCAGCCCGCCCAGGCTATGGGCCAGCAGGTGCACGGGCTGGTCGCCATGCGCGCGCAGGCGATTGCCCAGGTGCACGATGGCTTCTTCGGGATCGCGCCACAGCGTGGAATAGGCGAACAGCTCGGGCGCAAACCCGCGCTTGCGCAAGCGCAGCGCCATCGGCACCAGCGCCGGCCGGCGCATCATCAATCCGTGCAGCAGGATGACCGCGGCGGCCATTGCCGATCAGCCCGGGTCGCGAACCTTCACGTGCAACTCGGCCAGCTGCTTGTCCGGCACGGCCGACGGCGCCGAGGTCAGCAGGCATTGCGCCGATGCCGTCTTCGGGAACGCGATCACGTCGCGGATCGAATCGGTGCCGGCCATCAGGGCCGCGATGCGGTCGATGCCGAAGGCGATGCCGCCGTGCGGCGGCGCGCCGTAGCGCAGGGCTTCGAGCAGGAAGCCGAACTTGGCCTGCGCCTCGTCACGGCTGATGCCCAGCAGGTCGAACACCGTGCTCTGCATGTCGGAGCGATGGATACGCACCGAGCCGCCGCCGATC
>JAPLSI010000160.1 GCA_026398715.1 Gammaproteobacteria bacterium
TCATGACGCGGGAGTTGGGAAGGATGTAGCGCTTGCCCTTGGCGCCGGCCGCCAGCAGGAACGAACCCATGCTTGCCGCCTGGCCGACGCAGATGGTGCTGACGTCGGGCTTGATGAATCGCATGGTGTCGTAGATGGCCAGGCCCGCGGTGACGATGCCACCGGGCGAGTTGATGTAGAGGCTGATGTCCTTCTCGGGATTGTCGGCCTCCAGGAACAGCAGCTGGGCGACGATGACGTTGGCGACATAGTCGTCCACGCCGCCGACCAGGAAGATCACGCGTTCCTTGAGCAGGCGCGAATAGATGTCGAACGCGCGTTCGCCACGGCTGGTCTGTTCGACCACCATCGGCACCAGGTTCAGACCCTTTACATCTTGCATGCCACTCTCCGTGTTTGGCCGCGCAAGGCTCAGGCTACTGGGCGCATCACGTCGGCGAAAGTCATCGACTGCTCGGTGGCGTTGGCTCGCTCGGCGATCCAGTCGATCACCTGCTCTTCCATCACCCTGTTCTGCAGGTTACGCATCAGATTGGGGTCGTTGCGATAGAGTTCAATGACCTGGCCCGGATCTTCGTAGGTCGAGGCGATCAGCTGCATCGTCTCGCGAACGCGCGCCGGGTCCAGCGACAGCTGGTTCTGGCGGGCGATCTCGCCAACCAGCAGGCCGGCGGCCACGCGCTGGCGCGCGGCATTCATGAACGGGACCGGAGACTCGGTGACATTGGCCTGGCCCTGCTGGCGCGCGGTTTCGGCCGTGCTCAGCGCCAGGGACCGGGCCTCGGCTTCAACCAGGCGCGGCGGCAATTCGACGTGCGCGTAGGCAGCAACCAGCTTCTGCGCGACTTCGGCGCGCAGGCGGTTCATCAGGGTGCCCTTGAGCTCGCGCTCGAGGTTGGCCCGGACTTCCTTGCGGAAGACTTCGAGCTTGCCGCTGCGCACGCCGAAGCTCTTGATGAACGCTTCGTCGATCTCCGGCACGAAGGACTCGGCCACCTGGCCTGCCTTCAGCACGACCGTGGCGGTCTGGCCGGCCATGTTCGGCAGGCGCCAGTTGGCCGGGAAGGTCACTTCCACTTCGCGTTCTTCACCGGCGCTCATGCCGACGAGCTGCGCTTCGAGCTCGGGCAGCATGCCGTTGGAACCGATGACCGTGGCGCCTTGTTCGGCGCCCTCGGCGGGGATGCGTTCATTGGCGAGGCGGGCGTAGGTTTCCACGCGGACCAGGTCGCCGGCCTGTGCGGGGCGGCTGACCGGATGCCAGGCCTGGCGCTGCTGGCGCAGGGTTTCCAGCATCGCGTCGATGTCGGAATCCTCGACGTGCGCAACCACGCGGTCGAAGCTGAGCTTGGTGACGTCGATCGGGCCGAAGTCGGGCACGACTTCGAAGGTGGCGACGTAGCGGATGGCGCCGTCTTCACCCTTGGGTTCATTGCGGATGTCGGGGTTGCCCGCCGGCTGCAGTTTTTCCTGGCGCACGGCCTCGTCGAAACTCTGGCGGATCAACTCGCCCATCGCTTCTTCGCGCACTTGCGAGCCGAAACGCTGCTCGATGACCTTGGGCGGAATGCGGCCCGGGCGGAAGCCCTTGAGCTTGGCGGTGCGCGCGATTTCCTGCAGGCGCTGGCCGACCACGCCATTCAGGCGTTCGGCAGGCAGGCTGACCGTCAGGCGGCGTTCGAGGGAAGCGGTGTTCTCGAGTGAAACTTGCATTTGTACTCCAGCCTCGCGCCTTTCTGTGGCGCCATAAAAAGAAAAAACCCATGGATCCGGCTCGCCCCACGCAGCCAACGGATGGTGCGAAAGGAGAGACTCGAACTCTCACGGGTTTCCCCACAGGAACCTAAATCCTGGGCGTCTACCAATTCCGCCACTTTCGCATTGCCATGCGGGTACCGGTTAATCAGGAAAGATTGGTGGGCCGTGAAGGATTCGAACCTTCGACCTATTGATTAAGAGTCAACTGCTCTACCAACTGAGCTAACGGCCCAAAACCTTTCCTGCCGGTACGGCAGCCGACGCGGCATTATGCCGCATCCGGAGACTGGGGTGGAAGACGGGATTCGAACCCGCGACCCTCGGAATCACAATCCGATGCTCTAACCGACTGAGCTACATCCACCATTTGAAGCAAAACTGTCGCGCCCGGAGGGACTCGAACCCCCAACCTACGGAGTAGAAGTCCGATGCTCTATCCAGTTGAGCTACGGGCGCCCTGGCTGGAATTGTGCACCGAAACCGCTGACCACGACATCCGGAACGCTTGAACTGGTCGGGGTAGAGGGATTCGAACTCTCGACATCCTGCTCCCAAAGCAGGCGCGCTACCAGGCTGCGCTATACCCCGAAAACACCGGATACAGCCGGGATACGGGCTGGCCCGCGACCCGGGCGGCAACCCGATCTGCGAAGTTTAACACAGCCTTTTCGGGCTTCGCTGCGCCCATTGACCTCGATCAAGGGAGCCGGGGCCGTCGCGGCCTAAGCTGCCGGGCATGTCCCCAACCCCTGACCTCGATCCCATGCCGCCGTCCGCCACCGGGCACGGCGGCCCCGCGCCCCAGGCCAGCCGCGAGGCGCTGGACGCCTGTTTCCTCGGTCCTTATGGCGAAAACGACACGATGCTCGAAAAGCTCGTCGTCGAATTCCTGCGCGACCATGTTTACTGGCGGCGAAACTTCCACCCCGATGATCCACCGGCGATTTCCACCCGCGCCGCGCAGCATCCGGACTACCTGGCCTTCGAGGCGCGGCTGCGTGGCGAACTGCATCATCTGTCTGCGGCACTGAAGAAGTCGGTGCCCTTCCACAGCCCGCGCTATCTGGGCCACATGGTTTCCGACCTGCTGATTCCGGGGCTGGCCGCGCAAATCCTCACCCTGCCCTACAACCCCAACAACGTCAGCGAGGATGTCGCACCGGTGACGGTGGACATGGAGGTGCAGGTCGGCCTGCAGCTTGCGCGCATGCTCGGCTACCCGCACGACCCGGCACGCGCGGATTGCGCGTTCGGCCACCTGACCTCAGGGGGAACGCTGGCCAATTACCAGGCGCTGCGGCTGGCGCTCGCGCTGAAGTGCTTCCCGGTGGCGCTGCGCGCGGCAAACGTGCCCGACCTCGCCCTGCCGGCGGACGATTGGGCCGCCTTCAATCTCACGCCGCAGGCAGGCATCGCCCTGCTCGACGGCTGGCAGGCGTGGCTCGCGGCGCAACCCGTCGCGGAGCGCAGGCAATGGGACAGGCGCGTGCGTGCCCGGCAGGTCGAACAACTCGGCCTCGTCGATTTCTTCGCAGCGCATCCGCAGTTGCGGGTGCCGATCGTGCTCGCACCGATCACCGCCCATTACTCCTGGAGCAAGGGCATGAAGTTGCTCGGCTTGGGCCGCGCGCAACTGCAGCTGTTGCCCGAGCGCGACATGCGCATCGACGTGGACGCGCTGGAAGAAGCGCTGGCGGCATGCCTGCGAGACCGGCAACCGGTGCTGCTCGCCGTCGCGGTGCTGGGCACCACCGAGTACGGCACGATAGATCCGGTCGACCGGGTGGTGGACGCGCGCGACCGGCATGCGGTCCATGGGCTGGGCTTCGGCGTGCACGTGGACGGCGCCTGGGGTGGCTACCTGGCCACGCTGTTCCGCAGTCCCGATGGCAGCCTGCGGACTGTCGAGCAAGTTCGGGAAGGCTTCGAATCGTTCCCGTCAGCCGGCGTGCATGCCGCCTTCGGTGCGCTGGGCCGGACCGATTCGATCACCGTCGATCCGCACAAGCTCGGCTACCTGCCCTATGGCGCCGGCGCCTTCATCTGTCGCGACCATCGGGCCATGGCGTTGCTCGCCGAGCAGGCCGACTATGTCTTCCACGACACGTCTGCCGCCGGCTACCTGGCGCGCTATCGCAGTCTCGGCCAGTTCATCCCGGAGGGCTCCAAGCCCGGCGCCGCCGCCGCGGCCGCCTTCGTCACGCACAAGGTGCTGCCGCTGGACCACGCAAATTTTGGTCAGCTGCAGGCTCATACCATCGTCTCCGCCGAAGCGTTCCATGCGCGCGCGTTGCGGTTTGCCGAATCGGTATCGGCATCGTTGCGGGCCATCGTCCCGTTCGCGCCGGACAGCAACCTGGTTTGCCTGGCGCTCAATCCTGCAGGCAACACCGATGTGTCGCGCGCCAATGCCTTCGTGCGGCGGCTGCATGACGAGTTGCGCTGCGACCCGAGCCATCCGGTGCAGATGAAGGAGTTTTTCGGCTCGGTCACCACGCTTCGTCCCGAAGCGCTCGGCGAGGTGGAAATGTCACGGATCCTGTCCCTGCTCGGCCTGGACCCGGCAACGCTGGGCGGCGAACACGACGACCGCCTGCTGATCCTGCGCCACACGCTGATGAATCCTTACCTGATCGACCATGAAAACGGCATCAGCTACATCGACCGCTACTTCGATTTCCTCCAGCGCCGTACGACGGCGCTGATGGCAATCGATCCCTCGACCTGACCGCATCGGCGCAAACGCGGCCGGGGCGCTCTTGATCGAGATCAGGGTTTGCGCGCACCGTTCGGGCCAGCATGGCCTATGCCCGACATGCCCTTCGCCCTGCCGCCAATCGACCTTGACCGTGCCTTCGTCCGCGAGGCGATCGGCAAGCTCAAGCGCGAGGCCGCGCGCTCCGCAGACACGCACCTGCTGCGACTTGACCTGCCTGCCTTCCCCGGCATCGGTTTCTACTTCAAGGACGAAGCCGCCCATCCCACCGGAAGCCTCAAGCACCGGCTGGCGCGATCCCTGTTCCTGTACGCGCTGTGCAACGGCCGCCTGCGTTCGGGCCAGTCGGTGGTCGATGCCTCGTCGGGAAGCACGGCCATTTCCGAAGCCTGGTTCGCGCGCCTGCTCGATATCGAATTCATCGCGGTGATGCCGGCATGCACGGCCCCCGGAAAGATCCGCGACGTGCAGGCCCTCGGCGGAAAATGCGACCTGGTGGACGATCCGGCGCAGGTACATGCGCGCGCCGCGTGGCACGCCGAACAGGGCGCCTGCCACCTCGACCAGTTCGGATTGGCCGAGCGCGCCACCGATTGGCGCGGCAACAACAACATCGCCGAATCCATCCTGTCGCAGATGGCTGGCGAGCCGGACCCGGAGCCCGCCTGGATCGTCTGCGGCGTTGGCACGGGCGGCACCTCGGCCACCATCGGCCGCTACCTTCGATACCGGCAGTTGTCCACGCAACTGTGCGTGGCCGAACCCAAGGGCAGCGCCTTCGCCCGGGGCTGGGCGGGACGCGACACGGCCGCGGTGGCTGATACGGCCACGCTGATCGAGGGCATTGGACGGCCCCGGGTCGAGTCCTGTTTCCTGTTCGAAGTCGTTGATGCGGTGGTCGAGGTACCCGATGCGCAATCCATCGCCGCAGCCTGGGAACTCGAGGCCCTGTTTGGCCACCGATACGGCGGCTCATCCGGTACCAACCTGGTGGCCTGCCTGCGCCTGGCCTCGGCCATGCGCGAACGCGGGGCGGGCGGTAGCATCGTCAGCCTGCTTTGCGACCGCGGGGTGCGCTACGACCAGACCCTGTTCGATCCCGTGTGGCTGGCGGGACACGGGATCGATATCGAACGGGAAAGGCTCGCCATGCGAAGGATGATTCGAACCGGCTGTTAGCGGGATTGCCCGGGGGCGGACGACAGGCTGTCCAGCACCAGCGACACCATCCGCGACTGGCCCGATTCGCGCTCTTCCGCAGGCATGTGCTCGCCGCGCTGCAGGTGGTCGCTGACCGCGAGCACGGACAGCGCCGCGATGCCTTCGCGCATCGCAAGGCCATACAGACCGGCCGATTCCATGTCTATCGCGGCGATGCGATGTTGCGAGAGGCGCTCGACCAGTTGCGGGTCGCCGCCGTAGAAACAATCGGAACTGAACACGTTGGCGACCCGCAATCCGATGCCCTGTCCTGCCGCCGTGTCCGCAACCCTGCGCAACAATCCGAAATCCGCGCAGGCGGCGAGGTCATGGCCGCCGAACTGAAGCCGGTTGAAATTGGAATCGGTGGACGCCGACTGCGCCAGCAGCAGGTCGCCCAGCGCGACGTCGCCGATGCCGCCGCAGGTGCCGACCCGCACGATGCGGCGCACGCCGTACACTCGCGCCAGTTCGGTCGCGTAGATGGCGCAGGAAGGAATGCCCATGCCGCTGCCCATCACCGACACGCGCATACCGCGATAGACGCCGGTGTAGCCGAGCATGTTGCGTCGTGAGGTTACTTCGGCCGCGTCGGAGAGGAATTCGGCGGCGATGTGGCGCGCCCGCAAGGGATCGCCTGGAAACAGCACGGTGTCGGCAATGTCGCCGGGGGCGGCGTCGATGTGTGGCGTGCTCACGAAGATCTCCTCAGGCGGCATCCAGCAGGCAACGTCCGGCGGCCAGCGGCGGCAGGCCCAGGTGCGTGGCCATGCCCTGCCCGATGTCGGCGAAACTGTTGCGTCGGCCTACGTTGCGCGCCGCATAGCCCGGCCCGAATGCCAGCGCGGGAATACATTCGCGGGTGTGGTCGCTGCCAGGCCAGGTCGGATCGCAACCGTGGTCGGCGCTGAGCACCAGCAGGTCGCCTTCGCGCAGCGCCGCGAAGAGTTCAGGCAGTCGTGCATCGAACGCTTCGAGCGCGGCGGCGTAACCGAACAGGTCGCGGCGATGCCCGTACACGCTGTCGAAATCGACGAAGTTGGTCGCGACCAGGCTGCCGCTGCGGGCCTGCGCCATCGCCGCGAGCGTGGCGTCGAACAAGGCGTCGTGACCGTGGGCGGGCACGTGGCGCGAGACGCCACGGTTGGCGAAGATGTCGGCGATCTTGCCGATGGCGACAACCTCGCCGCCTGCGGCGACCACCGCGTCCAGCAGGGTCGGCGCCGGCGGCGGCAACGCATAGTCGTGGCGATTGCCGGTACGGACGAAACCCGATTCGACCGTGCCGACGAAGGGCCGGGCGATCACCCTCCCGATGTTGTAGGGCGCAAGCAAACCGCGCGCCAGCTTGCACAACTGGTACAGGCGCTCGAGGCCGAAGGTCTGTTCGTGCGCGGCAATCTGCAACACCGAATCGGCCGACGTGTACACAATCGGTCGGCCCGTCTTCATGTGTTCCGCGCCGAGGCGTTGCAGGATTTCCGTGCCCGAGGCGTGGCAGTTGCCGAGCACGCCTGGCAGACCGCCTTGCTCGACCAGTGAATCGAGCAGGTCGGCCGGAAAAGATCCTTCCGGCTTTTCGAACAGGCCGAACGGCTCCGTCAACACCACGCCGGCAGTTTCCCAATGACCCGAGGGCGTGTCCTTGCCACAGGCGCGTTCGACTGCGTAGCCCCACAGGCCTTCCGGCGTTGGCATCACCTCAAACCCACGCGCGGGCGCGCCGTTCGCGGCGGCGTGCGCTTGCGGCAAACCCAGTCGCGACAGGTTGGGAAGTTTCATGGCGCCGCGCGGCGCCGCGGCGCAGGCCGCAGCAATATGCCCGAAGGTATCGGCGCCGGCGTCGCCATAGTCCGCAGCGTCGGGTGCGGCGCCGAGTCCGAGTGAGTCAAGCACCAGCCAGATTGCGCGAGTCATGCGCCATTCTCCGCCGGCCGGTGCCATTGCAGCAACGGCGCGACGGGCGGCGCAGCATCCGCGATCACAAACGCGCGCCGCACCGCATCGCACGCAAGCAAAGTCTCTGCCTCGCCGCGGGCATGGATGGTCGCCATCGCCTGGCCCGCCTGCACGCGTGACCCCCGGCCGATAATGTCGGACAGGCCGACAGCGTGGTCGATGGCCTGCGCGGGATGCTTGCGTCCACCGCCCAATTCGACCACCACATTGCCCAGCGCCCTCACATCGATCGCCGCGACATAACCATCGGCAGGCGCCAGCACGTCGCGCTTTACCTCGGTTCGTCGCAAGTACGCTTCCGGCCGCTCCAGCAGGTCCGTGGGACCGCCCAGGGCAGACACCATGCGCGCGAAGCGTTCGGCGGCGGCGCCGGAGTCCAGTGCGTGGCGCACTCGCGCGCTGGCATCGTCCGTCGTCGTGGCGATGCCGCCGAGGCAAAGCAATTCAGCCGACATCGCCAGCGTCAGGTCGCGAAGCCGATGGCAGCCGCCGCGGCCGCACAACAGGTCCAGGACTGCCCGCACTTCAAGCGCATTGCCGGCGTCCCGGCCCAGCACCTCGTCCATGTCGGTCAAGGCAACGCGCAGGTGCAAACCGCTGCCCGCGGCTACCGCCAACATGCGATCGGCCAATGCGCGTGCCGACGCCATGTCCGTCAACTGCGCGCCATTGCCGGTCTTGATGTCGAGCACCATCGCCTGCGCGCCACCGGCGAGCTTCTTGGAAAGTATCGACGCCACCATCATGTCCGGCACGTCCACTGTCGCTGTCACATCGCGCACGCCGTAGAGGCGGCGATCGGCCGGCACCAGGTCATCGCTCTGGCCGATGATGGCGCAGCCGACTTCCGCCACGGTCTTGCGCAGGCGCGACTCGGATGGATTGACGTTGTATCCGGGCAGGCTCTCGAGCTTGTCGAGCGTGCCGCCGGTGTGGCCCAGGCCGCGCCCCGAAATCATCGGCACATAGGCGCCGCAGGCGGCGAGCACGGGCGCCAGCAACAGGCTGACGCAATCGCCCACGCCGCCAGTGGAATGTTTGTCCAGCACCGGCCCGGGCAGGTCTCTCCACCGCAACACCTGGCCGGAGTCGCGCAGGGCCAGGGTGAATTCGCGGCACTCATCGATCATCATGCCGCGCCAGGCCAGGGCCATCGCGAATGCGCCCACCTGCCCTTCGCTCCAGTCGCCACTGGCGATGCCGCGCGCCACGGTACGCAACTGGCCGGTGTCGAGGCGGCCGCCGTCGCGCTTGACCCGGATCAGCGTCGCTGCGGACTGGGCATCCATCGCGGTCACCGAGTCGTGTCCAGGGCCGCCGTCAATTCGGTGAACAAGGTACTGGCGCCAATGCGGAAATGCGCGGGCGTGATCCACGCCTCGCCCAGTCGTTCCGCAGCCAGGCCGAGGTAGATGGCTGCGTCGTCAAGCGTGCGGATTCCGCCGGCGGCCTTGAATCCACAGCGTCCGCCGTCGCGCGCGATGGCGTCGAGCATCAACGCGGCGGCTTGCGGCGTGGCGTTGACCGCAACCTTGCCCGTGGACGTCTTCAGGAAATCGACGCCCGCGGCCAGGCCGATCTCGCAGGCCAGCCGGATCAATTCCGGGGTCTGCAGTTCGCCGGTTTCGAGGATCAGTTTGAGCGAGGCGCTGCCGCAGGCTTCGCGACAGGCAATGACGACCGCCTCGGCCAATGCTCGCTCGCCCCGACGCAGCGCGTCGTAAGGCAGCACCAGGTCGATCTCATCGGCGCCGGCAGCCAACGCGCGGCGCGTCTCCCGCGCTGCGCGGGCGGCGTAGCTGCCACCGTCCTGGAAGTTGACCACGGTAGCTACTTTCGCGGCAGTTCCGTGCATGGCCCGACGCACCGTGGTGACGTGTTCGGGATAGACGCACAGCGCCGCAGGCAGGCCGTGGCGTGTTCGCGACGAGGCGCACAGGGATTCGATGTGTGCGGGCGTATCGCTTTCGCCCAGGCTGGTCAGGTCGAGCAGCGGAAGCAGTCGCGCGGCGATTTCACGGCGCTGTTGGGCAGTGGCGGGCACGGGCCGCTCCTTCGGGAACTCCGGTGCAGACTATCGCAGGTGGGCGGCCTGTGTTCGTGATTGCGGCCCAAAAAAAAGACCAGTGAGCCGGGCTCTCTGGTCTTTTCCATTCTGTAAGTGGCGCGCCCGGAGAGATTCGAACTCCCGACCACCAAGTTCGTAGCCTGGTGCTCTATCCAGCTGAGCTACGGGCGCACAGCAGAACGACAATTATGGGGGCTGGGTGCTGGATCGTCAAATCTTGATGTGCTCGCTTAGAGTTAAAGCGGAGCTCGCAAGAGTCTGAGAGGGATTCATTCGGGCAGTTCGACCGCCACGGATGGCGGGAGTGCCGGAAATGCAGGAGCATTTTCCGGCCTGCCGATCTGTCGAACGGGGGTTCTCATCCAAGTCTCTCTCTCCGCCAGACACAGAAAAGCCCCCTTTCGGGGGCTCTTCTGTGTCTGGCGGAGAGAGAGGGATTCGAACCCTCGATGGGAGATAAAGCCCATACTCCCTTAGCAGGGGAGCCCCTTCGGCCACTCGGGCATCTCTCCGGGTTTGTCGCCTGACGGTGTACCGACAGGCCGCATAGGATAGCTGTTTGCAGGCCTCCCGGTAAACCTCAGCGGTCGTTGCCGGCTGAACCGGTCTCGTCCGGGGGATTGTCGGCGCCTGGCGCGGACTCTTTGCCGATCCGCTGGAAGATCTCTTCGCGATGCACCGCGACATCCTTTGGCGCGGTGATTCCGACCCGGACCTGGTTACCCTTGACGCCCAGGATGGTGACCGTAACCGAGTCGCCAATCATCAATGTTTCGCCGACGCGTCGCGTCAAAATCAGCATGGCACTTCCTTCCGATACTTCCGTGCACCGGTCCACGGTCGGGACGACCCGAGGCTCCAAGCCACGCGAGCGTAGCTGAACCGATGGTAGAGCGGGTCGGGCATTCGCGCAATGTAACGGATGGGCTAGTAAGCGCTGGTCCAATCAGACCAGGCGCTGCGCCACCCAATCC
>JAPLSI010000179.1 GCA_026398715.1 Gammaproteobacteria bacterium
GCCTGAGCGAGAGCCTGCTTCATGATCTCCTCGGTGATCCCGGCGATCTTGATGTCCATCTGCAGCGACGTGATGCCGTCGGCGGTGCCGGCGACCTTGAAGTCCATGTCGCCGAGGTGATCTTCGTCACCCAGGATGTCGGACAGAACGGCGAAGCCGTCGCTTTCCAGGATCAGGCCCATGGCGATGCCGGAGACCGGCTTCTTCAGGGGCACGCCCGCGTCCATCAGGGCCAGCGACGAGCCGCAGACCGATGCCATGGACGAGGAGCCGTTCGACTCGGTGATTTCCGACACGCAACGGATGGTGTACGGGAATTCTTCCATGGTCGGCATCACTGCCAGCACGCCGCGCTTGGCGAGGCGGCCGTGGCCGATTTCGCGACGCTTCGGGCCCATCATGCGGCCCGCTTCACCCACCGAGAACGGGGGGAAGTTGTAATGGAACAGGAAGTGTTCCTTGTACTCGCCGCCGACGGCGTCGATGACCTGGCCATCGCGCGCGGAACCGAGGGTGACCGCCACGATCGCCTGGGTTTCGCCGCGCGTGAACAGCGAGGAACCATGGACGCGCGGCAGCACCGTGACCTTCGAGGTGATCGCACGAACGGTGTCGAGCGCGCGACGATCTCGCCTTTCAGCTTGGAGATGGCGTCGCGGCGCTGCAGCTTGTCGCGCACCGCGTAGGCGGTGCTCAGGCGGTCGCCGACAGCGGCGTCGACGGCGGCGATCAGCGGCTCGTTCTTGGCCGGGGCTTTCCAGTCCCAACGGGTGACGCCGACTTCGGCGACCAGCTCGTTGATGCAGTTGATGACGGCCTGCAGTTGCTGGTGGCCGAACATCACGGCGCCCAGCATCACTTCTTCCGACAACAGCGCAGCTTCGGATTCAACCATCAGCACGGCATTCGAGGTACCGGCAACGACGAGCTCGAGCTTCGAGGTCTTCAGTTCGGTGGCGCTCGGGTTGAGGATGTAGTTGCCGTCGGTGTAACCGACCTTGGCGGCGCCGATCGGGCCGGCAAACGGCAGGCCGGACAGCGACAGGGCAGCGGAAGCACCAATCAGGGCGGGAATGTCGCTGTCGATTTCCGGGTTCAGCGAGAGCACGGTCGCGATGACCTGCACTTCGTTGGTGAAGCCTTCCGGGAAGAGCGGACGGCACGGGCGGTCGATCAGGCGGGAGATCAAGGTCTCCTTTTCGGTCTGGCGGCCTTCGCGCTTGAAGAAGCCACCCGGGATGCGGCCGCCGGCGTAGAACTTCTCGATGTAGTCCACGGTGAGCGGGAAGAAATCCTGCCCTTCCTTGGCCTTCTTGTTGCCGACTGCCGTCACCAGCACGACGGTGTCGCCCATGCGGACGATGACCGAACTGGCCTGGCGAGCAATCTCGCCGGTTTCCAGCGTTACCTGGTGTTGTCCGTACTGGAACGACTTGGTTACTTTCGCCACGATATTATTCCTTCAGTCATTAGCCCGGGAAACACCCCGCTTCCCGGGAGTGCCCATGTTTTTTGCATGGGCTTCAAAACGGACGCGGCGCCCGTAGGCGCCGCGTGGTGAAAACTTTATTAGCGACGCAGGCCCAGGCGCTCGATCAATGCCTGGTAACGCGCGGAATCTTTCTTCTTGAGGTAGCCCAGCAGGCTGCGGCGCTGGTTGACCAACATCAGCAGGCCGCGGCGTGAGTGGTGGTCCTGCTTGTGCGTCTTGAAGTGTTCGGACAGGTGGTCGATGCGTGCCGAGAGCAGTGCGACCTGGACTTCCGGCGAACCGGTGTCGTTGGGGACGCGCTTGAACTCTTCGATGATCTTGCCGGTATCAATGGTTGCCATGTGATTATTCTCTTGTGATGCGAAGTCCGCAGAAACGCCGCCTTGGCGACGTACCGCATTACCCGCCGGTTGGTTGGAAGTGCTCGTTCGAGCCCCGTAATTGTACGGGTAGCGCGCTTTGCGGACAAGTTTGGCGGTGTGAAGACCGCCCGCCCGGCTCAGCCGCCGCAAGTCCAGCGAAACAACCGGCGCGCCCTGAGCGTTCCGTCGGCCTCCAGCGTTCCCAGGCCCAGCGACCGACCTGAAAGATCGGTCACGTTCACATCCTTGTCTTCACCGGTCGCGTCGAGCCGAACCGGCTGTCCCTGGCCCAATGCAGCGGCCTGCGCAGCGTCCAGTTCCACTCGCGGCCATTCCACCAGCCCGGCATCAACCGGCAGCAGCAAGGCGTCCAGGGCTGCCTCGCCCTCGGCATCCGCCAGCGCCCTCAACGCGTCCAGCGTGAACATGCGCGGCTCGGTGAAGGGTGCCACCCACAGCCTGCGCAGCGTCACGACATGCGCGCCGCAGCCCAGGACTTCGCCCAGGTCGCGCACGATGCTGCGGATGTAGGTGCCCGATCCGCAGGTGACACGCAGGGAAACCAGGTCGCCCTGCAACTGGGCCAACTCGACCGAGTGGACTTCGACCTCCCGTTCGGGGACTTCCACGGCCTCGCCGCGACGGGCTTTTGCGTAGAGCGGCTCACCGCCCTGCTTGAGCGCCGAGTAGATCGGGGGCCGCTGCGAAATCCGCCCGACGAACGCCTGCAGCGCCGACGCCACGGTCTCGGTATCCAGCGCAGGCACGCTGCGTTCGCGCAGCGGCTGGCCATCGGCATCGTCGGTATCGGTGGTGACGCCAAGCCTGGCGGTCGTCTCATAGGCCTTGGCATTGCCCAGCAGCAATCCGGCGATCTTGGTCGCCTCGCCAAAGCAGACCGGCAGCAGGCCCGTGGCCAGCGGATCAAGGCTGCCGGTATGGCCTGCCTTCTCGGCGCGAAACAGATGGCGGACGCGTTGCAGCGCCTGGTTCGAACTCATGCCCGGCGGCTTGTCCAGGAGGAGGATGCCGTCGAGCGGGCGAAACCGGGTGCGCGCCGGCTTGTTCAGGCGTCGTCTTCCGACGGGGGATTCTCACGCAGCAGCGCGTCGATGCGCTCGCCCTTGTCCACCGAATCGTCGTAGTGGAAGTGCAATTCCGGCACGTGGCGCATGCGCACCGCCTTTGCCAACTGGAAGCGCAGTTCCGGCGCCAGCGCCTTCAGGCCCTTGATGGCAGCCGGCGCCTGGTCGGGCAGCAGCGCCGTCACGAACACCTTGGCGTGCGACATGTCGCGGCTGATCTCCACGTCCGACACGCTGACCGAGGGCAGCCCGTGTTCACGGACGGCCTGGTGCACGATCAAGCCCAGGTCCCGGCGCAGTTGCGCCGAAACCCGGTCGGTACGGTAGAAGGTCTTGCCTGCCATCAGAGGCTGCGCTTGACTTCAATTCGCTCGAAGCATTCGATCTGGTCGCCCGGTTGCACGTCGTTGTAGGCCTTCACGGCGATGCCGCACTCGGTACCCGACTTGACCTCGTCCACGATTTCCTTGAAGCGACGCAGCGATTCCAGTTCTCCCTCGAACACGACCACGGAGTTGCGCAGCACGCGGATCGGCTTGTTGCGCTTGACCGTGCCTTCCACGACCAGCGAACCTGCGACCGCGCCGAACTTCGAACTGCGGAACACATCGCGAACCTCGGCAATACCGATGATCTCTTCGCGGATCTCGACGCCGAGCATGCCCGAAGCAACCTGCTTAACCTGGTCGATCACGTCGTAGATGATCGAGAAATAACGCAGGTCCAGGCCTGCATTCTCGATGACCCGGCGCGCGCTGGCGTCGGCACGCACGTTGAAGCCGATGATGACCGCCTTGGCCGAAGCCGCGCGCGTTGCATCGGACTCGGTGATGCCGCCCACGCCCGACTCGATCACGTTGATGTTGATCAGGTCGTTCGACAAGGCGGTCAGCGACTCGCGCAATGCCTCGGCAGAACCCTGCACGTCGGCCTTGACCACGATGTTGAGCGTCTGCTGGCCGTTGGCCATGCCCATCTGGGCGATGACGTCTTCCATCTTGCTGCCGGGCTGCTTGACCAAGCGGCCTTCACGGCGCTTGGCATCGCGCTGCTGGGCGACTTCGCGCGCCAGGCGCTCGTCGGCCACCACCACGAAATCGTCGCCGGCATCGGGCACGCCCGACAGGCCGAGCACCTGCACCGGAATGGACGGGCCGGCCGAATCGGCCTGCTTGCCGTTCTCGTCGAACAGCGCGCGGACACGACCGTACTGCACGCCGCACACCAGGTAGTCGCCCTTCTTCAGCGTGCCCTGCTGCACCAGCACCGTCGCGACCGGGCCGCGGCCCTTGTCGAGTGCGGACTCGATGACCACGCCGGTGGCGCGTGCATCGACCGTGGCACGCAGTTCCATCACTTCGGCCTGCACCAGGATCGCATCGAGCAAGGCATCGACGCCGTCGCCCGTCTTGGCCGACACCGGCACGAACTGCACGTCGCCGCCCCACTCTTCGGGCACGACTTCGATCTTCACCAGGCCTTGCTTGATGTTGTCCGGATTCGCATCGGGCTTGTCCATCTTGTTCATCGCCACCAGCAACGGCACCTTGGCCGAGCGGGCGTGGTTCACCGCTTCGATCGTCTGCGGCATGACGCCGTCGTCGGCCGCAACCACCAGCACGACGATGTCGGTCAGCTTGGCGCCGCGTGCGCGCATCGAGGTAAACGCCGAATGGCCCGGGGTGTCGAGGAAGGTAATGACGCCCTTGCCGGTTTCGACATGGTAGGCGCCGATGTGCTGGGTGATGCCGCCGGCCTCACCGGAAGCCACCTTGGCGCGGCGGATGTAATCAAGCAGGCTGGTCTTGCCATGGTCCACGTGGCCCATGATGGTGACCACCGGCGGACGCACGGAGCGTTCGCCCTGCACTTCCACGGCCTGCGCCTCGAGCGCGAGCTCGGCGTCGTCGTCGTTGTCCTTGCTGGCCTTGTGGCCGAGTTCTTCAACCACCAGCACCGCGGTGTCGTGGTCGATCACCTCGTTGATGGTGACCATCATGCCCATCTTGAACAACGCCCTGACCACTTCGCTGCCCTTCATGGCCAGCTTGTTGGCGAGTTCGGAGACCAGGATGTTGTCGCCGATGAAGACCTCGCGCAGGATCGGCGCGGTCGGCTTCGAGAAGCCGTGCGCGCCCGAGGACGTGCGCGACGGTTCGGCCGTCTTCATCCTGGGCTTCTTGCGATTGCCGGCCGAGCTGCGGCGGGCGCGCTCGTCGGCAGTCAGGTGCAACTGGCCGGTGACGAACAGCGGCGTAGTGCCGTCCTCGCCTTCGTTGTCGACCATCGCGTGCGAGCCGCGGGCCTTGTGCTTGGGCGCAGGCGTCTTGTTGCCGGGCGCATTGGCCGGCGACTTGTTCATCGGCGGGCGGCTCGGCATCGCCGGCTTGGCGTCCGAGCGCGGCTGGTCGACCTTGTGCGGGCGCGGCGCGTGCTTTTCCTTGCGCGGGTCGACGACTTCGGCATCGACCACGGCCGGAATCTCGACCGGCGGCGCGGCAGCGGCGGCCGCGGCCTCGCGGGCCAGGCGTGCGGCTTCTTCCGCTTCGCGCTTGGCGATTTCCACCATCTTGCGCTTGCGATCGCCTTCGTCCAGCGCATCGAGTTCGGCCTGCTGACGGGCCTTCGCCTCGGCCAGCTTGCGCATGACTTCTTCGTGCTCGGTCGTTGCCGGGGGAGCTTCGACCTGGTCGCGCTTCATGTAGGTGCGCTTCTGGCGCACTTCCACGTTGACGGTGGTCTTGGCCTTGCCGGCGCTGACGGTGATTTCCTCGACCGTGCGGCGCTTGAGCGTGATCTGCTTGGGCGCGGCCGCTTCAGCCGGCTTTTCATCCTTGCCATGGGTACGGCGCAGGAAGCCGAGCAGCTTCATCTTCTCGGTGCTGCTGACCACCTGATCCGGCCCGCTGAAGGTCATGCCAGCGCCGGCAAGCTGCTCGAGCAGCTTTTCGGTCGGCATGCCCAGCACTTTGGCCAGAGAACCTACGGTGACTTCAGACATGAGGGTGTGATTCCTTGCGTTCGGCGCGGATTTCGCGCCAGGGGTGATGCTTCTTCAATGCGTATCGCTTACACGAACCAATGCTGCCGCGCGGCCATGATCAACTTCGCGGCGTGCTCGGCGTCCATGCCTTCGATGTCCAGGATCTCGTCCACTGCCAGCTCTGCCAGGTCATCACGGGTAACGACGCCGCGCGAGGCCAGGATGTACGCGGTGTGCTCGTCCATGCCTTCGACGGCCAGCAGTTCTTCGGAAGGCTTGTGGTCTTCCACGTCTTCCTCGGCCGCCAGGGCCTCGGTGAGCAACGCATCGCGGGCACGGGCGCGCAGTTCCTCGACGATGTCCTCGTCGAAGCCTTCGACAGCCAGCAACTCGGCCGCCGGCACGTAGGCGATTTCTTCCACCGTGCTGAAGCCTTCCGTCACCAGGATGCCTGCGATTTCCTCGTCCACTTCCAGCTTGTCCATGAACAACTGGCGGGCGGTGGATTGTTCGGCGTCGCTCTTGGCGGTGACCTGGTCCTGGGTCATCACGTTGAGCTGCCAGCCGGTAAGGCGCGAGGCAAGGCGTACGTTCTGGCCGCCCTTGCCGATGGCCTGGGCCAGCTTGTCTTCGGCCACGGCCAAATCCATGGAATGCTTTTCTTCATCGACAATGATCGACTGCACTTCGGCAGGCGCCATGGCGTTGATGACGAACTGGGCCGGATTGTCCGACCACAGCACGATGTCCACGCGCTCGCCGTTCAACTCGTTCGACACGGCCTGCACGCGCGAACCGCGCATGCCGATGCAGGCGCCGATCGGATCGGTGCGGTGGTCGTGGGCGAGCACGGCGATCTTGGCGCGGTCGCCCGGGTCACGTGCGGCGGCCTTGATTTCGACCAGGCCCTGGCCGACTTCCGGCACCTCGAGCTTGAACAGTTCCATCATGAATTCAGGCGCGGTACGCGAAATGAACAACTGCGGGCCGCGCGGTTCGGCGCGGACGTCCAGCAGGTAGCCACGCACGCGATCCCCGGGGCGCAGCACGTCGCGCGGGATGGCCTTGTCCTTGGGAATGAAGGCCTCGGCGTTGCCGCCCAGGTCCACGTAGACGCTGCCGCGCTCGACGCGCTTGACCACGCCATTGATCAGCTCGCCAATCCGATCCTTCCAGGCGTCGATGACCTGCGCGCGCTCGGCTTCGCGCACGCGCTGCACGATGACCTGCTTCGCGGCCTGGGCGGAGATGCGGCCGAACTCGGGGTTTTCGATCTGCTCTTCGACATAGTCGCCGACCTGCGAATCCGCCTTGTCATCGATCGCATCCATCAGGCGCAGCTGGTGGTCGGGCGATTCCATCACGACGTCGTCGGCCACTACTTCCCAACGGCGGAAGGTTTCGTACTCGCCGGTCTTCGGGTCGATGGACACACGGATGTCCACTTCCTGGTCGTGGTAGCGCTTCTTCGCGGCAGACGCCAGCGCGGCCTCCATGGCCTCGATGATGACTTCGCGCGGCACGCCCTTTTCATTGGCGACCGCTTCCATGACCAGCAACAGTTCCTTGCTCATATCACTCGCTCCGTGCGGACGCTCGCGCGCCCTCAGCCTTTGTCAGATGATCCCGGTGTGTCGGATCCATCGGGTTTGCGGCGCTTGCCGCGTTGTCCACCTGGTTTCTTCGGTTGCGCGGCCAGCCCGAGGGCGACCAGGTCCGGCACCAGGCGGGCCTTTTCAATATTTTCCTTGGCGATGGCGACTTCGCCCTTTTCGTCGGCGATGACCACGCTGTCGCCTTCCACGCGCACGATCCGGCCGTTGATACGGCGGCGGCCGTCCTGCGGAAGGCGCATGGTCACCTTCGCCTGCTCGCCGATGAAGCGGGCGAACTGCGGAACGGTGAACAAGGGCCGGTCGATGCCCGGCGATGAAACTTCCAGCGTGTATTCCGAGGCGATCGGATCTTCCAGGTCGAGCAGCGCGGCTACTTCGCGGCTGGCCGCTTCGCAATCCTCGATGCCCACGTGCCGGCCTTCGACGTCGATGTACAGGCGCAGCGTTGCACTGTTGCCGGTCGGAATGAATTCCACGCCCAGCAACTCGAGCCCGATCGATTCAACGGTCGGTGCGAGCAACGCCTGTATTTCTTCCGCTTTGCCTGACATTGGGTGCGTGCGTGCCTCGTTTTCAAATCTCGGGAAACAAAAAAGGGCCATAAGGCCCTTTTCCGGTACATCCAGGTTCCGGTGTCGGAACGACCAGGGCCGTTGACGACAAGACCGGGCAGTATCGGTGAAAGGATACGGCCTTGAACTGGTAGCGGGGGCAGGATTTGAACCTGCGACCTTCGGGTTATGAGCCCGACGAGCTGCCAGACTGCTCCACCCCGCAGCAGAATCGCAATTATAGCGGCTTGCGCGAATCTCACGCAAGAAGATTTGTTAAACGGGGAAGGCGGCCTGGCACCAGTGCAGCAGCGGCTGGGCAAACAGGCCCAGTACCAGCAGCGCCACGGTGTTGATTGCGAAGGCGGCGCGCAGGTGGCTGTCGGGGTGGATCTGGGCGCCGTCGCCCTCTGGTTCCTCGAAGAACATGGCCCGGATAAGGCGCAGGTAGTAGAAAGCGCCAATCACCGCGCAGACCACCGAGAGGATGGCCAGCCAGGTCATGCCGGCGTCCAGCGCCGCGCCAATGACCACCAGTTTGGCCCAGAAACCGAGGAACGGCGGCACGCCAGCCAGCGACGCCATGATGAACAGCACCAAAAGGGCGTGCAGCGGATTGGTCTTCCACAGCCCCCGGAAATCGGCGATCCGCTCGGCATCGAAGCCGCGGCGGGACAGCAACATGATCGACGCGAAAGCGGCGGCGCCCATCAGCGAGTAGCTCATCGCATAGAACATCGCGGCCGAATAGCCCATCGGGCTGGCGTTGGCCAGGCCCATGAACAGGAAGCCGACGTGGGAGATGGTCGAATACGCCAGCAGCCGCTTGAAATTGGTCTGCGCCAGGGCGAAGACATTGCCGACGACCAGCGAAGCCGCCGCCAGCCAGGCGAGCATTTCCCGCCACTCGACATCCAGCGGGCCGACACCCGACTCCAGCAGCCGGTAGGCCATGCCGAAGTAGGCAAGCTTGGGCACCGAGCCGATGAAGGCCGTCATCGCCGTGGGCGCGCCCTGGTAGACGTCGGGCACCCACATGTGGAAAGGCGCGGCGCCGAACTTGAACGCGATGCCGACCAGCATGAACACCACGCCCATCGCCAGCAGCGTGTCGGACCCGGCGGTGGCGCTGGCGGCGTAGATCTCGTCCAGCTGCAGGCTGCCGGTGGCGCCGTAGATCATGGACATGCCGTACAGCAGCAGGCCCGAGGCCATCGAGCCGAGGATGAAATACTTCATTGCCGCTTCGGAGGCAACGCGGTTGTCCCGGTCCATGCCGACCAGGCCGTAGGAGCTCAGGGCCAGCAGCTCAAGGCCGAGGTAAAGCGTGACCAGGCCGCCCGCCGACACCATCAGCATCATGCCGAGCAGCGCGAACAACACCAGCACGTAGAACTCGCCCTTGAACAGGTCGCGGTCCTGCAAGAAGGGCTTGGCGTAGATGAAGACGAACGCGGTGACCGTGTACATCGCGACCTTCAGCACATCGCTGGCCACGTCGCGCACGAAGAAATGGTTGAAGGCGAAGGTCTGCACCGTGGCCATGTCGCGCACGGTCAGCACCGTGGCGGCGACCAGGATCAGCAGGGCCAGGAAGTGGGTCAGGCCGCGACGCTGCGGCGCCAGGAACAGGTCCACCATCAGCAGGCCGAAGGCAGCCGAGCACACGAAGATCTCGGGGATGAGCGTGTGCAGGTCGGCGACGGTGACGAGGTTGGGCAGCATGTGATGTTTCCCTTACAGCTTGCTGGTACTGAGCTGGATCACCAGCTGCGCGATGGGGGCGTCCATCAGGTCGGTGAGCGGCTTCGGATACAGGCCCAACGCCAGCACGCCGACGGCGAAGATGCCGAGCACCCAGGCCTCGCGCGCATTGATGTCGGTGAGTTCGGCCACGTGGTGGTTGGCTACCTTGCCGAACACCACGCGCTTCACCATCCACAGGGTATAGGCCGCGCCCAGGATGAGGGTCGTCGCGGCGCCGAAGGCGACCAGCTTGTTGTGCTGGAACGCCGCCAGCACCACCATGAATTCGCCGACGAAACCCGAGGTGCCGGGCAAGCCCGCATTGGCCATCGCGAAGAAGACGAACAAGGCCGAGAACCAGGGCATCGTGTTCACCACGCCGCCGTAGTCGCGGATCATTCGGCTGTGCATGCGGTCGTACAGCACGCCAACGCAACTGAACATGGCGCCCGACACGAAGCCGTGCGAGATCATCTGCACCATCGCGCCCTGCAGGCCCAGGCGCGCGCTGTCGCCGTAACCGTAGTCGCGGGCCAGCTTGAAGGCGATGAAGGTGCCGAGCGTGACGAAGCCCATGTGCGCGATCGACGAATAGGCGATCAGCTTCTTCATGTCCTGCTGTGCCAGCGCGACGAAGCCGATGTAGATCACCGCGACCAGCGACATGGCGATCACCAGCCAGGCGAACTCGCCGCTGGCATCCGGGGTTATCGGCAGCGAGAAACGCAGGAAGCCGTATCCGCCGATCTTCAGCATGATGGCCGCCAGCACCACCGAGCCGCCGGTCGGCGCCTCGACGTGCGCGTCCGGCAACCAGGTGTGCACCGGGAACATCGGCACCTTCACGGCGAAGGCCGCCAGGAAGGCGAAGAACAGCCACATCTGCTCGGTCCGGTCCAGCGGCGCGCTGGTCAGGTCGGCCAACTGGAAGCTGCCGGTCTTCAGGTACAGGTAGATCAGGCCGATCAGCATGAACACCGAACCGAGGAAGGTGAACAGGAAGAACTTGACGCTCGCATAGACGCGGCGCGGCCCGCCCCACACGCCGATGATGATGAACATCGGGATCAGCATGGCCTCGAAGAACACGTAGAACAGCATCGCGTCGGTCGCGCAGAACACGCCGACCATCAGGCCTTCCAGGATCAGGAAGCTGGCGAAGTACTGGTGCACGCGGCGGTCGATCGAAGTCCACGCGCCCAGCAGCACGAGGATGGTGACCAGCGTGGTAAGCCCGATCAGCGCGACTGAAATGCCGTCTGCGCCCAGGTTGTAGCCGATGTTGAAAGCCGGGATCCACTGATGGACTTCGACGAACTGCATGGCCGGGTCGCTGGCGTCGATGCCGGTGAACAGGGCGATGCTGGCAACGAAGGTGATGATCGCAACCAGCAATGCAAAGACACGCGCCTGCGCGCCGCGCTGGTCGCCGAAGAAGAGCGTCAGCGCGCCGCCGACGATCGGCAGCCAGATCAGCAGGCTCAGCAGGGGCCAGGTCGAGAACATCAGTGCGTCCTTGTCTTACCCGCGGCCCATCCGGGACAACATCGCCAACAGGACGATGAGGCCTAGGATCATGGCGAAGGCGTAGTGGTAGAGGTAACCCGATTGCAGGCGGCGGACCAGCAGGGCGAAGCGGTTGATCAGCCAGGCGGTGCCGTTGACGATGCCGTCGATCAGGCCGGCGTCGCCGAAGCGCGATGCGATCCGGCCGAGCGCCAGGCCGCCACCGGCGAAACCCTTGATCCACAAGTCGTCGAAACCGTACTTGTTCTCCAGGATGCGCACCGGGATCGAGAATATCTTGCGCAGACGGGCCGCCATGTCCGGCGCGAACAGGTACAGCCACGTCGCCAACCCGAAACCGCCCAGGGCGAGCCAGAACGGCGCGGCCTTCATGCCGTGCCAGGCCATGGCGAACACGCCGTGGAACTCTTCGGACAACGCTGCCATGGCGCCGTGCGATTGCAAGGTCTCGATCGCGCCGAAGAAGAACGGCTGCACTTCGTGGTGGCCCAGCATGTCCTTGCCGAACAACATCGGCCCGACCGTGAAGAAACCGATCAGCAGCGACGGGATCGCCAGCAGGATCAGCGGCACGGTGACAACCCACGGCGATTCCTTCGGCTCCACCGGGCCGTGGTGGCCATGGTCGTCGTCGTGGTGGGCATCGTCGGCGTGCGCATCGTGGCCGTGGGCATCCGCGTGGGCGTCTGGAGCGTGCGCAGCATCATCATGCGCAGCATGCGCGTGCTCGTCGTGCGCCGCTGCGTCGCGGAACCGTTCGCGGCCGTGGAAGGTCAGGTACAGCAGGCGGAAGCTGTAGAAGCTGGTCACGAAAACGCCCAGCAGCACCGCCCAGTAACCGTAGGTCGCGATCCAGGAATGCGATTCGTGCGCATGGTGCGCCGCCGCCTCAATGATGGTGTCCTTGGAGTAGAAACCCGACAGCAGCGGCATGCCGGTCAGCGCCAGCGTGCCGATCCACATCGTGATGAAGGTGATCGGCATGTACTTGCGCAGGCCGCCCATTCGGCGCATGTCCTGCTCGTGGTGCATGGCGATGATGACCGAGCCCGCGCCCAGGAACAGCAGCGCCTTGAAGAAGGCGTGGGTCATCAGGTGGAAAACTGCCGCCGAATAAGCCGACACGCCCAGCGCCACGGTCATGTAGCCCAGCTGCGACAGGGTCGAATACGCGACGACCCGCTTGATGTCGTTCTGCACGATGCCGATCAGGCCGGTGAAGAAGGCCGTGGTGGCGCCGATGAACAACACGAAGTTGAGCGCGGTTTCACTGAGTTCGAACAGCGGCGACATGCGCGCCACCATGAAGATACCGGCGGTGACCATCGTTGCCGCATGGATCAGCGCGGAGATCGGGGTCGGGCCTTCCATCGAGTCGGGCAGCCACACATGCAGCGGGACCTGGGCCGACTTGCCCATCGCGCCGATGAACAGGCAGATGCAGATGAAGCTGATGACATGGACGTTCCAGCCGCCGAAACCCAGCCAGCCGATGGCGGGAATGAGCTCGAACGGTTCGGCCGGAATGGCCGTGGCGTTGGCGAACACCACGCTGTAGTCGAGGCTGCCGTACCAGAACAGCACGCCGGCGATACCCAGCAGGAAGCCGAAGTCGCCCACACGGTTGACCAGGAAGGCCTTGAGGTTGGCGAAGATGGCGGTCGGCCGCTGGTACCAGAAACCGATCAGCAGGTAGGACACCAGGCCCACCGCTTCCCAGCCGAAGAACAGCTGCAGGAAGTTGTTGCTCATCACCAGCATCAGCATCGAGAAGGTGAACAGCGAGATATAGCTGAAGAAGCGCTGGTAACCCGGGTCGTCCTTCATGTAGCCGATGGTGTACACGTGCACCAGCAGCGAGACGAAGGTGACCACCGTCATCATCATCGCAGTCAGCGTGTCCACCATGAAGCCGACGTGGCCGCTGTAACCGCCGACCTCGAAGAAGGTATAGACGTTCTGGTTGAAGGGCCCTACTTCGCCGGTAGCCAGCTTGTACAGGACCTGGCAGGACACCAGGCAGCTGATGAACACGCCGGCGATGGTGACCGAGTGCGCCCCGGTGCGGCCGATCTTGCGACCGAACAGGCCGGCCACGATTGCACCGAGCAGCGGCGCCAGCGCGACGATCAGCAGGTAATTCATTTGCAGCTGGTAAGGCTGGCTGGACATGCGCGATCAGCCCTTTAGCGAGTCGAGTTCGGCGACATTGATCGTTCGCCGGTTGCGGAACAGGGTGACAAGGATGGCCAGGCCGATCGCGGCTTCGGCCGCAGCCACGGTCAGGATGAAGAACACGAACACCTGGCCCGAGGCATCGCCGAGGAATCGAGAGAACGCCACGAAGTTGATGTTCACCGCCAGCAGCATCAGCTCGATGCACATCAGCAGCACGATCAGGTTCTTGCGGTTGATGATGATGCCAGCGACGCTGAGGCTGAACAGGATCGCGCCCAGGATCAGGTAATGGTTGAGGGTGATCACTGGCCTTCTCCCTCCGGTCGCGGATCGGCTTTCATCTTCACCAGCCGGATGCGGTCTTCGCGGCGCACCATCACCTGGCGCGACGGGTCCTGGGTCTTGGTGCCTTCGCGGCGGCGCAGCGTCAGCATCACGGCTACAACGATGGCGACGGTCAGGATGACGGCGGCAATCTCGAAGGGCAACATGAATTCGGTGAACAGCGCCTGCGCCAGCCACTGGATGTTGCTGCCCGACGCTGCGGCCGGGTCGGTGGCGGACAGCTGCGAAGCCGCTTCGCCGCCCTTCACGCCGATCAGGCTGACCATTTCGAACAGCATCACCGCCGCCACCAGCATTGCCACCGGGAAGTAGCGTGCGAAGCCCTCCCGGATGGGCGTCATGTTCATGTCGAGCATCATCACCACGAACAGGAACAGGATCATCACCGCGCCCACGTACACCATGATCAGCACCACCCCCAGGAACTCGGCCTGCAGCAGCAGCCACAGACAGGCGGTGGAGAAGAAGGTCAGGATCAGCGAGAGCACCGCGTGCACCGGGTTCTTCAGCGTGATGACCGCCCCGGCGGCAAGCACCGTGACCAGGGCAAACGCATAGAACGCGATTAGTTCGAACGACATGTTGGTTCCCCTGCCCTCAGCGATACGGCGCGTCAGCGGTGCGACGCGAGGCTATCTCAGCCTCGAACCGGTCACCGATGGCCAACAACTGCGGCTTGGTGACGATGTTCTCGCCACGGTTCTCGAAATGGTATTCAAGGATGTGCGTCTCCACGATCGAGTCGACCGGGCAGCTTTCTTCGCAGAAGCCGCAGAAGATGCACTTGAACAGGTCGATGTCGTAGCGCGTGGTGCGGCGGCTGCCGTCTTCGCGCGGCGCGGCGTCGATGGTGATGCAGGACGCGGGACACACGGCCTCGCACAGCTTGCAGGCGATGCAGCGCTCTTCGCCATTGGGATAACGGCGCAGGGCATGCAAGCCGCGGAAGCGGACCGACTGCGGGAACTTCTCGAACGGATAGTTGACCGTGTACTTGGGCTTGAACATGTACTTCAGGGTCAGCCACAGGCCCTGGATGAATTCCAGGAGCATCAGGCTCTTGAGGTAGCTGGCGACTCGGGTCATGGCCTGATCAAGCTCCCAGGACGAACCAGTTGAAGTACGCGGCCACCGCAGTGAAGAATATCCACGCGATGGTGATGGGAATGAAGACCTTCCAGCCAAGGCGCATGATCTGGTCGTAGCGGTAGCGCGGGAAACTGGCGCGGAACCACAGGAAGGCAAAGGCGAAGAAACTGGCTTTGGCGAACAACCACCACCAGCCGTTGGCCGACAGCAGCGGGATGTTCCAGCCCTGGAACGGCGACAGCCAGCCGCCGAGGAACAGCAGGGATGCCAGGAAGCTGACCAGGATCATGTTGGCGTATTCGGCCAGGAAGAAAATGGCGAATGCGGCACCGGAATATTCGACATGGAAGCCCGCGACGATTTCCGATTCACCTTCGGCCACGTCGAACGGCGCGCGGTTGGTTTCGGCAACGCCCGAGATGAAGTAGATGATGAACAGCGGAAACAGCGGGAAGAAGAAGAATTCGAAAAATCCATTATCACCGGCCTGCGCGTTGACGATGCCGCTCAGGTTCATCGTGCCGGCGGCGACCAGCACGCCCACCAGGGCAAAGCCCATCGCGATTTCGTAGCTGATTACCTGGGCGGCCGAACGCAGCGCACCGAGGATGGCGTACTTGGAGTTGGAGGCCCAGCCGGCCAGGATGATGCCGTACACACCCGTGGAGGTCAGGGCCAGCAAGACCAGCAACCCTGCGTTGACGTCAGCCAGCACCACGGCGTCGTCGAACGGGATGACGGCCCACGCCGCAAGTGCCGGCGCCAGCGCCAGGATCGGAGCGAGTTTGTACAGGAAGGGGCTGGCGTTGGTCGGGACGATCAGTTCCTTGAACAGCATCTTGAACACGTCGGCAAAGGCCTGGATCCAGCCGATGCCGAAGATGCGGCCGACGAACTGGGGCCCGTGGCGCACATGCATCCAGCCAATGACTTTTCGTTCGGCGAGAACGTAGAAGGACACCGAGATGGTCACTGGAATGGCGATGGCAAGGATCTTGATCACCGTCCAGACCAGCAGGCCGATCGTGCCGAACTGCAGGAACAATTCGCGAATGAAGTCGATCACGCTCAGGCCCCCGTCACGGTGAGTGGGGCGGTGGGCGACAACGGCGACGTGGCATCGTAGCCCGACTCGATCCAGGCGGCGCCAGCGGCGACGCGGGCGGAAATCGCCACCGGCAGCGCTGCGGTACCGGTACCGTCGGAAACCTTGGCGACGGCGCCCTCGGCAAGCCCTCGCGCGAACGCATCATCGGGATGCAGCACGATTCGCGCACCGGTCGTCAGCGGATGCGCATTGAGCGCTGTCGCGCGACGCAACACGGCATCGCTGCGATAGATCGGCGTGCTGGTGATGCGCTCGAGGCCTTCGCCACGCGCGGGCGCCAGTGCCGCGACGCGCTGGCTGGACGTGTCGGCGACTGGACTCGAGCCGGCACGCAAACCGGCGATGTCGGTGAAGTCGAAGCCGGGCACGGCCAGGGCTTCGCCGAGCGCACGCAGCACCCGCCAACCGGGGCGCGCCTCGCCAGGCAATTTTCCGCCGGCGGCGCTGGTCTGTTCGAAGCCGTCCAGATTGGTGAGCGTTGCTTCCATTTCCGGCAGCAGGCCGATCGGCAGGATCACATCTGCCATCAGCTTGAGTTCGGTGGAGGCGAAGGCCGCGAAGGCAACCACGGCGGCATCGGCAAACGCGAGCTTGGCCTTCACTGCCTGAGCGAAATCGTGTTCGGGTTCAATGCCGTACAACACATAGGTCTGCAGAGGTTCTGCGAGCATCTGCGCGACGTTCCTGCCCTCGCCCGCCGGCACCAGGCCCAGCTTGCCGAGACCCACCGCGTTGGCGCCCTGCGGAATGCGATTGACGCTGGCGCCCGTCGCCCGAGCCAGCGCGCGAGCGGTGGCGCGGAAGTGCGAGGCCTGGGCGTGGTTTTCGGCAAGTTCGCCCAGCACGATGACCGCGTTGCCACCGGCGGCTTTGAGGGCATCAGCCATCGCCTGCGTTCCGGCGTCGGCCTGCGCCTCGATGCCTTCCGGCAGGCTGGCGCCAGCAGACGCGGCGACCGCGGCGAAGGCGGCAGCCAGGCGCGACGGCGCAACGATGCGGCGACCAGCCAGGGAAAACGCGAAGTCGAAATCAACCGGATTGATCGCGAATATTTTGGCGGCGCGCTTGCCAGCCTTCAGCAGGCGCTGGTGCAACAGCGGCAATTCGTGGCGGATATTGCAGCCGACCAGCAACACCACGGCGGCATTTTCCATGGCCGCCGACGGCATCTGGAAGGTTTCGGCCACGGCGCCATCGGCAAAGTCGAGCTGCGCGAGGCGATGGTCGATATTGCCCGTGCCCAAGGCACGCGAGATGGCTGCCAGCAGGGCGCCTTCCTCATTGGACGTGGCCGGGTGCACCAGCATGCCGAGTTGGCCGTCGGCGGTGTCCTTGATCAAGCCGGCCGCGGCCCGCACGGCCTCGTCCCAGCTCGCTTCGCGCCACTGCCCGCCATCGCGGATGAGTGGGCGGGTTACGCGGTCATCGGCGTACAGGCCCTGGTGCGAGTAACGGTCGCGATCGGACAGCCAGCATTCGTTGATCGCTTCGTTGTCGCGCGGAACGGTGCGCACCACTTCGCCACGGTGGATATGCAGATGCATGTTCGAGCCCAGCGCATCGTGGTAACCGAACGAGTCGCGGGCGACCAGTTCCCAGGCGCGGGCGCGATAGCGGAAGACCTTGTTGGTCAGCGCGCCGACCGGGCACACGTCGATCACGTTGCCCGACAGTTCAGTGGTCAACGGCTTGCCGTCGTAGGTGCCGATCTGCAGGTTTTCGCCGCGGCTCATGCCACCGAGCTCGAACGTGCCCGCGATGTCTGCCGTGAAGCGAACACAGCGCGTGCACTGGATGCAGCGGGTCATGTCGGTGGCGACCAGTGGGCCCATGTCTTCGTCGGCGACCACGCGCTTGCGATCGACGTAACGAGAGACCGACCTGCCGTAACCTACCGACACGTCCTGGAGTTCGCACTCACCGCCTTGGTCGCAGATCGGGCAATCCAGCGGGTGGTTAACCAGCAGGAATTCCATCACGTTGCGCTGCGCATCGAGCGCGCGCCGCGTCTGGGTGTAGACCTTCATGCCTTCCATCACCGGCGTAGCGCAGGCCGGCGCGGGCTTCGGCATCTTCTCGACGTCCACCAGGCACATGCGGCAATTGGCGGCGATCGGCAATTTTTCGTGATAGCAGAAACGCGGGATCGAAATGCCTGCCTTGTCGGAGGCATGGATGATCATCGAGCCCTTGGGCGCGGTCAGTGCAACGCCGTCGATCTCGATGTTGACCACGTCGGTGGCGGCCTGGGTCGGTGCGGCGCTCATGCGGCCTGCTCCGTGCTGACTGGCGCGGCCGGCTCATCGACCAGGAAGCGCTTGTTGACGATGGCGAACTCGAACTCGTTCCAGTAGTGGCGCAGCATGCCCTGCACCGGCCAGGCAGCCGCTTCACCGAACGCACAGATGGTGTGGCCCTCGATCTGGCCGGCCGCAGCCTTCAACATGTGCAGGTCATCCATCGTTGCCTGCTTTTCGACGATGCGCGTGAGCACGCGATACATCCAGCCCGTGCCCTCGCGGCAGGGCGTGCACTGGCCGCAGCTTTCCGCGTAGTAGAAACGCGAGATGCGCTGGCAGGCGCGAACCATGCAGGTGGTTTCGTCCATGACGATGACGGCGCCGGAACCCAGGCCGGAACCTGCCTTCTGGATCGAGTCGTAGTCCATCGTGCAGGCCATCATGATCTCTGCCGGCAACACCGGCATCGACGAGCCACCCGGAATCACGGCCTTCAATTTGTGGCCATTGCGCACGCCGCCGGCCAGGGCCAGCAGGTCGGCGAAGGACGTACCAAGGCGCACTTCGAAATTGCCCGGATTGTTGACGTGGCCGGACACGGAAAAAATCTTCGGGCCGCCATTGTTGGGCTTGCCAAGATTCAGGAACCACTCGGCGCCGTTGCGGATGATCGCCGGCACCGATGCGTAGGTTTCGGTGTTGTTGATGGTGGTCGGGCGGCCGAACAGGCCGTAGTTGGCCGGGAACGGCGGCTTGTAGCGCGGTTGTCCCTTCTTGCCTTCCAGCGACTCCATCATCGCGGTCTCTTCGCCGCAGATGTAGGCGCCTGCGCCCAGCGCGGAATGGATGTCGATGTCCACGCCGGAGCCAAGCACGTTCTTGCCCAGCCAGCCGTTCGCGTAGGCCTCTTTCAGGGCCTCTTCGAAATTCTCGTACGGCTCGTGGTGGAACTCGCCACGCATGTAGTTGTAGGCCACGGTACAGCCGGTCGCGTAGCAGGCGATGGCCATGCCCTCGATCACCGAATGGGGGTTGTAGCGCAGGATGTCGCGATCCTTGCAGGTACCCGGTTCCGATTCGTCGGAATTGCACAGGATGTACTTCTGGCCCGGCGCGCCCTTGGGCATGAAGCTCCACTTCAAGCCGGTCGGAAAGCCCGCGCCGCCGCGACCGCGCAGGCCGGACTGCTTGACCATGTTGATCACGTCGTCCTGCGGCATTTTTTCCGACAGGACCTTGCGCAGCGCAGCGTAGCCGCCGGTCTTCAGGTAGTTTTCGGAGGACCAGGGCTTGTCGAAATGCAGCGTGGTGTAAACGACGCTGTGTTCCTGCGGGGCCGGGCCGACGGGGCCGTGGGGTGCGTGATGTGCCATGGGGTCCTCAGCTCAGTCCGTCGAACAGCTCATCGAGCTTCGCCGGGGTCAGGCGTTCGTGGTAATGGCCGTCGATCACCATCATCGGGGCGCCGGCGCAGGCAGCCAGGCACTCTTCTTCGATCTTCAGGGTGATGCGGCCGTCAGCCGTGGTGCCGCCGTGCTTGCAGCCCAGCTTGCGCTCGGCGTGCTTCACGAGATCTTCCGCGCCATTCAACCAGCAGCTGATGTTGGTGCAGATGGCGACCTTGTGCCGGCCCACGGGCGCCAGGTCGAACATCGAATAGAAAGTTGCCACCTCGTAAGCCCACACCGGCGGCAGGTCGAGGTACTTGGCGACGGCAGCCATCAGTTCGTCGGTCAGCCAGCCGCCATTTTGTTCCTGCGCGGCCATCAGGGCCTGGATCACGGCCGAGCGCTTGCGATCAGGCGGAAACTTGGACGCCCAATGGTCGATGTGCTCACGCGTAGCCGGGCTCAGCGCGACCATCGGGTCGACATGCTGGCAGGCGGCGAAATTTCCGGTCGCTTTCATTGCTGGTTACTCATCGGTCGATTTCGCCGAAGACGATGTCGTAGGTGCCGATCATGGCGACCACGTCGGGCAGCATGTGGCCGCGCACGATGGCGTCCATGGAAGAAAGGTGGGCGAAGCCCGGCGCGCGAATCTTCAGGCGAAACGGCTTGTTGGCGCCGTCCGACACCATGTAGATGCCAAACTCGCCCTTGGGCGCTTCCACGGCGGAGTAGATCTCGCCCGCCGGCACCGAGTAACCCTCGGTGAACAGCTTGAAGTGGTGGATCAGCGCTTCCATGTCGTCCTTCATCTCGGCACGGGATGGCGGCGACACTTTGTAGTTGCTGGTCATCACCGGGCCGGGGTTGCGGCGCAGCCATTCCACGCATTGCTTGATGATGCGGTTGGACTGGCGCATTTCCTCGACGCGCACCAGGTAGCGGTCGTAGCAATCGCCCTGCACGCCCACCGGAATGTCGAAATCAACCTTGTCGTAGCAGGCATACGGCTGCTTCTTGCGAAGGTCCCAGGCAATGCCCGAACCGCGCAGCATCGGGCCGCTCATGCCCCAGGCCAACGCCATCTCCGGCGGCACCACGCCGATGCCCACGGTGCGCTGCTTCCAGATGCGGTTGTCGGTCAACAGGGTTTCGTATTCATCGACCTTGTGCGGGAAATCGTTGGTGAACGCTTCCAGGAAGTCGAGCATCGAGCCTTCGCGCCATTCGTTCGCGCGCTTCAGGTCTGCGCCTTTTCTCCACGGCGATTCACGGTACTGCGGCATGCGTTCGGGCAGGTCGCGATAGACGCCACCGGGGCGGTAGTAGGTCGCGTGCATGCGCGCGCCCGACACGGCCTCGTAACAATCCATCAACTCCTCGCGTTCGCGGAAGGCATACAGGAACATCGCCATCGCGCCCAGGTCCAGGCCGTTGGAGCCGATCCACAGCAGGTGGTTGAGGATGCGGGTGATCTCGTCGAACATCGTGCGGATGTATTGCGCGCGCACCGGCACTTCCAGCCCGATCAATCCCTCGATGGCACGAACGTAGGCATGCTCGTTGCACATCATGGACATGTAGTCGAGGCGATCCATGTAACCAATGGATTGGTTGTAGGCCTTCGACTCGGCCAGTTTTTCCGTGCCGCGATGCAGCAAGCCGATATGCGGGTCGGCACGTTGCACCACTTCGCCGTCCATCTCCAGCACCAGGCGCAACACGCCGTGGGCCGCGGGATGCTGCGGGCCGAAGTTCAGCGTGTAATTGCGGATCTCGGGGCCGGCCATTATTTTTTCCCCTGCGGCGCGGTTTCGGCAGCCGACTGCTGCCAGCGCGAATCCTCACGCACGACACGTGGCACGTTGACCCGTGGCTCGATACTGACCGGCTGGTAGACGACGCGCTTCTTCTCGGCGTCGTACAACACCTCGACGTTGCCAATCAACGGGAAGTCCTTGCGGAACGGATGGCCAACGAAACCGTAATCGGTGAGGATGCGGCGCAAGTCCGGGTGGCCTTCGAAAATGATGCCGAGCAGGTCGAAGGCTTCGCGCTCGAACCAATTAGCCACGGGGAACAACACCGTCAGCGAAGGAACGACTGGCAAGGTAGGGTCCAGCGCAAAACAACGAAGCCTTACGCGCTTGTTGTTCCGAACCGAAAGCAAATGCACCACAGCCGCAAACCGCTTGTCCGGCCCCTTGCCGCGCGGCCGGTTTTCCCAATCGAAACGACCGGGTCCGGAACCTTCAACGCCGCGCGAGAAACCCTGCGAGCTGACATCCGAGGTATCCCACTCGTCGTCGCCATAGCCCAGGTAATCGACGCCACACACGTCGACCAGCGATTCAAATCCGAATTCCGGTTCATCGCGCAAGGCGCGAATAACCTCGATCCAATTGTCCGGCGCCACTTCCATCGTGGTTTCGCCATGCGCCTGCAGCACCGATATGGCACGGTCGCCGAAGCGGGCCTTGAGACGATCCGGGAAGCTTAGTGTCGGTTCGGGCATGGCTCAGCGCGCAATGGTGTTGGTACGGCGGATTTTCTTCATCAGCTGCAAGATGCCGTAGACCAGCGCCTCGGCGGTCGGCGGGCAACCCGGCACGTAGATGTCCACGGGAACGATGCGATCACAACCGCGCACCACGGCGTAGGAGTAGTAGTAGTAGCCACCGCCGTTTGCGCAACTGCCCATCGAGATGACCCATTTGGGGTCGGGCATCTGGTCGTAGACCTTGCGCAGGGCCGGCGCCATCTTGTTGACCAGCGTACCTGCGACGATCATCACGTCGGCCTGTCGTGGCGAGGGGCGGAATACCACGCCGTAGCGGTCGAGATCCAGGCGCGAGGCGCCGGCGTGCATCATTTCAACCGCGCAGCAAGCCAGGCCGAAGGTCATCGGCCACATCGAGCCGGTGCGGGCCCAGTTGATCAGCGCATCCATGCTGGCGACGGCATAGCCCTTTTCCAGCAGGGGATTGTCGCCACCGGGGCGCAGGATGTCGTCCACGGTCGAAACCGGGACCGGGTTGTGCAATGCATCGGTGATTCCCTGCATCACTCCCATTCGAGCGCTCCCTTCTTCCACACGTAAACGAAGCCGAGGATCAGCAGGCCCAGGAAGATACCCATCTCGATCAGGCCGACCACGCCCAGGCTGCGGAAGATGATCGCCCACGGAAACACGAAGGCAATTTCCAGGTCGAAGGCGATGAACAGGATGGCGATCAGGTAGTAGCGCACGTCGAACTGCATGTGCGCGTCTTCGAAGGCTTCGAAGCCACATTCGTAGGGCGAGAGTTTTTCGCTTTCGGGCCGATTTGGCCCAAGCAGGGTGCCCATGACCAGCAGCGAGATGCCGATCACGCTCGACACGGCGAGGAACAGCAAGATCGGCAGATATTCGCCCAGCATGACGACTCCATTGCCAGCGCCGCAAGGCGCGTTTCGACCCAGGCCCGCCAGGCGGGTGAAGGTCGACTCTGTGATTGGTGCCCAAAGGGGGACTCGAACCCCCACGACCTAAGTCGCTACCACCTCAAGGTAGTGCGTCTACCAATTCCGCCATCTGGGCTTTTTTTGCCGACCCCGTTACCGGGGCAAGCGTTGCAAATTGTACCAGCGGATCAACCGCCCTTGCCGTCCTCGACAGGTGCCGGAGCAGGCTTCGTTGCTTCGACCGGTGCATTGGTCGGCGCGGAAGGAGTAATGACGGGCGCCGCTGCCGGGGCTTGGCCAGTGGCAGGCGCAGGCTCGAGAGCCGCGGGTGCAGCCGGAGCCGGCGCCGGAGCGAGCACGTTTGCGTCGGGATTGACCGGCGCGACCGGTGCATTGCTCATGACGCCCAGGTCTGGCTTGTCCGGCGTGGCCGTCGCGCGATGGGTCGCCTGGTAGGCCATGAACAAGCTGAGGGCGAAGAACAACCCTGCCAGCCACTTGGTGGTGCTGGACAGGAAGTTTGCCGACCCGCGCGCACCGAAGACGGTGCCCGAAGCGCCAGCGCCAAAGCCCGAACCGGCCTGGGCGCCTGCGCCACGCTGCAGCAGGATCAGCACGATCATCGCGATCGCGATGAGGACGTAGAACACGTTTAGCAGGATGTCGATCATGTTTTCTATCTGCTAACCGCCGCCGAAGCGATGGCGATGAAGTCTTGGGCGACCAGGGAAGCTCCCCCGATCAGGCCACCATCGACGTCGGGCTGGGAAAACAGCTCGGCCGCGTTGGCGGGTTTGACGCTGCCGCCGTAAAGGATCGGAAGCGAGCCCGCAATATTAGCATCCAGGGCCCTCAATTCGCCACGGATGAAGGCATGGACTTCCTGCGCCTGGTCCGGGCTGGCAGTTCGGCCGGTGCCGATGGCCCACACGGGCTCGTAGGCCAGCACCGCATTTTCGAAGGCCCGGGCGCCTCCGCCGGCAAGCACCGGGGCCAATTGGCGCTCGAGGGCCCACTCGGTCTGCCCCGCTTCCCGCTGGTGCAGGGTCTCGCCGACGCACAGCACCGGAATCAGCCCTGCCCGCTTTGCGGCGAAGAACTTCTTGGCCACCAGTTCGGAGGTTTCCTCGTGGAAATGGCGACGTTCCGAATGCCCGACCAGCGCGTAGCGACAACCCACGTCCAGCAACATCCGCGCTGAAACCTCGCCCGTGTAGGCCCCCTGGTCGTTGGGATCGACGTCCTGCGCGCCGAATTCCAGGCCCTGTGAAAGATAGCGCCCGGCCAGCTCGCCCAGGTAGGGCAGCGGCGGGAAGATGGCGATGCGAACCCCGTCGGGCTTCAGCGCCACCACCTCATCGAGCAGGCTGCGCGCAAACGCGCGATCGCCATGAAGCTTCCAGTTTCCGGCCACGATCCGTTCGCGCATGCTCGTTCTCCTTGGAGTTCGAGAAGTTTAACGCGAGCGCCGAACTTCGGCGTGGTCCGTGGCTTGCGCCGGCGAAAAACCGGCACAATCGACCCAGACAAGCGGAGACCACATGAACCAGGCCAGCACCCCGGGCTATGCCCTCATCACCGGCGCATCCAGCGGCATAGGGGCGGCGATCGCCCGGGAATACGCAAGACGCGGCAAGCCCCTGATCCTGACCGCGCGCCGGATAGACCGCCTGCATGCGCTCGCCACCGAGCTTTCGGTGCTGGTGCCCTGCGAGGTGATAGCCGCCGACCTGGCCGACCCCGCCGCGCCCCGGCGATTGTTCGAGGAAACCCAGTCCCGGGGCTGGTTCGTCGACACACTGGTGAACAACGCCGGATACGGCGTACCCGGGCGATACCTGTCGCAGACCTGGAAGACCCACGCCGAGTTCCTGCAGGTGATGATCGTCGCCGTCGGCCAACTCACCCACCTGTACCTGCCGGCGATGGAGGCCGCGGGTCGCGGGCGCATCCTCAACGTCGCCTCGATGGCGGGGCTGGTGCCAGCCTCGGCCGGACACACCATGTACGGCGCGACCAAGGCATGGCTGATCCGCTTCAGCGAGTCGCTGGCGCAGGAATCGGCCAAGCGCGGCATCTTCGTCACCGCCCTGTGCGCCGGCTTCACCTATACCGAGTTCCATGACGTGAACGGCATGCGCTCGCAGGTCTCACGGCTGCCGAAGATGTTGTGGATGGATGCGGCGCAGGTCGCGCGCATCGGCGTGGACGCCGTGGAATCGGGGAAGACGCGGGTCATCCCCGGCGCGGCCAACAAGATGGTCGCCTTCATCACGCGCTACCTGCCCGACGCATTGGCGCGGGCGCTGGTCGCCTCGAAGTCGCGCGACTTTCGAAATGCAGACTGAACCTGGCTTGCCTGTGATGTTTTCGCGATGACCATCCTTCCCTATCGCACGCCCATCCTTGGCCGCGAGTACTGGCTGGTCGACGACACGCTGCCAGACCCGATGGCAATCCGCGAACGCACGCTGCTGCGCGACGACTGGAACGAGGGCTATCCGCGCAAGCCGGAAAGTTGGCCGGGCCTGCGCGTGATGCCGGGCTTGCTGCCCGATGAACTGGCAATCGTGGAGGCGAAGGTAAGGCAGGCAACGCAGGCGGTGAAACTGGCCGTCAAGGTCGCGCCCGGAGGCGCACATCTCAATCACAATTGCATTCAGGTCGTGGGCGAGGATGAGTGCGGGCCGAGGCCGCACACCGATTCGCGCAAGTTGTGCAGCCTGGCTGCCGTGCTGTACCTCAATCCCGACGTACCGGAAGACTGCGGCACCAGCTTCTACCGGCAACGCCTGGCCAACGGACAACTGGGCGGAAATACCGTGTCGGGCAAACACGCCAACCTGGTGGAGGCCCTGGGCATGCGCTTCGTGCCGCCCAACTCATTCGTCGAAGACGTGCGCGTGCCCCATCGTTTCAACCGCTTGCTGGTCTATCGAAGCAACCTGGTCCATAGCGCCACTGCCTACTGGGGCCACGATCTTGCAGAAAAGCGCATGGCCGCGGTGTTTTTCTGGATGGCCTGATCAGGCCAGCTTGATCTCGCGCAGGCGCTGCATCAGGTAGTCATTCGCCGTGATCGGTTCCGGATAGCGATCGGGATTGCCCGCATCCACGCACTGCGGCAGGGTCTTGATCAGGTAGTCGGGATTGGCGTGCAGGAAATACGGCGTCGAGTAGCGCGGCTGCCGCGCGGCTTCACCCGGCGGGTTGACCACGCGGTGCGTGGTGGACGGGTACACGTGGTTGGTCAGTCGCTGCAGCATGTCGCCGATGTTCACCACGATGGTGTCGCCGTCGGCGGTGAAGGGAACCCAGTCGCCATTGCGGGCCTTTACTTCCAGCCCCGCGGCGCTGGCGCCGACCAGCAAGGTGATCAGGTTGATGTCTTCATGCGCGCCGGCCCGAACGTTCGGAATGTCCGGCGAGGTGATCGGCGGGTAATGGATCGGGCGCAGGATGGAATTGCCGAAGCGGGTGGGCTCGACGAAGAAACCTTCCGGCAAGTGGATGTGCAATGCCAGGGCCGACAGGACCTTGAGGCCCAGCTTGTCCAGCGCTTCGAACAAGCTGTAGGCGTGCTCGCGGAAACCGGGCACTTCGGTCGGCCAGGTATTGGGCGCCATGAACTCCTCGTAGCGCGAACCCGGCGGCAATTCGCGGCCGATATGGAAGAACTCCTTCAGGTCGGGATACTGCGAATCCTTGGCCGTCTCGATGCCGAATGGGGTGTAGCCGCGCGCGCCGCCCGTACCTGGCACGTGGTATTTGCGTTTGGTCGCTTCCGGCAGCGCAAAGAACTGCTTGAAGACCTGGTACGCGCCGTCGATGGCGGCCGGTGAAATGCCATGGTGGCTGACGCCGCAGAATCCCCACTCGCGATAGGCAGCGCCGAGTTCGGCGACGAACGCATCGCGGTCGGTGTCGAAGCGACGGATGTCGAGGGTGGGGATCTTGCTCATCGTGGAATCCTGCCTGTCACTCAGATGGCGGCGCGAACGGCCGCGGAAAGCTCGTCAAGAACCTGTTGCATCAGTTCGCCATCGGCGGCCTCCACCGTTACCCGGACCACGGGCTCGGTACCCGACGGCCGCAGCACGAGCCGACCCTTGCCTTCCAGCGCAGCCTCGGCCTTGCGTCGGGCCACATGCACCGGCTCGGCTTCGAGCGGCCGCGCCTGCGCCGACACGCGCACGTTCACCGTCTTCTGCGGAAGCGGCTGGTAGTCGGCCAGCGCAGACTCGAGCGAAACATTCTGCCGGACCAGCACTTCGAGGACCTGCAGCGCCGCGACAATCGCATCTCCGGTGCTCGCGCTGTCCAGGCAAAGCAGGTGCCCGGACGCCTCGCCTCCCAGCATGCCGTCGCGCTCCACCAGCGCCTGGTGCACGAAGCGGTCACCGACGCGGGCACGGATGAACTCGATGCCGCGGTCGCCGAGCGCCCTTTCCAGCGCGTAGTTGGTCATCAGGGTGCCGACCACCGGACCGCGCAGCCGGCCTGTTTCGCGCCAGTCGTGGGCCAGCACGTGGATCAGCGCGTCGCCATCGAGCAGGCGTCCGCGCCCATCGACCATCAGCACCCGGTCGCCATCGCCGTCGAAGGCAATGCCGAGGTCCGAACCCGTTTCCAGCACGTGCGCGATCAGCGCCTCGGGATACGTCGAGCCGACGCCCTTGTTGATGTTCAGGCCATTGGGTTGCACACCAATGGCCGTCACCTCGGCGCCCAGTTCGGCAAACACCTTGGGCGCAACGTGGTAGGTCGCGCCATGCGCGCAATCGAGCGCGATCTTCATGCCGCGCAATGAAAACGTGACGGGGACGCTGGCCTTGCAGAACTCCGCGTAACGCGTCAGCGCATCTTCGACACGCTGGACCTTGCCCAGCGACTCGGACGGCACCGTGGAGAACGGCTCGTCCAGCTCCGCCTCGATGGCGCGCTCGACGGCGTCGGCGAGTTTTTCGCCAAGGGCCGAAAAGAACTTGATGCCGTTGTCTTCGTGCGGATTGTGCGAGGCCGAAATGACGATGCCGGCATCGGCGCGAAGGGATCGCGTCAGGTAGGCCACCGCTGGGGTCGGCATCGGCCCGAGCATGCGCACGTCCGCGCCGGCGGCAACCAGGCCGGCCTCAAGCGCGGCCTCGAACATGTAGCCCGATATCCGCGTGTCCTTGCCGATGACCACGATGGCGTGCGACTTGCCATTGGCCAGCACCCGGCCAACCGCGCGGCCAATGCGAAGCACGAAATCCGCTGAGATGGGACCCTCGCCCACGCGACCGCGAATGCCGTCGGTGCCGAAGTACTTCAGGCCGGACATGGGGTTCAGTCCTCGGCCACTACCGGTGCAGGCTGCCGCATCATCAGCGCGAGCAGGGCGCCGAGGCGGTCGCGCATCTGTCGACGATCGATGATGAGGTCGACGGCGCCATGGTCGACCAGGAATTCGGAGCGCTGGAAACCTTCGGGCAGCGTTTCCCGCACGGTCTGCTCGATGACGCGCGGGCCCGCGAAACCGATCAGCGCCTGCGGCTCGGCGACATTGAGGTCGCCCAGCATGCCCAGCGAGGCGGACACGCCGCCGGTGGTCGGATGGGTGAGCACGGACACGAAGGGCAATCCCGCGGCACGCAGCCGGCCGAGCGCCGCCGACGTCTTGGCCATCTGCATCAGCGAGAACAAGCCTTCCTGCATGCGCGCCCCGCCCGTGGCGGAGAAGCAGACCAGCGGGCTGCGAATGGCCAGCGCCCGCTCGGCAGCCAGCGTGAAACGCTCGCCCACCACGGAACCCATCGACCCACCCATGAAGCGGAACTCGAATGCAGCCGCGCAGATGTCGCGCCCGTGCAGCTTGCCCTGCACTGCCACCAGGGCATCGCGCTCGCCGGTCGTCTTCTGCGAGGCCTTGATGCGGTCGGCGTATTTCTTCTGGTCCTTGAAGTGCAAGGCGTCCACGGGCCCGAGCGCGGCCCCGATCTCCTCGCCACTGTCGTCGTCCAGGAAACTGGCCAGGCGCTCACGCGCCTCGATGGCCATGTGGTGGTTGCACTTGGGGCAGACGCGCAGGTTCTTCTCGAGCTCGGGTCCATACAACGCCGTGCCGCAGCTGTCGCATTTTTCCCACAGGCCTTCGGGAACGCCACGCTTGCCACCGCCCTGGGTGCGGATGCGGGCGGGCATCAACTTGGTCAGCCAACTCATGAAGCGACTCGCGCTGTGTGTGGCGGCCAGTTTAGGCCGTCAATGGCGGCGCGCAAGGGCTCGAGGAATTCCCGCGCCTTCCGGTGCGCGTCCTGCGGGTCGCTTGCGCCGGAAAGATGCTCGACCAGCGCGCTGCCGACCACGATGCCGTCGGCCAGCGGCGCCATGGCCGCAGCAGAGCCTGCATCCTTGATGCCGAAGCCGATCAGCACTGGGACGCGGGCCATGGCCCGCAATGCGCCGGCCTTGGCGGCGACATCGCCGGTGTCGGTGATGGTGGCGCCGGTCACGCCGGCAAAGCTGACGTAGTACAGGTAACCCTGTGATTCTTCGGCCAGGCGCGCCAGTCGTTCCGGCGAGGTGGTGGGCGCCGCCAGGGAAATCAGGTCGAGCCGGTGCTCGTTGAAGGCAGCGCGCAAGGGGCCGGCTTCCTCGGGCGGCAAGTCCACCAGCAGCAGGCCGTCAACGCCAGCGGCATGCGCCTGCGCGGCGTAGAGCGTGACGCCGCGCATCTCGATGGGATTGAGGTAGCCCATCAGGACCACGGGCGTGCTGTCGTCGCTGGCGCGGAACTCGCGCACGAAGTCGAACACGTCGTTGGTGCCCACGTGCCTGGCCAGCGCGCGCTCGGAGCTGCGCTGGATCACCGGGCCGTCGGCCATCGGATCGGAAAACGGCACGCCGAGTTCAATGATGTCCGCACCACCGGCAACCAGTCCGTGCATGACGGCCACGGTGGCTTCGCGCGATGGATCACCGGCGGTGATGAAGGGAACCAGGGCCTTCCGGTCGCTGCCGCGAAGGCGCTCGAACAGCGCGCCGATGCGACTCATTCGCCGCTGGCATCCTTGTCGGCTGCTGCGATTTCCTGCGGCGGGCCAGCCAGTTGGGCGATGTGCCCGACGATCAGTTCCTCGACGCCACGGGCGATGTAGGCGGCAAATGCCTCGCGGCCCTCGATGTCGTCATTCCTGGCGGTGCTGCGGTAGTGGTGTGCGCTGTAGCGTGAAAACGCATGCAACATCACCATCTGCGCATGGGCCGTGTCGAGCCGGCGCTCGATGCGGTTGGCCGATTCGATCATGTCGTTGACACGGATCAGGAACTCTTCCGAGAACTGCGGCGGCTTGGCGTCGGCAGGCGTATTCATGGTGCGGCATCCGTGTTGTCGGCAGCGACGGCCGCAGCTGCGGTCAGGACATCGAGTTGCTCGTCGAGCATGCGCCGGTACAGGTCGGTCATGTAGGTGACGAACTGCTCGCGGCTGAAGTACTTGGCGTCGTCCTGCTGGACGAAGCCATGCACGTTGTAGCGGGCCGCGGCGTAGAGGATGGACGCACTGATGGCGTCATACTTGTAGTTCGCATGCATGGCATTGGCCTGGGCAAGGAACTCATTCACGCAGGCGTGCAACTCGGGCGGCAGGGCAACGGCATTCTGGGTCATCGTGGATCCGGTGGGTATGTGGCGGAAACCCCCATTCTAACGGAGCGGGGCCGGGCCGGCCCGGTTCACAGTTCGATGCCCTCGCGTTTGGCGATGGTGTAGATGTCCTTGTCTCCCCGCCCTGAGAGATTGGCCAATACCAATGCCTCGCGCGGCAGGTCCCTGGCCAGCTTCATGGCCAACGCGATGGCATGGCTCGATTCCAGCGCCGCCAGGATGCCTTCGGTGCGCGCCAGCAGGTGGAAGGCTTCCATGCATTCCACATCGGTGATTCCGCGATATTGGGCGCGGCCGGTGTCTTTCAGGAAGGCGTGTTCCGGGCCCACGCCCGGGTAGTCCAGGCCAGCGGAGATGGAGTGGGTCTCGGTGATCTGGCCGTCGTCGTCGCAAATCAGGTAGGTGCGGTTGCCGTGCAGGACGCCCGGCCGACCCGCGCTGAGCGAGGCGGCATGACGGCCGCTGGCCAGCCCCTCGCCCGCCGCTTCCGCGCCCCACAGGGCGACGCCGGCGTCGTTCAAGAAAGGATGGAACATGCCAATCGCATTCGACCCACCGCCAACGCAGGCGACCACGGCATCGGGCAGGCGACCGTGCTCGTCCAGCATCTGCACCCGTGATTCCCGCCCGACCACGGCGTTGAAATCACGCACCATGCGCGGATACGGGCTCGGGCCGGCCGCGGTGCCGATGATGTAGAAGGTGTCCTGCACATTGGACACCCAGTCGCGCATCGCTTCGTTCAACGCATCCTTCAGCGTTTGCGAACCCGAACGGACCGGAACCACTTCGGCGCCCAGCAACTTCATGCGATAGACATTGATGGCCTGCCGCTCGATGTCCACGGCGCCCATGTACACGACGCACTTCAGGCCCAGTCGCGCCGCTACCGTGGCCGATGCGACGCCGTGCTGGCCCGCGCCCGTCTCGGCGATGATGCGGGTCTTGCCCATGCGCTTGGCCAGCATGGCCTGGCCGATGGTGTTGTTGATCTTGTGCGCGCCGGTGTGGTTCAGGTCTTCGCGCTTGAGGAAGATGCGCGCGCCGCCGACATGCTTGGCAAGCCTTTCTGCCTCGTAGATCGGGCTGGGACGGCCCACGTAATGCTTGTAGTCGTGCTCGAGCTCGGCAATGAACTCCGGCTGGACGCGATGATGGTCGTAGGCAGCCGCCAGCTCGGCCAGGGGCGCGATCAGCGTTTCGGAAACGAAGGTTCCGCCATAGATGCCGAAGTGCCCGGACGGATCCGGAAAGGCATGGTAGTCCGCTATCGGTGCATCGGCGGGGAGCGCACTGCCCACGGCAGGAAATTCATTCACGATCGGCACGACTGACCTCTTCAAGGAATTGCTGCATTTTCTCGCCGTCCTTCTGGCCGGGCGATGCTTCGATGCCACTGCTGACATCGACCGCGTAGGGGCGCGCGATGGATATGGCGTTGCCGACATTGGCAGGCGACAAGCCACCGGCCAGGAATACCGGCCGGTCCAGCCGCGGCGTCAGGCTCCAGTCAAAACGGGTCCCGCGGCCGCCGGCCTGTCCGGGGCCATGGCCGTCGAGCAGGAACGCCAGGGCCGAAGGATATCGCCTCGACGTGGCAAGCGGGTCGGCTGCGCCCTCGCCCATCGGCAATGTCTTGATGAAGGGAAGGCCGAAACCCCGGCAGAACGCATCGGTTTCGTGGCCATGGAACTGCAGCAGGTTCGGTCGCAGGCGACGGATCGCATCAAGCACTTCGCTGCCATGGGGATTCATGAACAGTGCGATCACGTCCACCAGTGGCGACACCGCGGCGCGCAGGCCCTGCAACTGCCCGGGCTGCACGCGACGCGGGCTTTCCGCGGCCATCACGAAACCGATGGCGTCCACCCCCAGCTCGCAAGCCAGCCGGACGTCGCCGGGGCGGGTCAGGCCGCAGAATTTCACCCGGGTACGGGTCACAGGGCCACCTGCGCCGGCAGGTTCCACTCGGGTGGATACGCCGGGCCGATGAAGACCAGCCCCTCGGCCGGTGACGTCGGACCCGCCACGCGGCGGTCCAGGCCGGCCAATAGCTGCCCGGGCCATGCCTCCGGCTGCGTGCCGCGACCCACCAGCACCAGGCTTCCGACGATATTGCGAACCATGTGGTGCAGGAACGCATTGGCGCGAACATCGACTATGACCTGGTCGGCCTCGCGCCGGACGCTGATGGAATGCAGGCTGCGGACCGGATGCTTCGCCTGGCATTGCGCAGTGCGAAAGGCGCTGAAATCGTGCTCGCCGACCAATGCCTGCGCAGCGCGATGCATCGCTTCCGCATCGAGGGAAAGGCGTTCCCAACTTAGGAACTGGCGCTGCATGGCAGGGGGAATACTCCGGTTGAGGATGCGATATCGATAGCTTCGCGCACGCGCGGCGTACCTGGCGTGAAAATCGTCAGGCATCTGTTGGCACCAGAGTATCCGGACGTCGCCCGGCAATCGTGTGTTGGTGCCAAGCACCCAGGCGCGCGGGTCGCGCATCACGTCGGTATCAAAATGGACCACCTGGCAGGCGGCGTGCACGCCGGCGTCGGTGCGGCCGGCACAGATCACTTCCACTGGCTGGTCGGCCACGAATGACAATGCCGCCTCCACCGCGGCCTGCACGGTGGGGCCATTGCCATGCCGCTGCCATCCCAGGAAGGGACTGCCGTCGTATTCGATGCCAAGTGCGTAGCGCATGCCGCCATTCTAAAGCGAAGGGCCGGGTTTCCCCGGCCCTTGCGTCGCGATTACCCGCGGGACGACGTCGGTCAACCGATGTCCTTCAGCAGGCGCGCAGCCTCGGCCTTCGCCGTGGGTCCGCCTTCTGCCAGCACTTCCTCGAGCATGCTGCGGGCGCCATCGAGGTCGCCAATGTCCAGATAGGCCTTGGCCAATTCGATCCGGGTCGCGCTCGATTCGTCTTCCGCCATCAACTTGGCTTCGTCGCGATGGATATCGCGCAGTGATCCGCCGAACGTCTCATCCATCACCGCCGCCTGGTCGCCGAAGTCGATTTCCTTGTCCGGATTGGCATCGCGCGGGGAGCCGGCGGTGAATTCAAGCGAAGTGTCTTCCAACGGCGGATCGAAAATCTTGATTGGCGCAGGCTCCACCGACGCCAGGAAGCTCGGCAGGGCTGCGGAGGGCGCCGGTGCCGGTGCCGGTGCCGGTGCGGCAGACGGCACCGAAGGCGGCGCTGCCTTCGGTTCCATGTCGCTGTAACGCGGGGAGTTCCAGCCTGCCTGGCTGAACAGGGTGTGCCCCGGCATCAGCGACGCTCCCATCACCACGGCCTCGCGCCAGCGCGGGTCCATCGTGCTCGAAAGCTGGGCGCGCATTGCCTGCGCCGCCACTTCGTAGTCCACGGCATTGCCGCGCGAATGGTAGAGGCGCAGCAGGTTGAGGTGGGCCTCGATGTCCTGCGGCTTGGCGCGCACGGCCTTGACGCGGGACTCGAGTTCGGAATCCACCGGCGCCGCCACGGGCGCGGGCATCGCCGGCGGCTCGGGCTTGATCCGTTCACCCGCCTGGCGGGTCTTGGCCATGCTCGCGCGCAATGCCTCGTCATCGGAAAGGCGCGTGCCTGGGGTTTCGTTTTCAGGTTTCGTCTTGCTGCGGCGCATCGCAAGGATCAGTCCGCCAAGAAGCGCCAGCACCGCGCCGCCCACCACCATGGGATTGAGGTACCAGGGCCTTGCAGGCCCGGCATCCGTGGCTGACGGAGCGGCGGCGGTCGTGTCAGCGGGTGCAGGGGTGGCCGGCGCCGGCGTCGGGGCCTGCTGGACCTGGTTCAGGCGGTCCTGCAGTTCCTTCATCTGGCTGTTCTGCATTTCGATCAGGCGCTGCCGATCGGCATCCTGTTTTTCCAGTTCGGCGACCCGCGACTTGAGTTCATCCACTTCCGAGGTACGCGCCGCGAGGTCTTCGCGGGCCTGCACCAATTCCGCACGCAGTTCGGTACCGCCGGCACCGGCGGCCGCGCCGGACTGGGTGCCGCGTGCCGCAGCATTGCCCGAAGGCGGAACGATTTCGAGCCGCGACGAGGCCGCGCGCGACGGTCGTGTCGGGGCTTCCGCCATCGATGGTGCGGCACTGATGTTTTCCGAAGGCGTGGCGATTTCCACAGGCTGCGGAACCGCAGCGCG
>JAPLSI010000075.1 GCA_026398715.1 Gammaproteobacteria bacterium
GGCAGGCAATGCGGCAGGGCCAGCACTGAAGTTGAACGCACGCGACATGGAAATCCTTGGTTTGGGTTCAGGCTATCACGCGATTTGGCGACACGCTCCGTGGCCTTCGAGTTTGCTTGATGGGTTCTAGAGCCGCTGCTCAAATTCCTTGGCCGGCATGGCCATGGCGAAAAGCTTGCCCTGGCCGAATTCGCAACCCAGTTCCAGCAGCAATTGCCGCTGCTCGTCGGTTTCTATGCCTTCCGCAGTCAGCAGCAGTCCCAGGTCCTTGGCGAATCCGGTGATGGTCTTGACGATGGCGCGATGGCGCGGATTGATGTGCACGTCGCGCACGAAGCTCTGGTCCACTTTCAGCGCGTCGAACGAGGAGGCGGCAAAGGCCTCCAGCGACGAATAACCCGTGCCGAAATCATCCACGGCCAGTCCCACGCCCAGGGCCTTCAGGGCCTCGAGTTGCTCGCGCGCATGGTGGCTGCCGGACCGGAACACGCTTTCGGTCACTTCGAGGCGCAGGCAACTGGGCGGCAGCTTGTAGTTCTGCAGAAGGTGGAAGACGTCTTCAGTCAGCTCAGGCGAGCCCATCTGTCGCTCGTCCACGTTGACGTTCATTACCAGGGTCCGCCAGTCGGGTCGCTGATGGCGCCATAGCGCCAACTGGCGGCAGGCTTCCCGCATCCGGCCAAGCACGATCCCCAGGCTGACGGCAGAAAAGACCTGCTGCCCGCCGATGCTGAAGGGGCGCTCGAACAGCGACAGCACGCGTTTGGCAACCGACACTGCGCGTTCGTAATCGCAGGGCCCTTCCGGCAGCAGCGTGAACTCGTCGCCACCATAGCGGGCAATCATCACTTCCGGCGCCAGCTCGTCTTCAAGCCGACGCGCGATTTCCAGCAACAACCGATCACCGGCGCCATGCCCCAGGCTGTCGTTCACCCACTTGAAGCCATCCAGGTCCAGATATAGCACCGCGTACGAGAACCTGCCCCGCCGATCGTCTGGAGTCAGTCGCTCGCCGAGCATCCGGTTGAAGAGCGCGCGGTTCGGCAGCCCCGTCAATGGGTCGTGGTTGGCGTGGAAACGCAGCCGCGACTCTGCCTCGCGCTGCCTGGTTATGTCGATGATCGTGCCGGTGAGGTGCCGGCGGCCATCCACCTGCACAGGCCATACGCTCACTTGCGCGTACACGCGTTGGCCGTTCCGGTGCAACAGGCAGCTCTCGAAATCGCGGGTCAGGTCTGCCGTATCGTTGGCCGATTCCCGAATCGGCAGGCCTTCCTCGAGCGTCTCGGGTGCAAGGATGTCGCCGTAGGTCTTGCCGATCAGTTGGTCGGAGCTGAATCCGAGCATTTCGCACAGGGCCTGGTTGGCATAGACGATCCGTGCATGGTCGAGGATGAACACGCCCACGTGGCTTTGCTCGACCAGCGTGCGGTACTTGTTTTCCGAGCTGACCAGGGCCTGCTGCATCTCGCGCCGGTCCTGCACGTCCAGCGCCGAGCCGGTGAAGTGTGCAGGCCGCCCTGCCTCGTCCCGGGTGAGGCGGACATTGGTGCTGACCCAGCGGGTATTGCCGTCGATGTCGAGGACGCGCGTCTCATGGTGGCTGAAGGCGCCGTCGTGCAAGGCGCGTTCCACCAGAAGCTGGCGCTCGGAGGGATCGGCATAGACCTCGAGCATGCTGCCATAGCGCTGCTTGAGCGCCTCCGGGCTGGAGAACCCCAGCATCGCCGCCATCGCGGGATTCACCTCACTGATCTCGCCGTCCAGGCTGCTTCGGAACAGGCCGACTGGGGAGTCCTCGAACAGTTCGCGGTAGCGTCGTTCGGCTTCGACCAGGGCGCGCTGGCTCTTGCGTTCTTCAGTCACGTCGCGAAGCGTGCCCGTGGATGCGATGTCGCCCTGGTAGTCGACGGCGTCGGCGCGGACCTCGCAAAGCACGCGCCTGCCATCGCGCGCGATCATCGTGATCTCGTACATCTGCAACTCGCGTGAACCCGCTTCGCGCTCCCGCCTGCGCGATTCCTGGGCTGGAACGTCCCGCTCGTCCACCAGGTCCATGTACGGAATGCCGATCAGTTCGCCTTGCTGGTAACCGAGCATGCTCGACATCGCCGGATTGGCGAAGCGGACGATTCCCCGCTGGATCAGGAAGACGCCGTCGCGGCTGTTGTCGAGCAGCACCTGGTAGAGGTTCTGCGACTGTGCGAGTGCCTGCTCGGCCTCGACTTGCGCGGTGATGTCCTCCAGGGTGCCTTCGAAAAAGATCGGCGCGCCCGCACGGTCACGGATGACTCGCGCGTTTTCGCTGACCCAAATCCGGCTGCCGTCGCGCCGATAGACCTGAACCCGTGCCTGGTCGATGCGGCCCAGTTCCAGCAGCCGTTCGTTTTCGAGCTGATCGGATTCCTGGTCCACATAGATATCGCGGGCGCGCTTGCCATGCGACTGGAGCAGTTCCTCGGCCGAGTCGAAACCCAGGATGCGCGCCATGGCAGGGTTGGCGTCGAGGAAGCCGCCTTCAGGCAGGCTTCGGTAGATTCCTTCGGACGCAGACAGGAACAGGTCGCGATAAAGGCTTTCGCGCCGGCTTCCTTCGTCCAGCTTGTGGTGTTCGGGCAGTATCTGCAGCAGGCAGAACAGCAGGTTTCCGCTCGCCCTGCGCAGCAATTCGACATGCAGGCGCCCAGCCAACAGCTTGCCGTCCGCACAACGGACTTCAGCGGGGGCGTCGACGACGCGCCGGTGGACCCGAAGGCTTTCCCACAATTGGGCACGGAATTCGAGGTCCGACCACATCCCGATGTCGATTGGCATCTTGCCGATCACGTCGGCCCGGGCATAGCCGGTGAGTTTCTCGAAAGCCGGATTGATGTCGATGAAACGCCCGTCGTCTGCACTTAGCAGGGCGACGATGCTTTCGGACGATTCAAAGGCCTCCACCAGGCTCACTGGGTTTCCCTGCTTGCGAGCTGTTCAGGATACCGCCCGCCGAGTCAGGAACCTAGCGAGAGCAGTTCAGGCTGCGCCCAGGCCGGGTGAATAGACGAGCAAGGCGGTCATCGCGGCCGCGAGTACAGCGGCCGCGGCGATCAGCCACCACAACGCGCCGGGATCCGCCGGCGGTTGCGCTTCGGGTGGGGCATCGGTGCCAGGCGCAGGCGTATACGGCCCGGGGACCTTCACCGACTTCATGGTCTGGGTGTGCGCCATCGCGCCCGCTCCGCGAACGCCTGCCTGGCCGCGCGCAGGCAAGCCCGGCGCCTCAAGCAGGAAACGATGCCCGTCAATGACAATCTGGTCACCGGGCGAGAGCACGGCGTCCCGCACCGACACCCCGTTGACGGTGGTGAATTCGCTGTCGCCCAAGGCGCGCAACACGACCTTGTCGGTGTGCAACTCGAACTGGGCCTGGCGCTCGGCCAGCGCCGGGTCGTCGATCCGGATGTCGCAGTCGGGCGCGCGGCCCACCACCTTGGGCTCGGTCAGCGTGAAGCTTCGGCCGTACAAGGCGCCGGAGAGGGCACGGATGACCACCCGGCTTGCGCTGACGCGCTGTGCCTCACCCAGGGAAGCGGGGGCGACGGCGGGGATCTTCCGGTCGATCAGCCCGGCGTTGTTATCGCCCAGCACGATCTGAACCTTTTCGAGGCAGACCTGGTCGCCGACATGCAAAAGTGCGGCGCGTTTGACCGGCCGGGCATTGAGATGGACGCCCGGCGTGCCTGCGGGCACGCGCAGCCAGATGCCCCGCCGGTCGGAGACCAGGCTGACGTGGTGCGGCGCCAACGAGTGGCCCGGAAGGCAAATGCCCTGGCCCTGCCGGCTACCGATGCTTAGCTCACCATGGTCAAAGGCGACACCGGGGTGCTCGCCATTGGGAAACGTCAATTGCATCCCTACTCCCTCCGAGCGCCGAATCTAGCACACGGCTTGGTACCGGTTCTTGGTGCAGACGTGAAAACCACGCAGAATAGGCCGCATGCGGCGCCAATTTGCCGCGGACCTGGAATCATGCCGAGCATCGAGATCAAGCGCCCTCACACCCGCCCCATGGCCGAAGCGAAGCAGAAGGTCCAGCGCGTGGCCGACCATATCGCGGAAAAATTCGACGTGACGTATCGGTGGGAAGGCAACACGCTGCATTTCCAGCGCAGCGGCGTGGACGGCTACATCATGGTCACGTCCAAGCTGGTCCACGTAACGGCCAACCTGGGCTTCCTGCTGATGGCCCTTCGCGGCCCGGTCGAACGCGAGATCCATCGTTACCTGGACGAAGAGTTCAACTGATCGAACGGTTTGGGGTGGGCCGCGAACAGGCGGCGTGACACCTCCTGCTCCCTCGCTGCGACCTGGCTGAGGAACTCATCGGCGCCGCCCAAGGCATCGAACGCATGGAAGCCGCGTTCCAGGAAGGCCTGAAGCTCGGACAACCCTGCCATCTGCGCCGGGATCCGGGCTGCCCTGAGCAATTTGTACACGCCATGTTTCTTTACTGCGGCGTCCAGCGCATGCCCCACTCGCAGCACCAGTTCGATCTGGTGCTGGCGCAAGCGGCGATAGTTGCCGTGCTGGTAGGCGCGGGTGTAGTCGGCAACCGTGATCGCCGCACTGGGATTGGGACGCGTGGCCAGATGTTCGGCCATGCGCATGTCCAGGGCGTGGCTGAGCACCGCCAGTTCAATTGCGTCGGTAGCTGCGCGCAGCAGCGAATCGGGCAGGAATCGCGACATCATCGGCAACACGCGCGCGGCGTCGCGATCCCGCGCCGAGAAGTCCCGATCCGCGTAAAGGTCGCTGAGGAAGAATTCAGCGGCAGGGCGCATCGTGGGATTGGCGAGGAAGTCCTTGAAGCTTTGCGCGAGTCGACGCGACTGCCACTGCCGGAGCGGCGCCAGCGTGGGAAGCCGGTTTCTAGGCTCCTTCACGGGATCGTTGAGCGCCCTTTGCCATTCGAGGCGACGCCCGAGCCGCTGGCGGAATTCGGCGCTCATTGGGCTTCGAAGGCCCGGTCGGGCCCGCAAGCTTTACGAGTCAGGCATGTAGGAGGCAGCAGCATGGCGATAGCATGCGGCTTCCGGGCTTTGCGTGAAAGCCCGGCGCATGATTGCTACTGGTGTGAAAACTCTAGACAGCGGCGTCAGATTGGCGCCACATCGGGCCGTTGCCCAAAAAACTTTCGGAGTAATTCGTGGCCAAGCTCAAGAAGACCGTGCGTGCGAAACCCGCTGCATCCAAGTCCAATGCCGCCGAGATCCAGGCGCGCGCCGAGCACCTGTCCCGTTCGCTGGTCGAATCCGCCCAGCAAATCTGGATGGCCGGCGTGGGCGCGTTCACCCGCGCGCAGGGTGAAGGCTCGAAGTTGTTCGAGGCGCTGGTCAATGAAGGCATGAACATCGAGAAGACGACGCGCAAGCTTGCCACCGGCAAGGTCGACGCCGTGCGCGATGCGATGGAAGACCGCGTTGGAGCCGTCCGTGGCCGCGCGTCCGACACCTGGGATCGCCTGGAGAAAGTGTTCGAGGATCGCGTTCAGCGCGCCCTCAACCGCCTCGGCATCCCGGGCCGCGAAGAAATCGCGGAACTGACTGCCCGCGTCGATGCGCTGTCCGCCCAGTCGCGCAAGTCCAAGGCTGCCGCCCCGGCGAAGTCCCGCGCCGCCGCTGCCAAGCCCAAGAAGGCTGTCCGCAAGCCCGCCGCCAAGGCTGCCCGCAAGCCGGCCGCCAAGGCCGCCCGCAAACCCGCGCGCAAGACGCTTCCGAAGGCCGCCAAGCCGGTGGCCCCGCAAGCCTGAGTTTCACCAGTTGTGCCCGCCAGCCCTATTAGAAGCTCGTAAGACCCCTCCCCTCACGACTTCCGGCTGGTGGGCGCTTTAAGCAAGGACGAAGGCCCGGGAAACCGGGCCTTCGTCTTTTCTGCAGTCTTGCGGCGTCCGATAATGTCCCGCTGACGCGTTATCCTTGCCGACTGCGAAAGCTTGCTGGAGTTGATTCATGTCGGTATGGATGGTCGCCGTATTGGTGGTGGCGACGGGACTTGCGATCACGGCGTTCTGGTTCGGCGTCAGTCGCCGCCGGAAGGCCGAAACTGAATTGGGCATCCAGTCGCTGGCTACGCTGAAGTGGCGCGATTGCATCGCCATCGTGCTTGAAGCACTGCAGCGCGAGGGCTACCAGGTGCTGGCCGATTCCTCCAACGGCGGAACCGACTTCCTGCTGCGCAACGGCGATGAGAAAGTCCTCCTGGACTACAAGCACGGCACGGCCTACCGGCTGGGCGAAGCCAACGTGCGCGAGTTCGAAGCGGCGGTTCGATTGCGCGGCGCCTCGAGCGGCATCCTGATCACCCTGGGTTCGATCGAGCACCGCGCGGCGACCATCGCCGCCGAGGGCCGGGTGCAGTTGATCGATGGCATCCACCTGTGGCCCAAGCTCAGGCCCTTCCTCAACGACTCCCTTCTCGACCAGGTCCGGGGACAGGCCGCAGCGGCGACTCGCAACGGCTGGTGGAAAGGACTCCTTGCCAGTGGCCTGGCGGGCGTGGCGGTGTTCGCCGCCGGCCAGTTGCTCGCGCCCGGCGCGCCTGCGGCGGCGGCGCAGACTTCAAGCGTTGCTTCGTCGTCGCTGCTGCCCGAAGGGTCGGGCCCTGCACCAAAGCCGGCGCAGGACGCCATGCTCCGGCAGCTCAACGCCACCGCCGAGGCCATGGAAGCCGTGGCCCGCCTGTCGCCGGAACAGTTGGCGAAAAGACGCGCCGACGCCGCCAAGCAGGTGGCTCAGATCAGCCAGGTCGCCACGGCCGCCTGGTCGGCGCCGCGAACCTTGCTGATCACCCTCAACCACACCGACGGCAAGGACAAGGTCCTGGTCGCAGAGGCGTGCCGGATCCTCATCCAGAACGAGGAGATGCGCTTCACGCGCATCCAGCTCAATCCACCCGCGGACTCCACCCAGGCCGTCCGCTGGCGGCTCTGCGAATAGGCGTCCCCGAACCCCTTACCAGTGCACGCCGCGCATCACGGCGGCAAATGCGATCTGTTCGTTGGTCGGATGCTCCTGGCGTATCGCCTTCCGATCGCCCTTGGCCGCGGCCGAGTCCGGGAACATCTCGAAAGCCGTGTTCATGATGACCTCGTAGGCCTTCGGCACCAGCGCGTTCAAGGTCGCAGCGAAGATGCCCATCCGCGTCGCCACCCGGCTCGGGCGCTCGATGATCGCCTTGACCACCAGGTCGGCCGCTTCTTCGGGCGACAAGGTCGGAATCGAGTCGTACATCTTGGTCGGGGCGATCATCGGGGTCTTCACCAGGGGCATGTTGACCGTGGTGAAGGCGATGTTCTTGCCGCTGAACTCGGCCTGCGCGCATCGGCTGAAAGCATCGAGCGCCGCCTTGGACGCCACGTAGGCAGAGAACCGCGGCGAGCTTGCCAGTACGCCGATGGATGAAATATTGATGATGTGGCCCCTGCGGCGCGACGTCATGCCCGGCAGGAACCCCATGATCAGGCGCAGGCAGCCGAAGTAGTTGAGCTGCATCGTTCGTTCGTAATCGTGGAACCGGTCGTAGCTTGCTTCCACCGAGCGCCGGATGGAACGGCCCGCATTATTTACCAGCACATCCACGTGCTTGTGGTCGTGCAGCACCTTCTTGATCAGTTCGTCGCAGGACGCCAGGTCGGTGAGGTCGCAGGTGTAGGCCCAGCACTTGCCGCCCGCTGCGATGATCTGGTCGCGGGTTTCATGCAATTCGGCCTCGCCACGCGCCACGATCACCACTTTCGCGCCCGCCTCGGCCACCTTGATGGCCGACGCCTTGCCGATGCCCGACGAACCACCGGTGATCAGCACCACGCGGTTCTCCACCTTGCCGCGCAGCGTGTGGTCCACGAACAGGTCCGGATCCAGATGGCGTTCCCAGAAGTCCCACAGGCGCCAGGCGTAGCTCTCGAGCTCCGGCACTGCGATCTTGGTGCCCTTCAGGGCGCGCTCGGTCTCGCGGCAATCGAATCGGGTCGGATAGGTCAGCAGCTTCAGGGTCTGCGGCGGGATGCGCAGGTCCTTCAGCAGCATTCCAGTGAATCGCTTGATGGGTGGCAGGTTCAGTACCGCGCTGCGCACGGTCGATGGCACGACCGCCAGCATGCGGGCATCGAGCCGCATGGTCATCTCGGGCGCATGGGCGGCGCGGCAGAAGACGTTGAGGACCTCGCCGATGCGCTGCGGCGCGGGGTCGACCAGGTGGAAGCAGTGGCCGTCGAGGCCGCGCTTGTGCGCAATGTGGTCCATCGCATCGACCACGAAATCCACCGGCACGATATTGATGCGCCCGCCTTCCACGCCCAGGGTCGGCATCCACTGGGGCAAGGTCTGGCGCAGCTTCTTGATCAGGCTGAAGAGGTAGTACGGACCATCGATCTTGTCGATCTCGCCGGTTTGCGAGTGGCCGACGACCGCGCCAGGACGGTAGATCCGATAGGGAATCCGGCACTCGGTCCGGACCAGGCCTTCGGAATCGTGCTTGGTGCGGAAGTACGGGTCGCTGAGCCCCTCGGCCTCATCGAACATGTCCTCGCGGAAGACGCCGGGGTACAGGCCCGCGGCCGCGATGGAACTGGTGTGATGGAAGCACCCCGCCTTGATGACGGTCGCCAGGCCGATGGCGTGGCGGGTGCCCTCGACGTTGGCGATCTTCTGCGATTCGGCGTCAGCCGACAGGTCGTAGATGGCCGCCAGGTGGAAGAAATGCTGGACCTTGCCGGTAAGCGCCTTGATTTGCGCCGCCGACAATCCGAGCTTGGGCTTCGACAGGTCGCCGGTCACGGCGATGACGCGGCGCCGGTCCCAGCCCATTTTCGTTGCGATCGCGTCAAGCTTCTTTTCGGAGCCTTTCCGGATGAGTACGTGGATGCTGCCCTTGCGAAGGAGCAGCTTGCTGACCAGGAAGCGGCCCAGGAAACCCGTGGCGCCTGTTACGAAATAGCTCATTGTCCCTGCCCCGAATCGAAGGCCGGAGAATCCGGCCCGAGACGCTAACTTGCCAGACCTCGCCCGGGCTTTCAAATTCCTGGCCGTCGTGCGTTGACCACCTGCATGCGCCGTGCTATCAGGAATGCTGGTTCAGCTCCCGGGACAAGGCCATGGCCGACCTCAAAAAAGAATTCGAACAAGCCGCGAAGGACATCAAGGGCCTGACCGAAAGGCCCGACAACGACACCATGCTGCGCCTTTACGCGCTGTACAAGCAGGGCTCGGAGGGCGACGTGAAGGGCGACAAGCCCGGCTTCTTCGACTTCGTGGGCGCGGCCAAGTACGAGGCCTGGGAAAAGCTGCAGGGCACCTCGAGCGAGCAGGCCATGAAGAAGTACGTCGACCTCGTGAAGAAGCTGGTCGGCTGAGGCAATGGCGAAGCAGACCCGGCAACGAATACTGGATGCGTCCCTGGCCCTGTTCAACGAACAGGGCGAACCCAACGTCACGACCAACCATATCGCGGACGAACTGGAGATCAGCCCGGGCAACCTGTACTACCACTCCCACGTCACGACCAGCGCGATCGCCGACGAGATGAACATCTCGCCCGGCAACCTCTACTACCACTTCCGCAACAAGGACGACATCATCGAGCACCTGTTCCAGCGCTATGAAGAGCGCATGGACTCGGCCCTGGTCGCGCCCGAGGGCCGCCTGCCCAACCTCGAGGACATCTGGCTTCAACTGCACCTGGTGTTCGAGTGCATCTGGGAATACCGCTTCCTCTACCGCGACCTGGTGGACATCCTCAGCCGCAACCGGCACCTGCGGATGCGCTTTGCGCGCATCCTGAAGCGAGCCGCAGCCAATGCGACGGCGGTGATGCGCGGCCTGGTGCAGGCCGGCGTGATGCGAGCCACCGCCGCCGAAATCGAGGGCGCGGCGACCAATATCCTGGTGCTGGCGACCTTCTGGCTCAATTATTCGAGCGTCCGGGGCGACAAGGACGAGCAGGAAGCCATCCGGCTGGGCATCGTCCAGGTCATGATGCTGGTATCGCCCTTCATGCGGGACGAAGAGCGCCTGCACCTGAATAACCTCAGCAAGGCCTATCTGCGCTAGATAAGCCCTTGTATTGCAAAGAGTCCCGGGGTCGCCTATAATCTCGCTTCTTTGTTCGCCCGTTCCCAGGAATCCCCATGAAAGTCCTCAACTCCCTGAAGTCGGCCAAGACCCGCCATCGCGACTGCAAGGTCGTGCGCCGCCGGGGCAAGGTCTTCGTGATCTGCAAGTCGAACCCGCGTTTCAAGGCTCGCCAGCGCTAAGCGCAGGTCGCCCAGGGTTTCGCAAAAAACGCCGGCATCGCCGGCGTTTTTCGTTTCAGGACGAGCCCTGGCAGCGCCGCTCCGGCTTGGCTCAGGTGAGCCCGGCAATCTCGCCCCTGGGGGTGGGCACGCGCGGGTTGGGGTTGGACCGCCGACTGGAAAAACAGCCCATCTGCGGTTGTCCCAGCACGTCGGGGAAGATGGCGCCATCCAGGTCGGACGCCAGCCGCTTCTGCATCAACTCGGTCAGCACGGTCCGGTAGTCGACCGTCACGTCGAGGTCGCCATTGAACAAGTCCGCGTCCCGCAGCCCGGGCCAGTCGGCATACACCTTTCCGCCCAGCACCCCGCCGCCCATCAGCATCATCATCGACCCGCAACCATGGTCGGTGCCGCCGCTGGCGTTTTCGAAGGCGCGGCGACCGAATTCGGTCATCGTCACCACGGTTACATCGCCCATCGCATTGCCGAGGTCCGCGTGGAACGCGGCCATGCCGCGGGCCAACTGGTCCAGCAAGGGCGGCAGTCGGGTATTGATTCCATCGTGGTGGTCGAAGCCACCCAGGTCCACGCAGGCAATCCGCAGGCCCATGCCCGCCTTGATCAGCTGCGCGACCTCCTTCATCTGGCTGCCGAAGGTCCCGGTCGGATAGATGGCGTTGTTGGCCACTGGTATCGCGGAAGGCTTCACGGCGGCGATGTAATCGATGCTGTCCAGGGCTCGGCGGGACGCCAGGCCCACGTCGTTGTTGCGCCCGTACATCGCATACAGGCGGTCTTCCATCTCCAGCTTCCGGGTGGATGTGCTGGAGAAGGTGAAGGAGGAAAGAGACTGCATCGCCAACGCCGACGCATCGCCGCGCACGGCCGCCTGGAGCGCGCTGCCCATGCCTATGGCGAAGAAACCACCCGGGTCGCCCGCTTCCATCATGTGACGATTCAACCAGCCCGAATGCCCGGCATGGCCGCCGGCGCCCGCCAGGTCGTGGATACCGGTTTCGATATGGTCCTGGCAGGCGAAGTGCGATCGCTCGTCATGCTTGAGGCCGGTGGCGTGCACCACGGCCAGCTGACGCCCCTGGTAGATCGGCAGCAGCGGGGCCAGTGAAGGATGCAAGCCGAACAGGTTGTCCAGTGGCAGCGCGCCATTGGCCGCACCCGGTTGCGGGATGGCGATGGTCGGACGCAGGCGGGTGTAGTCGCTGTCGCCGTAGGGAACGATCGCCTGCATCGGGTCGAGGCCGCCACGAAGGAAGATGACCACCACCGTGTCGGACGGCGTGCCATGGCGGGCACCGAAGACGAAACGCGGTCCAACCAAGCCACCGGCGCCAATCAGCGCGCCGGCTTTCAGGAAACTGCGACGGTCGATCTTCATGGCCTGCCTCAGCGGTAATTGAAGTAGGTGGATGAAAGAAGCAGGCCGACCACTTCGCGGCCCCGGGCTGACATGGCTTGTTCGGCGATCACGCCATTCGGATCGCCGCCGTTCGCGGCGAATCCGATCAGTGCATCGCGGTCGGCAACACTGAGCGGGCGGTGCAGCAATCGGCTCGCCAACTGGTCGACCAGGGTGACCGGCGTATTGGCGTTGGACGACAGCCCGGGAATGTCGAGCGCAACGCCGGACACCTTGCCCTCGGCCACGGCAACCGCCCAATTCCAGCGATTCAACATCGCCCCGCTGTTGACCCAGCCATCCATGTCGTCCGGGTAGCCGTCCGGCGTGGGCCAGCGAAACGGCAGCTGCCCCAGCGTGTTGAGGCGATTGACGATGCCGGTCAGGAAATTTCCAGTAAGGACGGCGTCGGTGGCGCGCAGGCAGGCCAGCACATAGTCGACCGGGCGTCGGACCTTGCGGTCGTAACTGGAAATGAATTCGGTCGAGCCGAACAGGGTCATGAGTACGCTGGCTATGTTTCCACCGCTGGCGGTGAACGTCGCCGCCACGGCATCGATGGCCGTTTGCTGCGGCGCATCGCCAATGAACTTCTGGCAAAGTTTCGTCGCGATGTACTTGGCCGTGGACGGATGCTCCGCCAGCAGGTCCAGCACCGTGTTCCCATCCGAGATGCCGCCCCCGGCCGCAATGGTGGTTCCCAGCACCAGCTTGCTGCCGGTGTCGTGCCTGGAGGAAACAAATGCGAACGCTGGCGTACCCGCGGTCACGCCGGAAACCGTCCAGCCGGTGAAACAGCGGGCTACTTCACTTACATCGGTTTCCGTGTAACCGCCATCCACGCCAAGCGTGTGCAGCTCCATCAGTTCGCGCGCGTAATTCTCGTTCGGCCCGGTATTGCGGTTGCTGACATTGTCCAGGTAATACAGCATCGCCAGGCTTCGGGCGCTGGCATGCAGCATGGTCTTGAAATTTCCAAGCGCGTTGGCCCGGATCACGTCGCGGTCGTCAACGCATTTGTAGTAGGACTCCGGACTGGCCGTGGTCGAAATGTTGAAATGATCGCTCCAGAATTCGACCATCGTCTCGAACAGTTGCCGCTTGCAGTAAAGCTGACGCAACAAGCTGGCGGCACGAAGGTCGCCGGCAGCGGTCTGGGAGTTTGAGGTGGCCCTTGCGTCGGCCAGCAACTCGGCGGCGCTCATTCCGACGCGGGGCCAGGTGGTGGCGACCACCGATTCCACGTAGGCGTCCGCCAGCGGCTCCATGGTGAGCTGTTCGGTGAGCCAGCCGGTGTAATCGAGCGCGGTGCCGCGATTCCAGTCGGACAAGCGGATGCCGTAGCAACAGCGACTGAGCAAGGTGTGCAGTGGATCCGGTGCCGGCAGCGTCGGATCGTCCGGATGCGGACCGGTGTGCCCCGGGTTGACCGTACCGCCGCCGGCCTGGCCTGTCACTGTCGCGCCTGCCTGCCCCATGACCGATTCCCCTGGACATCAATGCTCGTGCCTAGCTTAACGCCTCCCGGCCAACGGCGTTGACAGCGAATGGTCAAGGTTTTTGCCATCTGCGACAATTGCACGCCCCCTGGAGGACCCTGACATGAAGCCCATCCTGCTTGTGCTCGCCTGCGCGCTTGCCTTCACATCCACCCTCGCCCACCCCGACACCCTGCTGATCGAACGGACCCAAGTAGCCCAGAACAAGGACCTGCCCAAGCGCGGCAGTTCCATGGCGCAGGTCGAGGCACGCTATGGCGCGCCGCAGCAAAAATTTCCAGCCGTCGGCGGCGGCAGCCCCCACACCCCGCCGATCACCCGCTGGCAGTACGAAACCTTCAGCGTCTATTTTGAAAACAGCCACGTGGTGAACGCGGTGCTCACCAAGGCAGGTCCGCTTGAAATCGGCCCCGCGCCAGTGCGCCCTTGATGAGCGATGTCCTGCGCTTCCCGGCGGAATGGGAGCCTCAGTCTGCCGTGCTGGTCGCATGGCCGCACGCGGGTACCGACTGGGCGGACCGGCTGGAATCGGTTGAGTCCACCTATGTTGCGCTGGTTGCGGCCATCACCCGTTTCGAGTTGGCGCTGGTATGCGTTGCAGACGAGTCGGTCGAGGCGCGTGCGCGCAGCTTGCTGGCCGAATCGGCCGACCTGTCGCGCGTGCGCTTCGAAAGACTGGACTACGACGACACCTGGTTGCGCGACTCGGGCCCCATCACCTTGCGCGATGGCGATCGCCTGCGCCTGCTGGACTTCCATTTCACCGCCTGGGGCGGCAAGTTCGAAGCCGGCCTGGACGACCAGATCGTCGCCACCCTGAGTGACCGCGGCGTCTTCGGGGAAGCAAGGCGCGAGCGCATCGATTTCGCGCTGGAAGGCGGCGCGATCGAGACCGACGGCAAAGGCACCCTGCTTTCCACGTGGCGTTGCCTGCACGAACGGCATCCCGATCTCGATCGCCAGCAGGTGACCGAGCGGCTGCAGGGATGGCTCCAGCAACATCGGACGCTGTGGCTCGACCATGGCTATCTCGAAGGCGATGACACCGACGCGCACATCGATACGCTTGCGCGCTTCGCCTCGGCCGACGCGATCGTTTACCAGGGCTGCCAGGATCCCGCCGACGTGCACCATGCCCAGTTGCAGGCAATGGCGCGCGAACTAGCCGGATTCGTGCAGGAAAACGGCCAGCCCTACCGGTTGTTCGAACTGCCTTGGCCGCAGCCGATACTGGATGGGGGGCGCCGGCTGGCCGCGTCCTATGCCAACTTCCTTATCGTCAATGGCGCGGTCCTCGCACCGGCCTACGGCGATCCTGCCGACGGGAAAGCCATGGCCGTATTGCAGGCTGCCTTCCCGGGGCGCGAAATCGTGGCCGTGCCGTGCCGGCCGCTCATCTGGCAGAACGGAAGCCTTCACTGCCTCACCATGCAACTGCCGCAAGGATTGATCGCATGACCACAAGGATCTTGAAAGTCGCGCTGGTGCAGGAGCGTGACCAGGGCAGCGCGGAAGCCAACCTGGTCGTCATTGAAGCCCGCGTAGCGGAAGCCGCGGCATCGGGCGCGAAGCTGGTGTTGCTGCAGGAACTGCACAACGGCGCTTACTTCTGCCAACACGAAAGCGTGCATGAATTCGATCGGGCCGAACCCGTGCCCGGCCCGACCAGCGAGCGCCTTGGAAGGCTGGCGTCCAAGCACGGCGTGGTGATCGTGGGCTCGATATTCGAGCGCCGCGCCGCAGGCCTGTACCACAACACGGCCGTCGTGCTCGAGTCGGACGGACGCCTCGTCGGCAAGTACCGCAAGATGCACATCCCCGACGACCCGGGCTTCCACGAAAAGTTTTATTTCACGCCCGGCGACCTGGGCTTCCACCCCATCGACACCAGCGTCGGCCGTCTTGGCGTGCTGGTCTGCTGGGACCAGTGGTATCC
>JAPLSI010000029.1 GCA_026398715.1 Gammaproteobacteria bacterium
TCGCCAACGCAGGTCGCCCGCTGCCCCATTCGCAGGCTTGCTCGGTGGGGCCACCGGGCGATCCTGCGTTCTGTCGCCCCTATGGCAAAAGCAGCCGCGGCAGTCGCAGCGACGGTTTCCGCCTTCGCCCCAATCACCCCAGCAACCTCCGGCGAGCGCAGCGACGCCCACGCACGCTGCTGAGAAAACGCAGGATCGCCCGGCGGCCTCACCAAGCACGAAGTGCGACTGACGGCGCCGGGCGACCTGCGTTGGCGGGGGTACGGCAGGGTGTTGCACTGAAGCGATGTTGGTCGCAGGTGCGCGAGGGTGGTTGCCGGGGATTATTTTGACAAAGCCGGTATCGTGCGGCGACTCAAAATGATCACCGGCAACCACCCCACCCAGAACCATGGAACGCTCCGCTCCAAACCTCGGCACACGCTTCGTTCGGAACCGCGGCACACGCTCCGTTCGGAACTGCGGCACACGCTCCGTTCGGAACTGTGGCACACGCTTCGTTCGGGATCTCAGAACATCAGGTTGACTGCAACCAACGTGATGATGAGATAGAAGAGCGTCAGCGGCGCGCCAGTGCGCCACATGTCGCGCGGCCGATAACCGGCAGGCCCAGAGATCATCGACAGCACCGGATTCGACTGGCTGAGGAAATTGTTCGATGCCGACAGCGCGACCAGCATCGCTGCGGCTAGCGGGCTGCTGCCCGAGGCCAGCGCCACGTTGATGGCCATCGGCACCATCACCACGGTTGCGCCGACGTTGCCGATCACCAGGCTGAAGATGATCGTCAAAAGTCCCAGTGCCGCCTGCAGGCCCCATATCGGCATCCACGGACCGATGCGTTCGAGCGCCTGCTGCGCCACCCAGTTCGCGGCGCCGGTCGAATCCATCGCCCAGCCCAGCGGAATCAGGCAGGCCATCAGCCACACCGTCTTCCAGTTCACGGCGGCGTAGGCCTCGTCCATGTTGATCACGCCCACCACGATCATCGCGGCGGCGCCGCCCATCAGCGCCAGCGGTACCGGCAACAGCGTGGACAGCGCGAGCAGCATCGAGGTGACGAACAAGATGATCGCCCAACGCAACTTGTGCGGTCGCTGTTCCTGCTTGGGATAGTCGGTGACCACCACGAAATCGCGGTTGATGCCGGCCTGCGCCAGGTCCGTCCAGATGCTGTGGAAGACGAGCATGTCGCCGGCGCGGATCGGCAACTGGCGGATGTCGGAACGGAATACCTTCTTGTCGCGGTTGATGGCCAGCAGGCTGATGCCGAAGCGCTTGCGCAATTTCAGTTCCGATTGCGCGCGGCCGATGAATTGCGAAGTCGGCGGCACGACGGCTTCCGAGATGCCGGCGCGACTGGGATCGAAAAGATCGGCGAAATTGCGCAGGCGGGCCGAGACCTTCATCTGGTTGGACGTGGCGTAGGCCTGCACGGCCTCGCGCTTGCCCATCACGCCGATCACGCTGCCGACCCAGATCATCTGGTCCGCCGACGGCGACAGGCGCGCTTCGCTTCCGGTCAGCAGCGCCAGGTACAAGGGTGCGTCGGGCTGCGACTCGGCTTCGCCGATGGACATTCCCACCAGCGGGCTTTCCGGCCCGACGGTCAGTTCGAACACTTCGCCTTCGATGCCGTAGGCCTGCGCGAAATAACTTTCGGTGCGCCCGGGCGTCACCACGTCCTTGGAGTCTTCGCCGGCGCGCAACCACTTGCGGCCGGGGTAGCGGTAGTACAGAAGGCCGGCGATCAGCAACGCGATGCCGATCGGCAAGGGCTGGAACATCGGGAACGGCGCCAGCGTCGCCGCACCGGAAGGCAGGTTCCGGTTGGCCGACTGCACGAGGTCGTTCAGCAGCAGCAGCGGCGAGTTGCCGACCATGGTCAGGCCACCGCCCATCACGATGGCGGCGCCCAGCGGCAACAGCAAACGTGACAAGGACACGCCGGTGCGCGACGACAGGCGTGAAGCCACGGGCAGGAACAGCGCGGTGACGGAAGGGTTCTGCATGAAGCCCGACATCAGGCCGGCCACGGCCGACGTCCACAGGACCAGCCGGTCCTCCACGCCCTTGGATCGCCGCAAAAGCCACGAGGCCAGGCGATTGAGCGCGCCGGTGTGGTCAAGCCCTGCGCCGAGGATCATCGTTGCGATGATGCTGATGACGGCGTTGCCGGAAAATCCGGAAAACAACTCGTCAGCCGGCACCAGCCGCGCGACACCCAGTGCGACCAGCACGACCAGCGCAGTGGCGTCCACGCGGATGCGCGGGACCATGAACATCACCATCGTGAACACGACCAGCCCGAGCACCAGCATCATGTCGCGGGTCAGGATCAGGTCGGTTCCCATGGCCGGTGATTGCCCCTAGCGCCTGGTGTACAGCAGGTCCCACACGCCGTGGCCCAGGCGCAGGCCGCGGGACTCGAAATGCGTCTGCCGCCGCCACTCGGGCCGAGGCACCGAGCCGCGCGGCCCGGCCGTGTTCTGCAGTTCCGGCTGCGCATCGAGCACGTCCCACATCTGTTCGGCGTAGTCCTGCCAATCGGTGGCCAGGTGCAGTCGTCCGCCGGGGCGCAGGCGCGAGCAGAGCAGCGAAACGAATTCCGGTTGCACCAGCCGACGCTTGTGATGGCGCTTCTTGTGCCATGGGTCCGGAAAGTAGATGCGCACTTCATCAAGCGAGGCTTCGGGGATTTCATGCCTCAGCACTTCGACCGCATCGTGCTGGTACAGCCGCACGTTGGACAGGTTCGCGACCGCCAGTGCATTCAGCAGCCGACCCACGCCCGGGCCGTGGACCTCGATGCCGATGAAGTCACGATCGGGTTCGCGGGCGGCAGCGAATTCCATTTGCTCGCCATTGCCGAAGCCGATCTCCAGCACGCGCGGCGCGTGCCTGCCAAAGGCCGCATCGAAATCGCGCACGGTGGCCGTGTAGTCGATGCCATAGCGCGACCAGTGTGCGGCGAATGCGCGCTTCTGCGCATCGGTCAACCGGCCCCCGCGCAGCACGAAGCTCCGGATCGAGCGCTCGCGCAGGGAAGGATCAGGCGGCGCCGGCGTGGGAGGGGCGTCGCTGGCCATCGGTCAGAAGAACAATCCGTCTATCGGTGAAGATGCGTTGGCGTTGCGGCGGCGCGGGATGCGTCCGGCAAGGAAGGCCTCGCGGCCCGCTTCGATGGCCTTGCGCATCGCGCTGGCCATCAACACCGGATTGCGCGCGCTGGCGATGGCGGTATTCATCAACACGCCGTCGCAACCGAGCTCCATCGCGATGGCCGCATCGGACGCGGTGCCGACGCCGGCATCCACCAGGATCGGCACTTTCGCGTTTTCGATGATCTCGAGGAGATTCCAGCGATTCTGGATGCCCAGGCCCGAGCCGATCGGCGCCGCCAAGGGCATCACCGCCACGCAGCCGATTTGCTCAAGGCGCTTGGCCAGGATGGGATCGTCGGACGTGTAAACCATCACGTCGAAGCCGTCGCGCACGAGGATCTCGGCGGCTTCCACCGTCTGCAGGACATCCGGGAACAGGGTCTTCGGGTCGCCGAGCACTTCGAGCTTCACCAGCTTGTGTCCGTCGAGCAACTCGCGCGCGAGCTGGCAGGTCCGCACGGCATCGGCGCTGGTGTAGCAACCCGCGGTATTGGGCAGGATCGTGTAGCGGTCGGGCGGCAGGATGTCGAGCAGGTTCGGCTCGCCGGGATTCTGGCCCAGGTTGCTTCGGCGCAGCGCGACCGTGACGATCTGCGCGCCTGCGGCTTCGGTCGCCAGTCGCGTCTGTTCGAAGTCGGCGAATTTTCCGGTGCCGGTCAGCAGGCGGGAACGATAGGACTTGCCCGCGATGATCAGCGGGTCGTCAGGTTGGGACGGGGGGTTCATGCGGCAATTATGGCCCGATTGCCCGTGCCTGATAACCCTTTGATGGATCAGCCGCCGCCGATGGCCTGGATGATTTCGATTCGGTCGCCATCGGACAGAACGTGATCGGCATGGCGGCCACGGGGAATGACCTCCTGGTTGACCTCGACGGCGATCCGACGCTCGCCCAAGCCGGCCGCCTGCAGCAGCGCAAGCAAGGTCATCGGCGGCTCGAATTGCCGCAGTTCACCATTGACGTGGAGTTCCATGCGCCGATTTTAGCGCGTTGCGGGCCGGTGAATCGGGGGTTCATAATCAGGGCCGAAGGCGGGTGTAGCTCAATGGTAGAGCTGTTGCTTCCCAAGCAACTGACGAGGGTTCGATTCCCTTCACCCGCTCCAACATCCCCCCATGATCCCGCCGACTGCGGCCTTCCCTGGCTGTCGGAGCAAGAATGCCGAACCTTGAAGCCCGGAGCCCTGCGATCGATCCCGAAGCGGATCGGATCCGGGACCTGTGCTCCGCATTCCTGGCGCTGCAGGCGCAGGCGCGGTCCAACCAGGCGCTGCGCGACGAACTTGCCGCGATGAAGGCCAGCCACAGCTGGCGACTGACCGCACCGCTTCGGCAATTGCGCCGTTGGCTGGGGCCGCGCCCGCCGACCCTGCAGCCATTGCAGCCCGCGGACGCGGCAGTGTTGCCCGGGCCGCTGGCCGATGCGTCCGAGTTGTTGCTTCGGCGAGTCGCGCCCGATGCCGCCGTCGCGCGGCCGGCACCGGGTCGGTCCCGGCAGTTGCTGGTGGACGTCACCGAGTTGGCATGCGAGGACCTGGGCGCCGGCGTGCAACGCGTCGTGCATCGCGTCCTCATCGAATTGCTGCTCGATCCGCCAGCGGGGTTTCGGGTCGAACCGGTTCGCCTCTCCGCCGATGGACGCTACGTCCACGCACGCCAGTTCCTGGGCCGGCTACTCGGGCTGGAGGCGTGCGAGGTGGGGCTCGATCAACCGGTCAACGCCCGGCCGGGTGACCAGTATCTGGGGCTCGACCTGATCCGGGATCGTGCCGCCCTGGCCAGGCCTGCCTTGCTGTCGATGAAGGCCGGCCAGGTGTCCATGGCTTTCGTCGTGTTCGATGTGTTGCCCCTGCAACAGCCCGGCTGGTTCCCCGAGGGAATGGGCGAGCGCTTCCGCGAGTGGCTGCGCCTGGTCGCCGATTGCGGGGACAAGGCGCTGTGCATCTCCGAAACGGTCTGCCACGACCTGCGCAGCGCGTTGGCCGCGGAGGCGCCCGCGTCGAAGCTCACTGTGGCCAGCTTCACCCTGGGTTCCAACCTCGATGGCTGGTTGCCGCCGGATGCGGGCCTGCCGGGGCCCCATGCGGGCGTCGCGCGGTTCCTGATGGTGGGCACGGTGGAGTTGCGCAAGGGCCACGCGCAGGTGATCGATGCCTTCGAGACATTGTGGGCGCAAGGCGCGCCCTGCGAATTGCTGATAGCGGGCAACGCCGGCTGGCTGGTGCCGGGGCTCGCCGACCGGCTGCGCGGACATCGCGAAGCGGGAAAGCGCCTGCACTGGATAGAAGGCGGCGGCGACGCTTCACTGCTGGCCGCCTACCGCGACAGCACGGCCCTGCTCGCGCCTTCGTGGGGCGAGGGATTCGGCCTGCCGCTGGTGGAGGCGGCCGCGCATGGCCTGCCGATCCTTGCCCGCGACCTGCCGGTCTTTCGCGAAGTGGCGGGCAAGGGCGCGGACTATTTCACCGGCGCGTCCGGCGCCGAACTGGCCCTTGCGATCGACGACTGGATGCAGCGCTGGCGCGAAGGTCGCGTCGCCGATCCGCGCGCCGTCGTGCGGCCCACCTGGCGCGACAGCGCCGATGCCCTGAAAAGGCAATTGGCGAAGCCCTGACACGGGCGCGCCCCCGGGCACGGGGCTTGGTCGGAAAATGCCCCCCGGTTATCATCCCGCGGGTCGGGCAGCGATGCCGCGCTTCGCGCCATCCGCGCAATCACCAAGGCTAAATCGTGCTGGAGCTGTTCCGCGCATTGTGGCGTTACCGCTTTTTCATCGTGTCCTCGGTGCGCAACGACTTGCGTGCGCGCTTTGCCCGCAGCCACCTGGGCGCCGCGTGGATGGTGCTGCAGCCGCTGGCGCAGGTGGCCATCTTCAGCCTGGTCCTGTCGGAAGTCCTGGCCGCACGCCTGCCCGGCACCGCGAGCAAGAGCGCCTACGCCATCTACCTGATGGCAGGCCTGCTTTCATGGTCCTTGTTCAGTGAAATCACCAGCCGCTGCCTGACCCTGTTCGTGGACAACGCCGGCCTGCTCAAGAAGATGGTGTTCCCGCGAATCTGCCTGCCGGTGATCGTGGTGGGCGCGGCGCTGTTGAACAACCTGCTGTTGTTCCTGGCCATGTTGCTGATATTTGCCTTGATGGGCCATGCGCCGTCGCTCGAACTGGCGTGGCTGCTGCCGCTGACGGGGCTGACCGTGGCCTTCTCGCTTGGGCTGGGCCTGATGATGGGCGTGTTGAATGTCTTCCTTCGCGATGTTGGCCAGGTGATGGCCATCGTGTTGCAGCTGTGGTTCTGGCTGACGCCCATCGTGTACATGCCCAACATCGTGCCGGGCGGTTTCCAGTCGTGGATCGCGCTCAATCCGATGACGCCGATCGTGCGCGCCTACCAGCAGGTGATCCTCTACGGCCAGTCGCCCGACGTGCTGGGCATGGCCTGGGTCGTCGGGCTGGCGGCGCTGTTGCTGGTGGTTGCGCTGCTGCTGTTCCGTCGCGCCTCGCCCGACATGGTGGACGTGCTGTGAGCGACTACCTGCTAGATGTCGAAAACCTCGGCAAGGTCTACCGCAGCTACTCGGCGGAATGGAAACGCGTGTTGCATTGGCTGGGCCTGCCGATGCATTCCGCCAGCGAGCATTGGGCGTTGCGGCATGTTTCCTTCCGGATCGAGCGCGGCGAGGCCATCGGCATCGTCGGACAGAATGGCGCAGGAAAGAGCACCCTTCTGAAACTGGTTACCGGTACGGCACGGGCTAACGAGGGCAAGGTCACATGCGTCGGCCGCATCTCGGCGATCCTGGAACTGGGCATGGGCTTCGGACCGGACCTCACCGGTCGCGAGAATTGTCGCCATGCCGCCGGCCTGATGGGTCATTCCGAAGAACAGATTTCGCGCATGCTGCCCGAGATCGAGGCGTTTGCCGAAATCGGGGATTACTTCGACCAGCCGGTTCGCACCTATTCAAGCGGCATGCAGATGCGCGTTGCCTTCGGCGTCGCCACGGCAGTGCGCCCCGACATCCTGATCGTGGATGAAGCGCTGGCGGTCGGCGATACCTACTTCCAGCACAAGAGCTTCGATCGCATCCGCAAGTTTCGCGAGCAGGGCACGACGCTGTTGATCGTGTCGCACGACCGTTCCGCCGTGCAGCAGTTGTGCGACCGCGCGATCCTGCTCGACCAGGGCCGCCTGATCAAGGACGGCGGCGTCGAGGAAGTGATGGACTATTACAACGCGCTGATCGCGGAGCGCGAGAACCAGACCGTCACCGTCACGCGGCTCGAAGACGGCCGCGTGCAGACCGTGTCCGGCACGGGCGAGGCCAGCGTCGAGACGGTCGGGCTGTACGACGCGCGGGGCGAGCCCGTGGAGTTCGTGAATGTCGGCCAGCCGGTCGAATTGCGCATCCGCGCGCGCGTGCACCGCGCCGTGCCCAGGCTGGTGCTGGGCTACATCATCCGCGACCGCCTGGGCCAGGCGATCTATGGCACCAATACCCATTACACCCGCCAGGCGCTGGAAGACGTGCCGGCAGGCGCCGTGGTGGATTACGTGATCCGTTTCCCGATGAATATCGGCGCAGGGACCTACTCTGTTTCCACTGCGCTGGTCAGCACCGAAACCCATCTGGAAAACAACTACGAATGGCGTGACCTCGCGCTGTTGTTCACGGTGGCCAACCTGGACAAGCCATTTTTCGTGGGCACCGCCTGGGTCGAACCCAGCATCGAGCTGACCGTGTCATGAGCTTCGTCTCGTACGCCCAAAACTACGAAGACGTGATCCTGATGCGCGCGTTGCGCGGCGTGGCAGAGGGATTCTACATAGACGTGGGTGCCCAGCATCCGCGCAACGATTCGGTGACGAAGGCCTTCTACGACCTGGGCTGGCATGGAATCAACATCGAGCCCGTGGCGCATTGGCATCGCATGCTGGTCGAGCAACGGCCGCGCGACATCAACCTGTGCGTGGCGGCCGGGGCCGGGGAAGGAACGATCGATCTGTTCGAAGTCCAGGACAGCGGCTTGTCCACGACCAGCGCCGAGTTCGCACGCCGACACCGCGATGCCGGGCTGCCGGTGCAGCCACCGCGCAGGGTGCCCGTGCGTCGCCTCGACACGATCTGCATCGAGCATGGCGTGTCGCAGGTGCACTTCCTCAAGGTCGATGCCGAGGGCGCCGAGGCCGACGTGCTGGGCGGAATCGACTGGCGGGCTATCCGCCCGTGGGTGGTGCTGGTGGAGGCGACCGAGCCCAATTCGCGGACCAGCAACCACGCCGAGTGGGAGTCCCTGCTGACCGGGCACGATTATGACTTCGTCTACCAGGACGGACTGAATCGGTTCTACCTGGCGCGGGAACACGCCGACCTGGCGCCCGCGTTCGCGGCACCGCCGAACGTGTTCGACGCCTTCGTGCGACGCGACCAGGTGGACGAAGCAAACCGGTTGCTGGAACTCCTGCGTGAGTCCGACAGCTTGCTCAAGGACCGGGCCCGTCACATCGAGGAACTTGCCGGCCGTATCGGAGAACGCGATGCGCAGGTCGCAATCTTCCTCGAGGCCCATCGCCGGGACGTCGGCCAAATCGAAGCGCTTCATGCCGACCTGGTCCGCATGGCCGAAACGCATCGCCAGTCCAGCGAAGCCATGCAGGCCGAAATCGAGGCGCGCGAGCAACGCATCGTCGGCCTCGAGGCGGCGGGTGTCGCGCTGCGCGAACAGTTGCAGGGGATGGGCCGCAGCCTCGAGCAGCGCGACCTTGCGAACGCGCGCCTGTCGCGCGACCTGATGGCTTCGCAGGCCGACCAGTTGGCATCCGAAGCGGCGAGGATGGCAACCCACGCAGTACGCCTGGCGGCCGAGGCGGAGACGGCCCAGGTTCGTCGCGCGCTGGACGCCGAACGCCAGGAATATGCGCGCGTGATGGCCAGCCGATCGTGGCGATTGACGGCGCCGCTTCGCGTCGTTGCCACCTCGATGCGCGAAACCGTCAACGCCCTCGAATCCGGGTCGCGCGCGCTCGCGCGGTTGCGCCCCGTACGCACCCTGGTGGCCGCGTTGCTGTCGCCTTTCCCCGGCTTGGCCCGGCGCGTGAAGCGGCGCCTGTACGGCGAGCCGACGCCGCTGCTGGCCGCCATGGAGGGCGCCGAGCCCGCGCCCTTGCCCCTGACCGAGGACGCTGAAGAAATCCTCGCACGATCGCCCGTTCCCCCGGTTGCCGGGCCACGCCGCTGATGCGAATCGTCCTGGACCTGCAGGCCTGCCAGGGACACGGCAACCGCGTGCGCGGGATTGGTCGCTATACCCGCTTGCTGGCGCAGTCCATGCTGCGGGAATCGCGCGGCCACGAATTCTGGATCGTGCTCAACGGTGGCATGCCCGAAGCGATCGACGAGATCCGCGGCGACTTCGACGGATTGCTGCCGCAGGACCGCATCGTGCTTTGGGACAACCCGTTCCCGGCGGCCGAGCTTCATCAGGTCGATCCCTGGCCTTGCCGGGTGGCGGAGGTGTTGCGCGAAGATTTCCTGGCGGCGCTGCAGCCCGATGTCATCCACGTGGCGTCGTTGTTCGAAGGCTGGAACGATCCTTCCGCGGCGTCCATCGGCCGCGGCAGCCTGCGCAAGGCGCCGACTGCCGTGACGCTGTATGACCTGATCCCGCTGGCGATGCGCGAGGTCTACCTGAAGGACGGCCCGACCCGGCGCGCCTACCTGGGCAAGCTGGAGGACTTGCGGCGCGCCGACCTGTGCCTTGCGATTTCCGAGTTCACGCGTCGCCAAGCCGTTGAACTGCTCGGCATCGACGCCGGCAGCGTCGTCAACATTTCCGGTTCGGTGGATCCGGTTTTCCATCGCTTGCCTGTCGATCCGCGCAGGGCGGCGAGCATCGCTTCGCGCCACGGCCTGTGGCGGTCGTTCGTCATGTACACCGGTGGTTTCGACCACCGCAAGAATGTCGATGGACTGATTCGCGCCTATGCCGGTTTACCGGCGGACGTCCGCGCCAGCCGACAGTTGCTGATCGTCGGCAAGCCGCCCGGCGACGCGCATGGTGAACTGGCCGGCGTTGCGCATGAGGCGGGGCTGGCCGCCGACGAAGTGTGTTTTGCCGGTTACGTTTCCGATCCCGACCTGGTCGCGTTGTACAACGCGTGCGAGCTGTATGTCTTTCCCTCGCTGATGGAAGGCTTCGGATTGCCCGCGCTCGAGGCCATGGCCTGCGGCGCGCCGGTCATCGGCGCCGACGCCAGCAGCTTGCCTGAGGTGATCGGCTATCCCGAGGCGATGTTCGAGGCAGGCTCCGACGAGGCGATGCGCGAGCGCATGTTGCAGGGCCTGGTGGACCCGGCATTCCGGACCCGCCTGCTCGAGCATTCCAGTGAAAGGTTCCGTCTGTTTTCGTGGGAAGCGACGGCGCGCACTGCACTGGATGCACTGGAGGCGCTGGCCGTATCCGGTTCTACAACGACCGGGCAGGGGCCAGGCGAGGATCGCTGGCAAATGCTGGCGCGTCAGGCCGAGCGTTTGTCGGACCTGGCCCCTTGGGAAAACCTTCCGGACAATGCGCGACGTCGGCTCGCCGCCGCGCGCTCCGAGAACTTGCCGGTACCCAGGCCCCGGCAGTTGCTGGTGGATGTGTCCAACCTGAGCGGACACGACGCCGGCACCGGAATCCAGCGCGTGGTGCGAAACGTGCTGCGCGAGTTGTATCGCGCCGACACGCGTGGCCTGGACGTGGTGCCGGTGCGTTTCGACAGCGCGGGCCAACCCCGGCAGGCGCGGGAGTTTGCAGCGCGCTTTGCCGGCGGACAGCCCGATGGGGCGGACGATCCACTGCTCGATGCGCGCCCGGGGGACATCTTCCTGGGCCTGGACCTTTCGGCGCACATCGTGCCCTGGTACTACGAGAGTTTCGACCGGATGCGGCGTCGCGGCGTCGCCATGCATTTCGTCGTTTACGACCTGATCCCGCTGCTCCGCCCCGATTGCATGGACCCGGCGGGCGTGCCGACGCTGCAGGCATGGTATCGGTCGATCGGGCAACTGGCCGATGGCCTGTGCTGCATTTCCCGCGCGGTTGCCGACGACCTGGCCAAATGGTGCGACCAGGCGCAGCCGGTACGGCATCGGCCCTTGAAGATCGGTCATTTCCACCTTGGCAGCGAACTCGACCCGGTGGCTGTCGAAGCCGATGCCGAGGCGGATCCGCAGTTCGACGCGATCACGACGGGTCGATGTTTCCTCATGGTCGGCACGATCGAACCGCGCAATGGCCACGGCCAGGCGCTGGATGCCTTCGAGCTGCTCTGGCAGGACGGCGTCGATGCCAGCCTGGCGATCGTCGGCAAGCCGGGCTGGTTGATGGAAGATTTGACCGCCCGACTGAAGCAACATCCCGAAGCAGGCCGCCGCCTGCACTGGTTCACCGACATCGACGACCGCGGACTTCGAGCGCTGTATGCCGGCAGCGTGGCGTTGATCGCGGCATCGGAAGCGGAAGGCTTCGGCCTGCCCATCGTCGAGGCGGCGGGCCATGGATTGCCGGTGATTGCGCGCGACCTGCCGGTGTTTCGCGAAGTGGCCGGCGAACATGCATTTTATTTTTCGGGCTTCGGCGCCGGCGAGCTGGCCGATGCCTTGCGCGCCTGGCTCGACCTTGCCGGCCGTGGGCTTGCGCCCGCATCACGCTCGATGCCTCGCCTGGACTGGAAGGGCAGCGCCGATGCACTCATCCGGTGCGTCATCGACGGCGAGCACGATGTCTGTTGGCGTCCCTCGGGCAAGCGCCTGTTTCCGGCCACCGACCCGCGCCTGCTCCGGCAGGTGGGACGCCTGTATCGGCAGCAGCTGCTGACCGATGAACGCAGCGGGTTCCTCACTTACGGTCCCTATGCGAATTTCGCAGCAGGCAGTTATCGGCTGCGCGCCCTCGGCAACTGGACGACGGATGCCGGCCCTGGCATCTGGATGGATGTCGTGTCCGACCAGGGCAGCTACCGCCTGGCGTCGACCTGCAGCTGTTGAAGGACGTTGCCGACCTCGAGATCCGCCTGTGGGTATCGGCTGAAACCTGCTTGGCCCTGGATGGTTTCGAACTCGACATCCGGCGCGACGCCGGCCGCGATCAGGACGACTAGCGCAGCGGCCGGTCCGTTGCCATGTCCTATACTTCGCGAAACCGACCAGGGAAGCATGCCAGTGCCCGCGTTGCCACCGGTGCCCGATCCAACCGCGCGCGGATCGAACCTGTCCCAGGACGGAATGCTGGAGCGCCTCGTGGTGTTCCTGCTGTCGGCCAGCTTCGCCGGCGTCGCGCTTGCGGTCGCCGGTTTCTTCCTGGCGCCACTGGTGCTGGCGATCGCCGGATCGTGCACCTGGGCCTATCACGTGCTCGTGCCCGACACGCAATCGCAGGCGCCGACCGGGTCACGCCTGCCGTACATCGTTCCCATCCTGCTGGTCGCCCTGTGTTTCAGGCTTGCGCCCTTCGACTACGTGATTGGCGGGCAGGACCAGGGCCTGTACACCAACATCGCCGCCGAGCTCGTGCGCACGCACGACATCGCCGTGGTCGATCCGGAAATCCAGCGGCTCGCGGGTAGCACGGCCCTGGCCAATTATCGGCACGACAACTACATCGATCCCTTCCTGCCCGGCGTGTACACCAGCACCGATGGGAAGGATGAGCTCACTTTCCAGTTCTACCACCTGTTCCCGGTCTGGCTGGCCTTGTTCGCGGGGCTGTTCGGCGCCTCCGCCGCGACCTACGGCCTGACATTCCTGTCGCTTGTTTCGATCATCTTCTTCCACAGGCTGGCGACGCAGTTGACGGGAAATCCCCGACTGGGCGCGATCGCCGGCCTGTTGCTGGCGCTCAATCCGTTGCACGCGTTCTTCTCCCGGTTCCCGGTCACCGAAATTCCGACGCTGGCGTTTTCCCTGATCGGATTCACCCTGGTAGCCGTGTACTCCGGCTCGCGCCCGGAAGAACGCCGCGTGCGCTGGCTATGGCTTTCGGCCCTGTCCTTCGGCTGCCTGTTCCTGACCCGGATTTCGGGCTTCATGTACCTGCCGATCGTGTTCGCGTTGGGCACCATTCCCCTGGTGCTCGATGAAGACCGCGAACGGGCACTGGGCCTGGCCCGATGGGCGCGGGCGACTGTCGCGCTGTACCTGGCGTCGGTGGCTTATGGACTGGTCTGGTCGCGTCCCTATTCCCTGACCATCTACGATGACTCGTTCTCGCGGCTCGGTGGCCGCGACTGGCCGACGATCATGGCGGCGCTATTGGTGTTCGCCGCGCTGGTCTGGTCCAGCGCCTGGCTGCGTCCGGGCGGGTCGGTAGGCCGGATGCTGGCGTGGGGCGCATCGCGGCTTTCCCGCTGGATGGGCCTGGCGTTGCTGCTGGTGTTGGCCGCAGGCTGCTATCGGGTACATGACTTCGCCTTCAGCGACGCCTACGCGGGCGTCAGTCCTTTCAGCATGTTTCCCGGCACGGCCGGGCAGGGTTGGCCGAGCGTTGCCTACTCGAGCCTGGTGGCGGCGGCGATGTACCTGTGCCCGCTGCTGTTCGTGGCCTACCTTTGGCTGGCCCAGTTGCGCTGGAATGCGATCGGCAGCTTCTTCGTGTTCTTCGTGTTGTGCGTGACCGCGTATGTGGCGGTGCTCAACTGGTACATGCCCTACCAGCCGTATTACGGCCGCTACCTGGTCAGCGAACTGCTTCCCTACTGCCTGCTGTTCGTGGTGTGCGGACTGGGATGGATCACCCACCCGGCCGGGCGCAGGTTGTTGTCGGCCTCGCTCGCGGTGGCGGGCCTGTACTTCTTCGTCCTGTCCGCCGGGCAAGTGGGCAAACTGGAGAACGAGTTCGCCCGCGACTCCATCGCCCGCCTCGCCAACGTGGCCGACGACGGCGACCTGATCTTGCTCGATGACGCCGGCAGCGAGAAATTCTCGCCGCGCGAAGTCAAGACCACGCTGGTCTATACCTTCCACCGCCACGTGGTCAGCATCAATCGCGATCGCTGGCTCGACGTGGGCTACCTGGACGGCCTGGACGCGGCCTACGACGATGTCTACCTCGTCACGCAGTCCACGGACGTGCCGTCCGGATTCGAACGCGTGGATGCGTTGCGAATGCGCGCCATCGGCTTCGTTCGTTCCGCAGGTCCGCCGTGGCGAACGGCGCCGACGCTGGATGCAAACCTGCTGGTCTATCGACTGGCCCGTCCGGCCTACGGCATCGGAAGCCGCCAGGTCTTCATGCCGGCCACCGACCCACGCTTCCACACGCAGCAGGGGCTGATGGACGCCGGGCGGGGAGTGATGGCCCAGGGCCGCGCAGGCTTCCTTGTGTTCGGGCCCTATGTCGCGTTGCCGCGCGGCCATTTCCAGGTTCGTATCTGGGGTCGCCAGCCGGCAACCGATGCGGGCGAGGCCCGGCTGGAGGTCGCGTCGGCGAAAGGCACCCAGGTCATGGCCGCATCGAGTGCGCGCGCGACGTCCGCGGCCACGCCGTCAGTGATGGGAACACTCGAATTCGAGGTTCCCGACGCGGGTATCGACGATCTCGAGATCAGGATCGCCGTGGATGAAGGATCACGGCTCGAGGTGTCGCGATTCGAGTTGGAGCGGGTGCGCTAGGCACCCGCCATGCCGGTGATCAGAAACGGTTGACCGTTTCCTTGTAGCGGATGATGTCGCCCAGCGAATGACCGCTGCCGCTCTGGCAATGGATCTTGTAGGAGCGGACCGCGCCGGTGTTCTGTTCGTTGGATTCGACTTCGATGGTGTAACGCGAGTTCGATCCGCCGTTGCGATCGTTCTTGTCGCCCATGTAGGTCTCGCTCCAGCCGGTCGAGCCGTCGCCGCCGGACACCACCAGGCCGTCCTGGTCGAGCAGGCGCATTTCAAGGCCATGGTTGGGCAGCGCGCGCAGGCCGTTGCCCGGGTTGATCAGTTCGCACTGCTGGTAGTCGGGGTGGCGGAAGTAGATGACGTGCGTGTTGCCGCTGGCGCCCGTGCCGATTTCAAAATTGCGACCGACGCCGTCTGCGCTGACCAGCGTCTCGCGCGACACATGGTTGTCCTGCGAGCCGATGACGTCGCCCGGATAGCCCAGGCCGCCCGCACCCACTTCCTGCTTCGCGATGCGGAAGTCGGCGCCGAAGGTGGTGCTTTCCTGGGTCGTGCACAGGCTCATCAAGCCGGGCTCTTCGTTGGCGTTGTTTTCCTCGAAGCGTACCGATGCGTCGTTGTAGTCCCCGAGTGCGGCCCCGCCCGTGGCGAACACGTCGAGCAGACGCAGGGTCTGGCCCGGCGCGAGCACGACGTCGCCTCCGCCGATGACCGCGGAGCTGCTGTTGTAGAGCGTGTAGTGGATCGATGTTGCCGTGCCGCCGGCACTTTCCTCGTTGAGGTTGGCCAGGAAGCAGTTGGTCTGGAAGGACGGCGAGCTGGGGGTGGCGGCCAGGCGACGGATGCCGTTGATGAAGCTGTCGGCGGAGGTGAAGGTGCTGGCGGGGAAGGATTCGACCGTGAAGCCGTTGCCCTGCGGATTGCTCACGCGCGAGAAGCCTGCGTAGGGCAGGTTGCTGGCGAGGTTGCGCTCGCTGGTGTACAGGAATCCGAACTGGCTGCCGGCTGCAAGCGAGGGGCAGACCGTGCGCAGGCTGGTGAACGTGACCGTCTTGCCCGGGGCGATGTCGAAGGTCGGGCAATTGATGAGGTTCGGCGCCTGCGACGTACCGGTGGCCGGGTAGTACTTCGGCGTTACCGTGACGGCGCTGAGCAGGTTGGGGTTGTGGAAGCTGAACCGCTGCGAGAACGAGGCGGTGTCCACGACGACCGGGAATATCTGGATGGAGTGATAGGCATCGGTCGACTGCGCCTGGGCTGCAGTCGCTGCCAGGCCCAGGCCGACGGCGCAAGCTGCGGCAAGTTGAATCTGTTTGATGCGGTTCACTGGCGTCTCCGGGGGTCAATTGCCTGGCGAGGCGATGGCATACGAGGGCTAGTCTTGCATATAACGCAGGACATACCTACCCGGAAGCGGGACCCGCACGTTGCGCGCTGTCACGTTTCCGGATTACCGTCGAAAAAACGCCCCCAAGAGGGGGCGCGTTGACACATTCCCGGGTTCGGCCGCAGCGGCGGCCGACGCCCGTCAGAACTGGACAGCCGAGTTGAACTTCACGATGTCGCCCAGGGTATGGCCGCTGCCGCTCTGGCAATGGAGCTTGTAGGGGCGCGCGGCGGCCGTATTGACCGCAGTGCTTTCCACCTCGATCGTGTAACGGGCATTGGCGCCGTTGTTGCGATCGGTCTTGTCACCCATGTAGATGCGCGAGAAGCCCTGGATGTTGACGCCGCCAGCCAGGGTGTTCAGGTACTGGTCGCGCAGGCGCATCTCGAGGCCATAGGCGGGCAAGGCACGGACGTTGGTGGCCGGGTCGATGATCTCGCACGCCACGTAGTCGGGATGGCGGAAATAGACGACGTGCGTATTGGCGCCGGTGGTCGTGTTCGATGCGGGGATCGAGAACGCACGCGGCGTCGTGTCGCCGGTCATCTTGATGTCGAAGGCGACGGTGGTGTCGCGGCTGACGTGGTCGTCCTGCGCACCGATTCCCGAATACTGGGTGCCGTAGCCGCGGAACTGCTTGCCGATGCGGAAGTCGGCGCCGAAGCTGGTGTTGTCCTGCACGGTGCAGAAGGTCATCAGGCCCGGCTCGCCGGTGCCCGTTTCACCGAACACGATGTAGGCATCGTCGTAGTCGCCGGCCGGCGCATTGGCCGCAGCGAACACGTCGAGCAGGCGAACCATGCGGCCGGGGGTCAGCTGCATCGTACCCGTGCCCAGCGTCGCGCCGCCGCTGCTGTACAGCGTGTAGTTGACGGTGCTGTTGAGGTGCAGGTACGGCGACACGTCATGCTGGTTGCCGACGAAACAGTTGGTCTGGAAGGCAGGCGAGGCGCCGCTGGCGGCGCGGCGGCGCAAGCCGGTGACGATGGTGTCTGCCGAAGTGAAGGTATGGGCCGGGAAGGCTTCCACGCTGAAGCCGTTGCCGGCCGCGTTGCTTACCCGCGAATAGCCCGAGAACAGGCCCTGCGTCGCGCCGGTGACGGCGGCATACAGAAATCCGTACTGGCTACCGGCCGCGAGCGTCGGGCAGATGCCGCGCAGGCTGGTGAAAACCGTCTGGCCGCCGGCCGGAATGGTGATGGCGGGGCAGCCCATGTTGACGGCCTGGGTGGTGCCGTCGGCGGGGAAGTAGATGGTCGAGAGCGTGACGGCATTGGCTGCGTCAGGGTTCTTGAAGGTGAAGCGCTGGGTGAAGGAGTCGGAATCGACCACTACCGGGAAAACCTGGATGGCGTGGAATCCGTCAGTGGATTGGGCGAGGGCGGGCGTGGTGCCGGCCAAGGCCAGCAGGCCGAAGCCGGAGGCGAGGGCAAAATGCTTCAACGAGAACACGGACAGCTCCTTGGGTGGCGCTCGCATCGGTTGCTGCCGCTCATTCGGCAGGGCACCCGGGCGAGGATGACTCATATGGTGGCATAAACACCGGTGTTTCGGCGGGTTCAGCGGCGGCTTCGTTCCGACTTGGCTTCCGCTTCCCGCAGTCGCGCAAGCTCTTCCGGACTCAGGGCAGTGCCCTTGGTGGCGGGAACGACGGCCGGGCCGCCTTCGGCCCACATGTCCACCACCGCATAGGTGCCGGGGCTGTTGGGCACGACGGTAAGCTCGCCCGCCTTGATCGGCTTGACCACGCCCTGGGCGTCCTTGGCGTATCCGATCACCTCCTGGGGCGCAGCCTTGATCGGGATGGGCTTGGCCGGCGGAAGCGGTTCAGTCGACAGGGGCAGTCCGGCGTCATTCAGGATGCGCGCACCGTTGGCGTCCACTTCGATGCCTTCACCCGCGTACCGGCGGCCGTCGGGCGAGGTTTGCGGACGCGTCGCGCCCGCCGTGCCCGGGCCAGCCGCGGCGTCGAGGCCCGTGTCTTGGGGCTCGCCATTGCTACCGGCGCCCTTCGGCCAGAAAAAATAGGTCGCCGATGCGGCAGCGAGCAGCAGGAGCAGGATGGGCAGCAGCTGGCGGCGAGGTTGGGCGGGGGCGGGGGTTGCAGGCATGCGTGGATGGTCCGGGTCGTGGTGGGGTCACCCCAAGCCGGCAATATTACCCGCAGCAACGTGCGCGGTGATGTGCCAGGCGTGGGTCGTGGTTACTGAAACTGTTGCCGATGCGTTAAAGTCGGTCCACTTCGCTGAGTTCAGGTTCCGGCCGCTGCGGATAGCCGGCAGACGACCCCATGACCGTCCCGTCCAAGCCATCCTTCCCGCCGACCGATCCCCGCTTTTACGGCGAGGACTACTACACCAATGACCTGCATGACCGGCATTGGTTCCGCAACAACCCCTCGAAGTTCCGCCTGCGCTGGGAAAGCGTCCTGGCGCGCCTGCAACTGCAGCCCGACGACGTGTTGCTCGAGCTTGGCTGCGCTTCGGGCGAACACACCGTGCAGCTAGCGCCACGGGTGCGCCGGGCCATCGGCCTGGATTTTTCTCCCGACGCCATTCGCCTCGCGCGCGGGCAGGCGGCCCGACAGTCGAGCAAGGCCGAGTTCGTGCAGGGCAACGTGGCCGACCTGTCGGCATTCACCGATGGCTCGGTGACCAAGGTGCTGGCGATGGACCTGGTCGAACACATCCCCGACGCGGTGCTGCGATCGATGCTGTCCGAAACCTGGCGCGTGCTTGCGCCCGGCGGTCGGCTGGTCATCTACACGCCCAGCGCGACCCACTACGTTGAGCGCCTGAAGGCCGCGAACTTCCTCCTGCGGCAACTTCCCGGCCACATTGCCGTGCGCGAGGGCCCTGCGTATCGTGAGCTGCTGGAGACACAGGCCTGGGCGTCGATCGAGCTTGGCTACCTGCCTTCCAGCTATCCCGTGTTCGGCTGGATCGACCGCCTGCTGATGGCGTTGCCGGCGATCGGACCGCTGTTCCGCTTTCGAATCCTCGCGACGGCGACCAAGCCATGAAGCTGATCATCCAGGTGCCGTGTTTCAACGAAGCACAGCAACTGCCTTCCATGCTCGCCCAATTGCCGCGCGCACTGCCCGGGTTCGATGCCGTCGAATGGCTGGTCGTCGACGACGGGTCGATCGATGACACCAGCGCCGTCGCGCGCCAGGCGGGCGTCGACCATGTGATTCGATTCGCGGAAAACCGCGGCCTTGCCCATGCCTTCGCCGCCGGCCTGGAAGCCTGTTGCCGGCGCGGCGCGGACGTCATCGTCAATGTGGATGCCGATAACCAATACCGGGCCGATTTCCTGCCGCGCCTTTGCGCGCCGGTGCTGGCCGGGCGGGCCGACATCGTGGTGGGTTGCCGGCCCATTGCCCGCATCGAACATTTCTCGCCGATCAAGAAGCTGTTGCAGCGGCTGGGCAGCGCGGTGGTCCGGCTGATCTCCGGCGCCGACGTCGAGGACGCCACCAGCGGCTTTCGCGCTTATTCGCGCCGCGCGGCGCTGGCCCTGAATGTGTACTCCCGATACACCTATACGCTTGAAACCCTGGTCCAGGCGCGGCAAGCGCGGCTGACCGTCGCCAGCGTGCCGGTCGAGGTCAATCCGCCCGTGCGGCCGTCGCGCCTCATGCGCGGCACCGGCGAGTACGTACGTCGGTCGGTGGCCACGATGCTGCGCTCCTTCGTGATCTACAGGCCCTTGCGTTTCTTCATGGTGCCTTCGGTGTTGTCGTGTCTTGCCGGTGTCGCGCTGGGCCTGCGTTTCCTGGCGAACTACCTGAGCGACGGCGTCGCGGGCAACGTGCAGTCGCTGATACTCGCTGCGATCCTGATCGTGCTTGGCGCCCTGTGCGCCGTCATCGGGTTGGTTGCCGACCTGTTGTCGGTCAATCGCCGATTGCTCGAGGACATCCAGGCGAGCAACCGCCGGCGAGACTGGCAGGCGCCGTGAGTGGACAGCCCTGGCTGCTGACCCGCAAGCACCCGCCCAGCGTCGGCGGCATGCAACAGCTGAGTCATCGCCTGTGCAGCGAACTGCAGGCGTTGCGACCGGTGACCGTCATTGCCTGGCGGCGCGGGCAGTGGGGCCTGCCCATCTTCTTCCTCGTCGCCTTCGCGCGGCTGGTGCCGGCGCTGGTGCTCAAGCGGATTTCCGTGCTGCACCTGGGCGACCCGGCGCTGTCCGCGCTGGCGTGGCTGCCTCTACCTGCGCCTGTTTTTCTGGCGGCGCATGGATGCCTACGTCTGCATCAGTCGCCATGTGCGGGACCTGTTGCTGTCGGCAGGCATTGACGCCGACCAGGTGCTGGTGATCGGGCTGGGTGTCGATGCGTTGCCTTCGCCGTCGCCGGAACCGGAGCTCGAGTCGCGGTTCGCCGACCGCTTTCCCCTGCTGTTCGCGGTAGGTCGCCTGGTGGAGCGCAAGGGCCTGCCGTGGTTCCTGCGCGAAGTCGCCCCGGCGTGGTTCGCCCGCCATCCTTCGGCGCTGCTGGTGATCGCCGGCGAAGGTCCGATGCGTCCGGCACTCGAACTTGCGATTCGGCAACAGGGCCTGGCGTCGCAAGTAATCGTGCTCGGCGCCATTTCCCAATCGAGGAAGGCGTGGTTGTTCGGGCGCTGCGACCTGGTGCTGATGCCCAACCTCGACGTACCGGGCGACGCGGAGGGTTTTGGCCTGGTCGCCCTCGAGGCCGGTCAGGCGGGATGCTGGGTGGCGGCGGCAGACCTGCAGGGACTTCGCGATGCCATCACTGAAGGCTGCAACGGCAGCCGCATCGAGGCAGGCAACGCCAAGGCCTGGTCGGAGTCGCTTGACGGGTTGTGCGCTGATCGCGAGCGGTTGCAGTCGCTCGGCGAGCAGGCGCGCGAGTTCGTCGCGGCGCGGTATTCCTGGCACGCGATGGCCGCGAGCTACGATCGCCTTTTCCGTTCGCTGGAATCCCATGCCCCGTAGTCGCGCCCTTCGATGGTTCGGCATCGTTTTCGGACTGGCGGTGTTTGCATGGGTGCTGGTGGGGCTGGCCGCACAGTGGCGGGCGCTGCAGTTTTCCTGGTCGCAGCTGGCGTGGCCGGCGCTGGGTTTGTCGATCGGCCTGTTCATGCTTGCGCAGGCCTTGTTCGCCGGGGCATGGCACCGGCTGCTGTCGGATACGGGCGAGTCTGGCGAATTGCGCGGCGATGTCGCGCGCTGGTGCGTCAGCTTGGCGGGCAAGTATTTTCCGGGAAAGATCTGGCAGGCCGTCGCCCGCTTCGGTCTTTACCACGGCGCGCCGCGCGGCCGGAAAGTGGCGCCGGCCTTCGTTCGGGAAACCTGCCTGACGCTGAGCGCGGCGATGGCGCTGGTGGCGACCCATGGCTGGCTGGACGTGGCGGCCACCGGCCGGCTGGCGCTTGTATTCACCCTCGGTTCGCTGTCGCTGCTCCTGCTGTCGTTGCCGGCTGTCGCGCGAATCGTG
>JAPLSI010000278.1 GCA_026398715.1 Gammaproteobacteria bacterium
CAGCAGCAGGTTGGCGTTTGGCGCGCGGCTGGGCTGGTAGCTTGGCTTTTCCCGCTGCAGGCGCAGGGCGCGCTCGCGGGCCTCGCTGAGCCGGGTGGTGTTGACCGGGTGCGTCTGCAGGTAGGCTGGGGTCTGGTAACCGCCGGAGTTGCCGCGGGTGACACGCGCCATGCGCTCGAAGAAGTCGGCCATGCCGTCGGCCTTGTAGCCGGCATTGGACAGGGTCTGGATTCCGACCCGGTCGGCTTCGGACTCGACGGTGCGCGTGTAGTTGATCTGACGTTGCGCGGCAAGTGCCTGGCCGCCGACCACGGCCGCCATGATGGCGTCGTCGCTGCTTGATGCGCCGCCATCACTGCTGCGTCCACTCTGCTGGGCAGCGATGATCATGCCCAGCGTCGCCAGCATGATCGGCAGTTGGTCCTTCTTCGCGCGTTCCACCGCCCTCAACACATGTCGCTGGGTGACATGCGAGATTTCGTGGGCGACCACGCCAGCGACTTCGTCCTCGCTTTCCGCGGTCAGCACGATGCCGGCATTGATGCCGATGTAGCCGCCGAGGGTGGCGAAGGCGTTGATCTGGCGGTCGCGCATCAGGAAGAAATTGAACGGCTGCGCGGGCCGGTCGGAGGCCGCGCCAAGGCGGTGCCCCATGGTTTCCATCCAGCTGTCGATCAACGGGTCTTCTATCAGGTAGCCGAAGCGCCGGAGCTGGTAAAGCGTGTATGCGCCGTACTGCGATTCCTCTGCCGGGGTCAGCAGTTCACCGGCGGACGACCCGATATCGGGAAGGCTCTTGTCCTGGGCCTTGCCCGGCGAACAGGCAAGGCCCAAAGCGAAAGCGATGGCGGTGGCCAGGAAAATCGGGCGCAAGTCAGACTCCAGGTAGTGGCGCAAGCATGCCGTATCGAGGCCCGGGCGGGGTGAATCGCTGGTTAAGGTTCGGCACGGCCCTTTCACCGGCTTCGACCGCCGGGCCTGTAAAATGTTCCACATCGACCCCATCTGATGGGGACACAGGAGAGTTGAATGGCCGAAGTCATCATGTACAGCACCGCCGTCTGTCCGTATTGCGTTGCCGCGAAGAACTTCCTGAAGTCCCGCGGCCTCGGCTACCAGGAAGTCAGGGTGGATACCGACCCGGCGGCGCGCGCACTGATGATGGAGCGCACCCGCCGTACGTCCGTGCCGCAGATATTCATCAACGGCACCCACGTGGGCGGCTACGAGGAACTGGTGGCCCTGGACCGCAGCGGCGGGCTGGCGCCCCTGGCCGGCGCCGCGCCATGAGCCGCGACACCGAGTCGGACCGCCTGAAGGAGTTCACCGAGTTCCGGCAGCGGATGAACGATCGCATCCTCGGCCACGACAACCCGAAGCCTTCAGCGTCGGCCTGGTGGTCGGTGGCAGCATCGTCATCCCGCACCTGCGGCGCGCGGTCGATTTCCTCGACCGGCTCGAAGGCGAGGGCGTCCATGCAGCCGCCCCGGCGCATGACCACGGCTGATCCCGTGGGCGCGGCGTCAGCCGCGGTGCGCTTGGTCAGAGTCAATCACGGCTGAAGCGGCTCCCACAGTCGCTGCTATACTGCCCACTGACCGCGACCCGGACGCGTCAGTCTTCCAGTAAAATCAATAACTTGGACTGAAGGCGGTCGGTTTTCGGATGACCTGAAACCACGCGGCGGGGCTGGGCCCCGACAGCCGGCTGCAGTCCGGTTCCGCACCACCCATTGGTTGCCATGCGCCTTTCCACGATCAAGCTGTCCGGCTTCAAGTCCTTCGTCGATCCCACCGTGCTGCACTTGCCGACCAACATGACCGGCGTCGTGGGTCCCAATGGCTGCGGCAAGTCCAACATCATCGACGCCGTGCGCTGGGTGATGGGCGAAAGTTCCGCCAGCCGATTGCGCGGAGACAGCCTGACCGACGTGATCTTTTCCGGTTCGTCGTCGCGCAAGCCGGTCAGCCAGGCGACGGTCGAGCTCGTTTTCGACAATGCCGAAGGCGCCATCGGCGGCGAATACGCACGCTATGCCGAAATTTCGGTGAAGCGTTCGGTCAGCCGCGACGGGCAGTCCAACTATTACCTAAACGGCGCGCGCTGCCGTCGGCGCGACATCACCGACCTGTTCCTGGGTACCGGGCTTGGTGCGCGCAGTTACTCGATCATCGAACAGGGCATGATTTCGCAGATCATCGAGGCCCGGCCAGAAGACCTGCGCGTCTACCTGGAAGAAGCCGCCGGCATCTCCAAGTACAAGGAACGCCGCAAGGAAACCGAAACCCGCATCCGCCACACGCGCGAAAATCTCGAGCGCCTGACCGACCTTCGCGAGGAAGTGGACAAGCAGATCGACCACCTGAAGCGCCAGGCGCGTGCCGCCGAGCAGTACCAGGGCCTGCAGGCCGAGCGCCTGAACAAGGACGCGCAGCTGAAGGCGCTGGAATACCGCAAGCTCGATGCCGAGCTCGCCGGTTTCCGCGAATTGCTGACGCAGGACGAGCTGAAGCTGCAGCAGATCCTGGCCGACCAGCGCGCCGCCGAGGCGCAGATCGAAACCTGCCGCGTGCAGCAGGGCGAAGCCAGCGAAAAACTTGGCGCCGTGCAGGCCGAGGGCTATCGCGTCAGTGGCGAGCTCGCGCGTATCGAACAACAGATCACCCACCAGCGCGAACTGCGTCAGCGGCTTGAAACCGCGCGCACCGAAGCCGATGCCGCCTTCGCGCAGATTGGCGAGCACATCACCGGCGACGAGCGCCAGATGGGTGATTTGCGCAGCACCATCGCCGAGTCGGATCCGCGCCTGGCCGCACTCAACGCGGACGACGAGCAGCGCCAGGAAGCCCTGCGTGTCGCGGAAGCGGCGCTGCACGACTGGCAGCAACGTTGGGACGCCTACGCACGCGCCCAATCGGAGTCATCGCGCTGGGCCGAAGTCGAGCGCACCAAGATCGAATACCTGGAAAAGCAGGCCGCCGATGCCGCCCGTCGTCGCGACGTGCTCTCCGCGGAGCGCAGCGGCCTCGATACGGCCGCACTGCTGGCTTCGCTGGCGACGATGTCGGCCGAGCACGACCAGAACAAGTCCGGCCTTGACGGCCTTGCCACCGCCCTGGAAGAACGCAAGACGGCCCTGTCCGCCCTGCAGGAACAGCAGCGCCAGATGCAGGCCGAGTTGTCGGATACCCGCAAGCAGATCCAGGCGGCGCGCGGCCGGCTCGCTTCGCTGGAAGCGTTGCAGCATGCGGCGCTGGGCCAGGAAAAGAATGTTGCGCTCGACTGGCTGAAGGCACAGGGCCTGCAGGACAAGCAGCGCCTGGGCGAGGCATTGGACGTGGACGCTGGCTGGGAAGCCGCGGTCGAGACCGTGCTCGGCAACCTGCTGGAAGCCGTGGCCGTGGATTCGCCGGAAGAATGGTTCGATGCGTTGTCGAGCCTGGGCCAGGGTCGCGTCGCGCTCGTTTCATCGAGCGCCGATGCCAGCTTCCCGGTGCCGCCCGATTCACTGGCTGCACGAGTGCGTGGACCGGCGTCAGTGCGCCGTCTGCTGGCAAGCGTGCATGTCGCGGATGATGTCGGGCAGGCAAGTGCCTTGCTCGCCCGGCTCGACGGCAGCGAAGCGGTGGTTACCCGCGCCGGCGAGTGGTTCGGCAAGGGCTGGATTCGCGTGCTTCGCAGTGGCGAGGCGCAACAAGGCGCCTTGGCTCGCGAGAGCGAAATCAAGCAGCTTCGCGCCGAAATCGATTCCCTGGCTGCACGCGAGACCCGGCACAACGATGCGTTGACCAGCATGCGCGACTGCCTGCTGGAAGCCGAACAACTTCGCGAAGACGCACAGCGCGGCTTGTACCTGAGCCATCGCGGCGTGTCCGAACTGGCCGGCCAGTTGCAGGGGCTACGCAGCCGCGTGGAGACCGCACAGGGTCGCGTCGCGCACATCGATACCGAACTGGCGACGCTCGCGCAGACCCTGGACGAGTCGCAGACGCAGGTCCGCGAAGCGCGTGCGCGCCTGGGCGATGCGGTGGCCAGGATGGGTGAGCACGAAACTGAAAGGCAGCAACTCGACGCGTTGCGACGCAGCCTCAGTGAGGCGCGTGACACGGCTCGCAACCAGGCGCGCGAAGCGCGCGAGGCGGCGCATCAGCTCGCACTTTCGCTCGAAGCGCAACGCGCGCGCGTGCTGGCACTGACCCAGTCGCTGGCACGCATGGGCAGCCAGCGCGCACAACTGGAGTTGCGCCTGAATGAACTGCTGGGCCAGTTGGCCGAGGGCGACGCGCCCATCCTCAAGCTGCAGTCGGAACGGCAGACCGTACTCGACCAGCGCGTGCTGGTGGAAAAAGAACTGGGCGCTGCGCGTTCGGCCCTGGACGGCGTCGAGAACGAATTGCGCAAGTACGAGCAGACCCGCCAGCAGCGCGACCAGCAAGCCCTGGCGCAACGCGAGGCGATCGGCGCGCGGCGCTTGCAGGAACAAGCCGTCAGCCTGAAGGCCGGCCAGATCAGCGAGGCCATCGCCGCCGCCGGCCTTGAACTGGAAGCGGTCGTGCAATCGATCGCGAGACCCGTGGCCGGTTCAAGGAAACCTTCGACCGGGTCAATGCCGGCGTGCAGGAGCTTTACCCGCGACTGTTCGGCGGCGGCCATGCCTACCTGGAATTGACCGGCGAAGACCTTCTCGACACCGGCGTGTCGATCATGGCGCGTCCCCCGGGCAAGCGTGTTTCGAACATCTCATTGCTGTCGGGCGGCGAGAAGGCACTGACGGCGGTGGCGTTGGTATTCGCCATATTCCGGCTCAATCCGGCGCCTTTCTGCCTGCTGGACGAAGTGGACGCACCGCTCGACGAAGCCAATGTGGGACGCTTCTCGGCGATGGTCACCGAGATGAGCGAAAAGGTGCAGTTCCTGTTCGTCACCCACAACAAGGCGACGATGGAAGCGGCAAAGCAATTGTCCGGCGTCACCATGCGCGAGCCCGGCGTCAGCCGGCTGGTGTCGGTGGACCTGGCCGAAGCCTCGCGACTGGTGGGTGCCGCCTGAGCACCGGGTACGGCATAATCGGCGATAGACCGGTCCTTCGGGCCGGCCCCAAGCAACCTGGTTGGCACCCTCCGGAGACTGGCAATGATTGAAGGACTCAGTGACACCAACATGATGCGGATCGGCATCGGCCTGGTTGCCCTGATCGTATTCCTCGTGATCCTGTACTCCAGCCGCGGCAAGCGGGAGCAGGGCAGGCGCGTCGCGGCACCGGCGGGTGATGCGGGGGAACGGGTCGAGCCGACCCTGCGCGAGGTCATCGAGGCCGAAGAGGGCCTTGCCCACGAACGCGAGGCGATTGCCGGCGATGCGGGTGGCTTGCCCGCCGCTGAAAGTGAAAGCACGACGGCCCGGGCCACCGGATCGGTAGGCAGCCGGCCCGCCGGTGAATACGACAAGATCGTTTCCATCTTCCTGGTGGCGCGTGCCGGTCAGTCGCTCAGCGGCTCCGACCTGGTAGTCGCTTCCGAAAAGGCCGGGCTGGTTTACGGCCACATGAATATCTTCCACCGCATGGTGGACAAGCATCCCGAACTCGGGCCCATCTTCAGCGTCGCCAACCTGGTCAAGCCGGGCTACTTCGACCTGCGCAGCATCAAGGAACTGCAGACGCCCGGCGTCAATTTCTTCATCACGCTGCCGGGCCCGATGTCGGCGCTGGACGCGTGGGACACCCTGTTGCCTACCGCGCAGCGCATGGCCGAATTGCTGGACGCGGTGTTGCTCGATGAAGAACGCAATGCCCTGGGCCGCCAGCGCATCGCCAACATCCGCGACGAGATGCGCGCCTACGATCGGGCCCGCGAGAAGATGAATATCCGACCGGGTCGCTAGGCCATGGGCGAGGTCGCCAAGCGCGCGGCCCGGCTGCGCGGGCTGATCGACGAAGCCAATTACCGGTATCACGTGCTCGACGATCCGACGATTGCGGACGCGAACTACGATGCCTTGATGCGCGAACTCGAGGAAATCGAGAAAGCGCACCCCGAACTTCGCAGCCCGGACTCGCCCACCTTGCGCGTCGGCGCAAGGGCGCTCGGCGAGTTCGCGCCCGTGCACCACGCCAAGCCGATGTTGTCGCTGGCCAATGCCTTCTCTGAGCAGGAGGTGCATGAGTTCGTGGCGCGCATCAGCACCAGCCTGGGCGAACCGGCCCCGACGTTCTCCACCGAGCCCAAGCTCGACGGCCTTGCCATCAGCCTGCGTTACGAGGATGGCGTGTTCGTGCGTGGCGCAACGCGCGGCGACGGGGCCACGGGCGAAGACGTGACCGCGAACCTCCGGACCATCCGCGCCATTCCGCTGCGCCTGCGAGGCGACGCGCCGCAACTGCTGGAGGTGCGCGGCGAAGTCTTCATGCCGCGCGCCGCATTCGAGGCCTTCAATGCGCGTGCCCGCGCAAAGGGCGACAAGCCGCTGGCGAATCCGCGCAACGGCGCCGCCGGCTCGCTGCGACAACTGGACTCGCGCATCACCGCCTCGCGCCCCTTGAGTTTCTATGCGTATGCGCTTGGCGCGTACTCCGGCTGGTCGCCTGCGCCGCGCCATTCACAGGTGTTGCAGCAGCTGCGCGATTTCGGCTTGCCGGTCTGCCCCGAAGTGGATATCGCCGTCGGCGCGGAGGGATTGCTGGCGTATTACGAGCGCATCGGCGCCCGTCGCGACACGCTGGCCTACGATATCGATGGCGTCGTCTACAAGCTCGACCGCCTGGACCAGCAGGAAGCCATGGGCTTCGTCTCTCGCGCGCCGCGCTGGGCGCTGGCGCACAAATTCCCCGCGCAGGAGCAGACCACGCGGGTCGAGGCCATCGACGTGCAGGTTGGTCGCACCGGCGCGATCACGCCCGTGGCCCGGCTTGCGCCGGTGAATGTCGCCGGCGTCGTGGTGACCAATGCGACCTTGCACAACGCCGACCAGATCGCGCGCCTGGACGTGCGCGTGGGCGACAGCGTGATCGTGCGCCGCGCCGGTGATGTCATCCCGGAAGTGGTAAGCGTGATCATGGACGAGCGGCCGCGCGACGACGACGGCAATCCCGCCAACCCGCCGTTCGCGATGCCGACTGCCTGTCCCGTATGCGGATCGGACGTGGTGCGCGAGGAGGGCGAAGTGGCCGCGCGCTGCACCGGCGAGCTGTTCTGCCCGGCCCAGCGCAAGCAGTCCCTGATCCATTTTGCCTCGCGGCGGGCGATGGACATCGAAGGCCTGGGTGATCGCCTGATCGACGACCTCGTCGAGCTTGGCTACGTATCCACGGTGGCCGACCTGTATCGGCTGACGCTGGCGGACTTCCTGGAGATGCGCCGACGCGCCGACGAACGCGACGGCACGGTGCCCGAGACGGCGAAGGGCGGCAAGGTGGCGAGAAAGTGGGCGCAGAACCTGCTGGACTCCATCGACGGCAGCCGATCGACCACGCTGGAGCGACTGTTGTTCGCGCTTGGCATCCGCGATGTCGGCGAATCCACTGCCAAGACCCTGGCTCGCCACTTCGGATCACTCGATGCCCTGATGTCCGCCGATGAAGCGCAGTTGCTCGACGTGCCCGATGTCGGTCCGGTCGTAGCGCGGCGCATCGCCGCCTTTTTCCACGAAGCGCACAACCGGCAGGTCATCGCGAAAATGCGCGCGGCCGGCGTGGAATGGAATGAAGGCCCGCCCCAGCGATCCACGGAAGGCCCCCTGGTCGGCAAGACCGTCGTATTGACCGGGGCCTTGTCCGGGATGAGTCGCGACGTGGCCGGGGACCGGCTGGAGGCGCTGGGCGCCAAGGTATCGGGCAGCGTCTCGAAAAAGACCAGCTTCGTGGTGGCCGGCGAGGCGGCCGGATCGAAGCTGGAGAAAGCCCTGGAACTAGGCGTCGAAGTGTGGGACGAGGCCAGGCTTTTGGATTTCCTCGCCAAACACGCACAATAGAAGCTGCCGCAAACCGGGATCGCGAATGAAAGACTGGAAGCCGACCGCGTCGATCGAAGCCATGCAGGCGCGCGCTCGCCTGAACACGCTGATTCGCCGCTTCTTCCTGGAGCGCGGCGTGCTCGAAGTGGAGACCCCGATTCTTTCGGCGGCGGGCAACACCGATCCGAACATCGAGAGCTTCCACCTGGATTTCAGCGGCCACGTCTCGGCCGGCGCGCCGCGTCGCTGGTTGCGCACGTCGCCCGAATTCCCGCTGAAGCGCTTGCTGGCCGCTGGCGTGGGCAGCTGTTACGAATTGGGCCGGGTGTTTCGCAACGGCGAGATGGGGCGGCTGCACAATCCCGAGTTCACCATGCTGGAGTGGTACCGGCTAGGTTGGGACCATCACCAGTTGATGGACGAATGCGCCGAACTCGTGAAGGAAGCGCTGCGCCTGGTCGGCAAGAGCGCGAGCATCCGCGACACCAGTTTTCGCCAGCTCTACCTGGAACACCTCGGCATCGACCCCCTGACCGCGAGCGAGGCGGAGTTACGCGCACCGCTGGCTGTCTTCGACATTCGCGCCGAAGGCCTGACGCGCGACGACTGGCTGGACCTGTTGATGACCCACCTGATCCAGCCGTCCATTCCCGACAATCGCATCCTGCTCGTCTATGACTATCCAAAAAGCCAGGCGGCGCTGGCGCGGATCCGCCAGGGCGACATTCCGGTGGCGGAACGCTTCGAGGTTTACCTGGGCCCGGTCGAAGTCGCCAACGGCTATCGCGAACTGCGCGATACGGATGAGCAGAGAGAACGTTTCACGCGTGACCTGAGCCGTCGAAATAAGAAGGGTGACGCCATGCCGCCCATCGACGAGCGCCTGCTGTCCGCCCTGCCTGCACTTCCCGACTGCTCGGGCGTCGCGATGGGAGTGGACCGGTTACTGATGGTGATGCTGGGCGCCGACCGGATTTCCGACGTGGTCGCGGTGCCGTTCGACCGCGCCTGAGGCAAATCCCGGGCAACGGCGGTCCTCAGGCGAGCCCGGAAAGGCCCTCGATGGGCGCCGTGGCCACCATGATCCGGTTCCGACCCTGCGCCTTGGCTTCGTAGAGCGCCTGGTCCGCTTGCAGCAACAGGTTTTCCGGCGTCTGCCCATGTTCGGGAAACACCGCCACGCCAATGGACGTGGTGAGCTTGGGCAGCAGCTGGCCTTCATGCATCACATCCATGCCGGCGAGCACGCGCATCAGTTCGCCCGCGCGGCGAAGCGCAACGCCGATGTCCATCTCGGGCGCGATCAGCACGAATTCCTCGCCGCCCTGGCGACAGGCAATGTCCTCGCTGCGCGAATGACCCTGCAGGATGCGGGCGAAGGCGAGGAGCACTGCGTCTCCTGCAGGGTGCCCGAAGCGGTCGTTGAAATCCTTGAAGTGGTCCAGGTCGAAGGCCAGCACGGCAAGTGACAAGCCGCGACGCTTGCTGCGGGACAATTCGCGACCCAGTGATTCGCTCAGGTAACGACGGTTGAACAGTCCCGTCAACGGATCGCGTACCGACAGGTCGCGCAGGCTTTGCCTCAGTTTGAGGTTGGCCAGGGCGAGCGCCAACTGGTCGGCGGCCGCGACCGCGACCTGCAGTTTCGGAAATGCGCCGGTGCCGTGCGCGCTGAGGTAGATCCATCCCAGCGATTCACCCTGGGCGACCAGCGGAATGCAGGCAGCGCCGAACGCCTCGCCCCCCTCGATCACCGCCACGTGCGCGCAAAGGCTTTCCGGGGATGTGCTGCTTCCCAGGTGCATGCGCTTGCGCTGCATGCACCAGCAATCTTCCGCGCTGGCCTGGTTGTGCGTGTTGCCGGCGTGGATTCCCCACAGGTGCGTGGCTTCGGCCAGTCCCTCGCCGTCGATCAGCGGATAGATCGTCCCGGCGCTGTCAGGCAGCAGCAACGACAGCATCTGCTCGCTGATCTGCAATGCTTCGGCAAGGTCGGTGCAGCCGATCAGCAGGTTGCCGTAGCGTCCCAGCAAGGCCAGGTCGGTACTTCGTGATTCCTGGCTGGCCTGGATCTTCTGCAGGTCGAGGCGCGCAGCTTCGGCCAACTGCTCGCAACAAAGCGCGCGCTCCTCGGCCTGGGCCAGCAACTGATGCACGGTGCCAAGCAGGATCAGTCCGCAGGCGAGGGCGCCGGCGACCACGACGGGGCTCTTCAGGGCCATCGCCAGGCTCGCCACCAGCACTAGCAGCAAGACCGCCAGGCCATGGAAGGCCAGCCACGCGTGCCCGGGTCGCAAGGCAAGTCTCATGCCTTGCACCTTAGGAGCTTTGCCGGGGGCTGACAATGCAATGCGTGTGCGGGCGATCACAGCTCGCAAGATGAGTTCGGGCTCAGCGTCGCCAGGTTGCGACGCAGTATTCGAAACGCATTCATCGGCCGCCGAATATCTTTTTTCCCGTCGACATGGTTACGGTGGTCGTGCGGGTGGATCGCGGCTGCCGTGGCGAGTTCGTCATCCATTGATCCAGGCTGAATCGGACAAGCCGAGAAAAGCCTGGCCAAGGCCCGGCTTTTTTATCTTGCAGGCTTGGCCGGCGACCTGGATTTGACGGCAGGTTTCCTGCGCGCCGGTGCAGTGGCCTTGCTCGGCTTGGCGGTCTTTTTCACCGGCGTCGCGGGTTTCGGCGTTGGACTTGCGAATTCGGCGACACGCAAACCCCAGGTCGTTGCCAGGCGCAACGGTGGAAGCGCCAGCGTCAGCGCTTCGGCGCTCCAGCGACGCAGCGTGGTCGGCGCCAGGTTCAAGGCATCCGACAATGGCGCGGGCAGCCAGTCGGCACCCGCGCGGCGGAGCCGGCAGACGCTGTCGGCATAGCGTCCTGCAGCCCACGTGGCGGCCACGGCTTTCGCGGTTGCGGTGATCAGCGGTTCGAGCGGCGTGTAGCGGATAAGCGGGCTGCTCACGCTGTCGGGCACCCAGGCCCTGAGCACCGACTTCAATCCTTCCTGCGAGGCCAGCGGCGTCATCACGCTTTGCGTTTGCGCCACCGCGAGGATGCCCTCGACTTCCCAGCCCGCAGGCTTGAGGTGGTAGCGCGCGTAGATCTGTTTCACCAGCAGGCGCTGGATCCGTTCCGGCGCATCGCCACGGCCGGCATCGGTCACCGCGCGGGGCAGGAAGGGTTTCATCATCGGCAGCCGGTCCAGGGCCACCTGCAGCGCGGCGGCCGCGCCTGCCTTGACGCAGGCCGTGTGCAGCGTCCTTTCCACGCCGGACTCGGGAATCACCACGTCGAGATTCGCGACGGCGGACTTCGGGGCTGGTTTTCGGGTGATTGCCATGCGCCAGCATAACGCGGGCCGGCGCGGCCTGCGAAGCGGGTGCCCGGCACGGCTAAACTAGGGCATCGCACAGGAAATCCGACATGGACTTCGATCGTTACGACCACATCCGCCCCATCCGATGGCACGACGGCATGCTGTCATTGCTGGACCAGCGAAAACTGCCGTTCACGGTCCAGTACCTGGACTGCCGCAGCAGCCACGAGGTGAGCCAGGCGATTCGCGACCTGGTGGTGCGCGGCGCGCCGGCCATCGGCATCGCGGCGGCATTCGGCGTGGTGCTGGCGGCCGATGGCGTGGATGCCGCCACGGGCGCACAGGCCATGCAGGTGATGGAGCCCCGCATCGTCGAGCTGAACGCCGCACGGCCGACCGCCGTCAACCTGATGTGGGCCATCGCCCGCATGCGCGGCGTGCTGGCTGGGGCAGGTGCGGACTGGCGCAAGTTGATCGAGTCCGAGGCCGTTGCCATTGAACGCGAAGACCTGGCGGCCAATCGCCACATGGGCGAACTGGGCGCGAGGCTGATCGCGCCCGGTTCCGGCGTGCTGACCCACTGCAATACCGGGTCGCTTGCGACGGCAGGCTTCGGTACCGCGCTCGGCGTGATACGCGCCGGCGTTGCGATGGACCGCATCCAGCGCGTGTACGCCGGTGAAACCCGGCCCTGGCTGCAGGGCGCGCGCCTTACCGTCTGGGAGCTGCGCGAGGACGGTATTCCCGCCACGCTTATCGCCGACGCGGCCGGCGCCCACCTGATGAAGACGGGCGTGGTGCAGTGGCTGATCGTCGGCGCCGACCGCATCTGCGCCAACGGCGATACCGCCAACAAGATCGGCACCTACGCCCACGCCATCTCCGCCCGCCACCACGGGGTGAAGGTGATGGTCGTGGCGCCGGCATCCACGGTGGACATGGCCACGCCCCGCGGCGAGGACATCCACATCGAGGAGCGCGACGGCGCCGAATTGTTGTCCATGTCCGGCGTGCGCACGGTGGCCGACGGCGTGTCCGCCTTCAACCCGGTGTTCGATGTCACGCCGGCCGGGCTGATCGATGCACTGGTGACCGAACGGGGCGTGATCGAGCATCCCGACGCTGAGAAAATGGCGGCGATGTTCGGGCCGGTGTCAAGGGGCTGAAACCCCTGATTTTCATGGGCTTTCCGGCTGCCGCGAAGGCCCTGATTCTGGTATGATTTCCTGTCTGCGAAAGCAGCCTGCGGCGCGCGTTCGCGCCACCCCAAAAACTGCGGAAATCGGATCAAAGAATGGCAGAGCTGGCGAAGGAAATCATCCCGGTAAACCTTGAAGACGAGATGCGCAGGAGTTACCTCGATTACGCGATGAGCGTGATCGTGGGCCGCGCCCTCCCGGATGTCCGCGACGGCCTCAAGCCCGTCCATCGCCGCGTGTTGTTCGCCATGCACGAACTGGGCGCGCATTCCAACAAGCCCTACTACAAGTCCGCCCGAATCGTCGGTGACGTGATCGGTAAATACCATCCGCACGGCGACCAGTCGGTGTACGACACCCTGGTGCGCATGGCGCAGCCGTTCTCGCTGCGCTACATGCTGGTGGACGGGCAGGGCAACTTCGGCTCGGTGGACGGCGACTCCGCCGCGGCCATGCGATATACCGAAGCGCGCATGGCCAAGCTGACCCACCAGCTGATGGCCGACATCGACAAGGACACCGTCGATTTCCAGCCCAACTACGACGAGAAGGAGCAGGAACCGACGGTCATGCCGACCCGGGTCCCCAACCTGCTCATCAACGGCTCGGCCGGCATCGCGG
>JAPLSI010000199.1 GCA_026398715.1 Gammaproteobacteria bacterium
GATGCACAAGGCTTCTATACTGTTACGCAGCTGGCGGTGACACCTGGAATCGGTCTGGCCCCGGCCGGCGATGGCGTCGACCGGATCCGCAACATCGAACGTCTTCAGTTCTCAGATGGCACGTTCTCGCTCAACCAGCTTCTGGGCATGGCGCCAGGACCGAACGAGAACGCCGTTCCGACCGGTTCTCTGGTTTTGGCAACGACGACGGACAATCCGGCGACTGCGGTCGTTGAAGCAACTGCAGGCACGCCGATCACGGTTACCAACACCATCGTCGATGCCGACGGGATCGTACCTGGCTCGGTGCACTATCAATGGCAAGACCAGCAGATCACTGCGGGCGGAGGCATCCAGTGGGTTGATATCTCGGGGGCCAACAACCTTACCTTTACACCCTCCGACGCTCAAATTGGCAACGCGCTCCGGATGTTTATGACTTACACGGACGGCCTTGGGTTCCACGAACAGGCTGTTTCGCTGGCGACCGCCCCGCTGGCTCCGAACGTGACGGTAAACACCCCGCCGTTCGTCAATCCGCAGCAGAATCCGCCAGGCCTGCCAGATACCAACGCACGGACTGGCGCTGCGCTGAATCTGTTCCTGAACCTGCCTACGGTTTTTGGCGACCTTGAGACCGCTCCTGCGGCATTGGTCTATACGGCGAGTTTAGCCAACGGGCAGGCTCTCGACGGCAGCGCAGCGGCCCATGGCCTTCGCTTTGTGATCCAAGGCGCTCCCGGTGCAGTGACCGGCGGCTTCGTGATATATGATCCCGACGGCAATGGCGTGGCCAATCCCCTCGTCGCGCCACTTGGTGCGATCGAGGTCCGCATTACCGCAACAGATACCGCCGCAGTTGGCCCCAACCTGTCGGTCACCGACAGCTTCCTCATCAATGTGCAACGCGGCAACACCGCGCCGATCGCTGGAGCATTCGCGCCCCAGTCCATCAGCGAAGGCGATGGCCTCGTTGGCGGAGCCGACACGTTCGCCGGCACGCTTTCCGGCTCGGATCCCGACGGCACGCCGGTCGCATTCCGGCTCGTGGACAACTCAGTGTCGCGGGCGCTACATTGCCAGGAGGGGCGGGCTTCGCCTTTACGACCTTCGATGGCCAACTCAGCAGCGCGCCAAGCCAGGTCCGGTTCAACGTGAATGCGGTCGATGATGGCCAGGCGGATTTCCGTATCACCGGAACGGCCGCAACCGGCGGGACGCTCTCTGCGCTGATCGGAGTAGACCCCGACGGACCGTGGGATGAAACCACAGCCGCCTATGAATGGTTCCGTGACGGCGTCTCTCAAGGCGTGAAGGTCGGCGACAGGGACTATGCGGTAACCGCTGCCGACGTCGGTCATATCCTGAGTGTTCGAGCCACCTATGCAGATGCGCAGGGCTTCACCACATCCTTCCCTGTCACATCTCTTCCCGCGCCGATAGGGATACTTGCGGTGCAGCCTGTCGCGGGACTCATCAACAGCGCCACGGTGACCGCGCTCAATACGTTGACTGACCCCGATGGCGACCTGCCGGGCGCCTCGCAAATGCTGTGGCAAGTGTCGACGACCGGAGCTGTGGGTTCGTTCGTGGATGCGCCAGCCCTTGGCGTGACCATTGATGCAAACGGAAATCTGGAGCTGCCCACCGCCAGCATCATGTTCGTCCAATTGACCCTGCAATACATCGACGCCGGACTTAATCTCAACACCGCATCATCGGAGCCGGTCCGGATCCAGACAGGTGCCAACGGCGCCCAGGCACTTACCGGCATCGCGGGTACAGACATCCTCTTCGGCCTTGCCGGCA
>JAPLSI010000105.1 GCA_026398715.1 Gammaproteobacteria bacterium
CGGAACGATCATATTCGCGGCGATCACGCCGAAAATGGCCACGGCGCAGCCGATGACCAGCAGCAAGGTGTTGGCGAGATGGCGCATGGCGAACGTTCTCGCAAAACGACGGCGGAAGATAACGCGTATCGCGCAGCCGTTCCGGATCAACACGGCTTCCGCAAACACGAAGCCCGCCTTTCGGCGGGCTTCGTTGCGATCCTGCCGGGGAGGCTTACGCCTTCTCGGCCGTCGGGCTCGACTTGTCGCCGAACCGTCGCATCATCCACATCTGCTGGATCAGGCCCAAGGTGCCGTTGGTGACCCAGTACAGCACCAGGCCGGCGGGGAAGAACGCGAACATCACGCCGAACACCAGCGGCATGAACTGGAACATGCGCGCCTGGATCGGGTCGACGCCAACCATCGGCGTGAGGCGCTGCGTGTACCACATCACCGCCATGTTGATCACCGGCAGGATGAAGTAGGGGTCGCGCGCGGTCATGTCCTGGATCCACAGGATCCACGGCGCCTGGCGCAGCTCCACCGATTCGATCAGCACCCAGTACAGCGCCAGGAACACCGGCATCTGGATCAGGATCGGCAGGCAGCCGCCGGCCGGGTTGATCTTCTCTTTCTTGTACAGCTCCAGCATCGCGGTCTGGAACTTCTGCTTGTCGTCGCCGTAGCGTTCCTTCAGCTGCTGGATACGCGGCTGGAATTTGCGCATCTTCGCCATCGACTTGTACTGCGCGGCCGACAGCGGATACAGCGCGAGCTTGATCAACAGCACCAGCAGCACGATCGCCCAGCCCCAGTTGTTGGTGAAGTTGTGCAGCTTGGCGAGCAGCCAATGGATGGGATCGGCGAGGAAGGTGAAGATGCCGTAGTCGAGCGAGCGCTCGAAGCCCGGCGCCTGCGCGGCGAGTTTTTCCTGCAGCTTCGGCCCCATCCACAGCCTGGCCTCGGTGCTGGTCTGGCTACCGGGCGCTACGGTGAACTCCGGGCCGGTGGCGGTGATGCCGAACTGGTTGCCCGCGGTGGCGAGCGCGAAGTTGGCCTTCTGGTCGGCCTGCGGGATCCAGCCGGTGAAAAAGTAATGCTGCAGCAGCGCGACCCAGCCGCCGGCGACATTGCTGGCGTCGATCGGGTCGATGCGGCCTTCGTCGATGTATTTGTCGTAAGTGCGCTTGTCGTACTTCTTTTCCGGGGTGTACCAGGCGGCGCCGTTGAAACTGAAGGACTCCGGGTTGGTCATGCCGCGCTTGATCACGTGCGGTACGCGCGACAGGTAACGGTAGACATGGCCGGTCCACGGCCGGGCGCCGCGGTTGACGATCTCGTCGCGCACCTTCAGCGCGTACTCGCCGCGGCCGAGGGTGTAGGTGCGGCGGATGGTCACGCCATCGGCGCCGGTCCAGACGAACCGCGCGCTGACGTCCTTGGCGCCGTCGGCAAGCTTGAGTTCGGTCGCCGACTGTTCGGCGACGAATCCGGCCTGGTGGCTGGGCGCGCCCTGCGCGCTGGTCCAGCCGCTCTGGGCGATATAGAAGTTCTCGACGCCGTCGTCGAACAGGCGCACCAGCGGCGCATCGGCGGCGCGGCTGACCCGGTAGTTCAACAACTCGGCGCGATGCACGCTGCCGCCATCGAGGCTCAGACGCAGCACATCGTTGCTCAGCGTGAAGCGCGGCGCGGCAACGGGCGCGGCGCTGGCTTCGGCCATCGACGGCATACCCGCGGCAGGCACTGCAGGCGGGACGGTCGCATTGGCCGTGGCGCTGGGCACGCCGCCCGGCGCCGCGGGTACCGGCAGGCCCTGGGGCTGCACGGTCGCTGTGGCTGCCTGCGCGCTGGCGGCCGTCTCCGGCGCGGGCTTTTGTTCCTTGTTCCACTCCATCCACAGGATGGTCGCCACCATCAGCCAGGCGAAAATCAGAAAGGTGCGCAATTGGTTCATGGGGCTGATTGACTCGTCGCGCCGTCGGAGGCCGGCGCAGGGGATGGAGGAGGGGAAGCGGGCGGCATTGTGCCGCCCGCGTGGGATGGGGGCAACGCAGCACGGCGCAAGGCCTGCCGGGCCGCCTGCTCGAAGGCGGCGACCAGCTCGGGACCGGAGGCGCGGGCGGCGGGCGGACGGGCGACCACGACATAGGCGCCGCCGGCCATGGCGGCGCGATGTCGGCGGAAATGGTCGCGCAGCACGCGCTTGATTCGGTTGCGGATCACCGCGCGGGTGCTGACCTTGCGCGACACCGCGAGCCCAAGCCGGGCTTCTCGATCGTCGGCGAGATAGTGCACGGCCAGCACCGGCGTGGCGGCTCGGCTGCCGCCGGCAAACACCGCGTCGAATTCCGGGCGCGCGCGTACCCGCGCGGTGCGCGGGTAGCGGGCAGTACGATCTGTGCTGGAGCGCTCGGTACTCATGAACGTCGTGCGTTCATGCCGGAAGCGTCATGCCGGGGCATGCATGCTCGGAGCATGCATGCAGCATCGTGTCGGCAGCGACGGGCGCATCGGGCCGGTCGCGCTGTCGAAACGATCAGGCAGTGAGGCGCGTGCGACCTTTGGCGCGACGACGGGCAAGAATCTTGCGGCCATCGGCGGTCTTCATGCGGGCACGGAAACCGTGGTCGCGTTTGCGCTTGAGGTTGCTGGGCTGGTAAGTGCGCTTGGTGGCCATGGGTCGGGCTCGAGAGGCGTGTTGCGTTTGGGCGCGGACCGGCGCAATGCGCCGAAGCGCGACACCGGAACCGCAAGAACCGGCAATTATGCAGGCGCGGCGGCGGGCCGGTCAAATCCTCCGGGCCTGCCGACCAGCCTGGGATGGCCGCGGCGGGTGCGGGGGGGGCGGCGCGGTGGTAGTCTGCCGCACTCCCCACCGACTTCGCGCGCCACGCCTCCCGACCCCGTTCGGGACACCGGTAGCGCGACTCGACCTGTTTTCCTGCGCGTCTCAAGCGAAGCGTCACTAAGAACACACCCGATGGATGCCTGGCCCCGTTGTCTCGAACGTCTCGAAGCCGAATTGCCGGTGGAGGAAGTCCAGACCTGGCTGAAACCGCTGCAGGCCCGCCTGCGCGACGACGGTCTGGTCCTGTATGCCCCGAACGCCTTCGTCCGCGACGCGGTGCAAAGCCGTTACTTGCCGCGCATCAGCGAGCTGCTTGGGCACTACGCCGGCAACGGCACGGTGTATCTGGAGGTGGGCTCGGTGTCGCGCCCGGCGTCGGTGTCGCCCAGCCCCACCCAGGCGCTGGCGGCCGCCCGCGCTCCGGCCGGCGAATTCGCCGGCAATCTCGACAATCACTACACCTTCGACCAGGTCGTCGAAGGCCGCAGCAACCAGCGCGGCCGCGCCGCGGCATGGCAGGCGGCGCAGAAACCCGGCGACCGTTCCCACTGATCGACGACATCCAGTTCTTCGCCGGCAAGGACCGCACCCAGGAAGAGTTCTTCCACACCTTCAATGCGCTGTTCGACGGCCGGCAGCAGATCATCCTCACCTGCGACCGCTACCCGCGTGAGGTCGAGGGTCTGGAGCCACGGCTGAAGTCGCGCCTGGCCTGGGGCCTGTCGGTGGCGATCGAGCCGCCGGACTTCGAGACCCGCGCCCAGATCGTGCTGAGCAAGGCCCGCGAACGCGGCGTCGCATTGCCCGAAGACGTGGCGCTGCTGAGCGATCAGCATCGCCAATATCCAGAAGGCCGTGGCAGACTACTACGGTCTGCAGATGAAAGATCTGTTGTCCAAGCGTCGGACCCGCTCGCTGGCTCGCCCGCGGCAGGTGGCGATGGCCTTGGCCAAGGAACTGACCGAACACAGCCTGCCGGAGATCGGCGACGCGTTCGCGGGGCGGGACCACACCACGGTCCTGCACGCCTGCCGTCAGATCAAGTTGTTGAGCGAAAGCGACGGCAAGCTGCGCGAGGACTGGGAAAAGCTGATCCGCAAACTCAGCGAATGAGGTGTCCCGGGTGAGGTCTCCAGGCAGATGAGAACAGGCTGGAGACAAGTTGTGGATAAGTGATGCGGGGCCAACCTGCCGGAAAGTTGTCCACAGGTCTTCCCCACAGTGGCAGACCGCTTGTACAGACTTTAGCTAAGCAATAAATTTCAATAAAATCAAAATCTTGGATAGCTTACCCCCGGATTTTGGCGACACCATCACCACCAGTTTTTAAGATTTATATCCTTTTGAAGCTTGGCCAGACCGGTCTTATTTGGGGAATCGAATCACATGCGTTTCAGTCTGCAACGCGAAGTGTTCCTGAAGCCGCTGGCTCAGGTCGTCAACGTGGTCGAACGCCGGCAGACTTTGCCGGTCCTCGCCAATCTGCTGGCCAGGGTCGATGGCGATCTGCTCTCGCTCACCGGCACCGACCTCGAAGTGGAAATGGTTGCCCGTACCCGGGTGGACGATGCCGAACCCGGCGAAATCACCATTCCGGCACGCAAGCTGTTCGAGATCGTCCGCGCCCTGCCCGACGGCAGCAAGGTCACGGTCAACCAGGCTGGCGATAAGGTCACGGTCTCCGCCGGCCGCAGCCGCTTCACTCTGGCCAGCTTGCCTGCAAATGATTTTCCGGCACTGGACGAAGTGGACGCCACCGAGCGCGTCCGCGTCGGCGAAGCCGGGCTGAAGGAGCTGATCGAACGCACGGCGTTCGCGATGGCCCAGCAGGATGTGCGGTATTACCTCAACGGCCTGCTGTTCGATCTGCGCGACAAGGCGCTGCGCTGCGTCGCGACCGACGGCCACCGTCTTGCCATGTGCGAGGCCGTGCTGGAGGAAACCGTGCAGACCAAGCGCCAGATCATCGTGCCGCGCAAGGGCGTGCTGGAGCTGCAGCGCCTGCTCGAAGGCAGCGACCGCGAGCTGGAGCTGGAAATGGGCCGCAGCCATATCCGCGTGAAGCGCGATGACGTGACCTTCACCAGCAAGCTGATCGACGGCCGTTTTCCCGATTACGAAGCAGTGGTGCCGATCGGCGCGGACCGGGAAGTGAAAATCGACCGCGAAGCCTTCCGTGCCTCGCTGCAGCGCGCGGCGATCCTGTCGAACGAGAAATACCGCGGTGTGCGCATCGAAGTCTCGCCCGGCCAGCTCAAGATCAATGCCCACAACCCGGAACAGGAAGAGGCGCAGGAAGAGATCGAGGCCGATACCAAGGTCGACAATCTGGTGATCGGCTTCAACGTGAACTACCTGCTGGACGCGCTGTCCGCGCTGCGCGAGGAACACGTGGTATTGCAGCTGCGCGACTCCAACTCCTCGGCGCTGGTGCGCGAGGCCAGCAGTGAGAAATGCCGCCACGTTGTCATGCCGCTACGTCTTTGATGTCGGCTACTCAGTTTCACGTGAAACAAATGAATCGCCCGGGCATGCCCGGGCGTATTCGTTTTGGCGCGCAGATCCATCGAGGGAGGCGGATATGCACGTAACCCGTCTGCAGGTCGCGGGCGTGCGTCGCTTGGCTGAGGTCGAACTGCGTCCCGCCCCGGGCATCAATCTGATCACCGGCGAAAACGGCGCCGGCAAGACCAGCCTGCTGGAAGCGCTGCACCTGCTCGCCTACGGCCGCAGTTTTCGAGGCCGAGTGCGCGATGGGTTGATCCGTACCGGCACCGAGGCGGTCGAGGTCTTTGCCGAATGGAAGGAAGACGGCCACGAACGGACCCGCCGCGCCGGTCTACGTCATTCCGGCCAGCGCTGGGAGGGCCGCCTGGATGGTCAGAGCGTCAGTCAGTTGGGCGAACTCTGCGCTGCATTGGCAGTGGTGACCTTCGAACCCGGCAGCCACGCGCTGGTGACAGGTGGCGGCGAACCGCGGCGGCGCCTGGTCGATTGGGGCTTGTTCCACGTGGAACCAGAGTTTCTCGCCCTGTGGCGACGCTACGCCCGGGCACTGAAGCAGCGCAACGCGCTGCTCAAGGCGCGGGTCCGAGACCATCAACTGGATGCCTGGGATCACGAACTGGCGCAGGCTGGCGAACCACTGACGCGGCACCGTCAGGCATATCTCGACGCGCTGGAACCGGCGCTTCAGGCGATGGCCGCCGACTTGGCGCCGGCGCTGGGCCGGGCCAGCCTGACGTTCCAGCCCGGCTGGTCCCGCGACAACCTGTCGTTGGCCGATGCTCTGCTGGTGGGCCGCGACCGCGACCTCGCGAACGGCTACACCTCGGTCGGTCCGCACCGCGCCGACTGGCGCATCGACTACGCCTCACTACCCGGTCGCGAGACCCTGTCCCGCGGCCAGGCCAAACTGACTGCGCTGGCGGTGCTGTTGGCCCAGGCCGAACGCCACGCCGCGGCCTGTGGCGAGTGGCCAGTGGTGGCGCTGGACGATCTGGCCTCCGAACTCGACCGCCACCATCAACGGCGGGTACTGGAAAGGTTGATGGCATCGGGTGCGCAGATCTTCATCACCGGAACCGAGGTGCCGGCCGCACTGGTGGAACTCGCAGCCACGGTTGAGATGTTTCACGTGGAACAAGGCCGGATCGAACCGCGTCCGGACGATGCGTGATAGCCGACTTCGCCAGGGTCCAAGAGCGACGACAACGGCAGACCGGGCCGCGGCTCGCTCGAAAGTTGGGGGCGTGGAGCCATGTCATTGAATTCATTTCGAATGTTCTCCATATTCAGGCTTTGCAGACCATCGTTTGCGTGAGGTTTTGTCATACGCGATGCTGCCATGCGGGCGCCCCAAACCCATGCCAGCCTGGCAGTCGCGCCGAGTGTCCCAATCGAACCGTATTCGACTGCGCCGAGCGCCCGCTTCAGGCGCTGGCGAAAGGCAACAACTTCTGGATTCCGGAGGTCACCCGACGGAATGCCGCCACCCAGACGGCAGGCGCCCGGACCGATGCGCCGGCCACAACCAGCGGCTCGACCGCATCGACGCGGTGGTACTCAACAACGACCGCAGCGCGCTGATCGCGGTACAAGGCGGGCTGCATGAGCCGGCGCTAAGTCTGGGGTAGCAACAGACCAGGGACGCCGCCCAGAACGCCACACGGGGCGCACAGGCGCAGTCCGGGCCCACGCGCGGGTTCGGTAGAGCCGACGCCACGCCTGCCGTGCGCGCCGCCCCAGGCGCA
>JAPLSI010000201.1 GCA_026398715.1 Gammaproteobacteria bacterium
GGCCTGAGCAAGCACAGCCACGTCATCGGCAAGACCAACGACCGGGCGGCGGTCGAGGTCTGGCGCGACGCGAAGACGGTGTTCACCGCGCCGCTGCAGAAGCTGCAACAGGCGTGGGACGACGTGAGCTGGCGCATCGCCGCGCAGCGCGACAACCCGGCCTGCGCGGACAGCGAGCACGCCGCGGTGGGCGCGCCGGACGACACCGGGCTGCACGTCGCGCTGAGCTTCGATCCGCGGGAGGACGTGGCCGCGCCGTTCATCAACACCACGCGGCCGAAGGTGGCGATCCTGCGCGAGCAGGGCGTGAACTCGCACGTCGAGATGTCCTACGCGATGGCCAAGGCCGGCTTCGACACCTTCGACGTCCACATGACCGACCTGCAGCGCGGTCGTGCCCGGCTGGACCAGTTCCAGGGCTTCATCGCCTGCGGCGGTTTCAGCTATGGCGACACGCTGGGCGCAGGCGAGGGCTGGGCGCGCTCGGTGCTGTTCAACCCGGCGCTGGCCGAGCAGTTCGCGGCCTTCTTCGGTCGTCCGGACACCTTCGCGCTGGGCGTGTGCAATGGCTGCCAGATGATGGCGGCGCTGTCACCGATCATCCCCGGCGCGCAGGACTGGCCGAAGTTCACCCGCAACAAGAGCGAGCAGTTCGAGGCGCGGCTGAGCCTGGTCGAGGTGCTGGAGAGCCCGTCGATCTTCTTCCAGGGCATGGCGGGCAGCCGCCTGCCGATCGCAGTGGCGCATGGCGAGGGCTTCGCCGACTTCTCGCAGCGCGGTGATGCCGCCAAGGTGCACCGGGCGATGCGCTTCGTGGACCACGCAGGGCGTGCGACCGAGGCTTATCCGCTCAACCCGAACGGCAGCCCGGACGGCCTGACCTCGGTGACGACCGCGGACGTCCTGGCAAGCGCATGTGTGGGGAAAGCGCTTGCCGGCTCTGGAAAATGCAACGGCACCGGGATCGGTGCCGTTTTGACATCAACGATCCAGTCAGTGTGGATCGGTGCCGGGTTCCGGAGGAATGACCGGATGGGCAAGCTGTGACTGCATGGCGGCGCGAATGACCTGCGCAGCCTCGTCGGCACATTCGGGCAACTGTTCGACCCGGTCCTGTTCGATGGCCTGCAGCACGATTTCGGTCAGTGAACCGATGATCGCGTTGGCCTGCCATACGTTGAGTTCGCTGTCCGGCTGCTCGGCAGTGCTGGCGATCAGCTCTGCGAGTTGCTGGTGCACCTTGCGCCGTGCCTGCAGGCCCTCGGGACCCACGGCGAGCACGTCGATGAACAGCGTGCGCATCAGCAGCGGGTTGGCTGCCAGATGGCTGAAATAGGCCTTCACGGCATGATCGACACGGGCCGGCCACTGCTGATCAGGTTCGATCGCTCGCGCAAGGCTGTTCAGGCCCCGCTGGCTGGCGTTTTCATACAGTGCAATCAGGCATTCTTGCTTTGTTTTGAAATGTTCATAGAACGTACGCTTGGATACACGTGCCGCCGTGGCGATGTCGGCGATCGTGGTATCG
>JAPLSI010000227.1 GCA_026398715.1 Gammaproteobacteria bacterium
CGAGCTTCACCAGATCGGCGGCGCGGTATTCCTTGAACTCGTAATCGAGGGACGCATAGCCCCGCGACACGGACTTCAGCTTGTCGAAGAAGTCCATCACCACTTCGGCCATGGGCAGTTCGTAGTTGATCTGCACCTGGCTGCCAAGGTAGTTGATGCTTTGCTGCGAACCGCGCTTTTCCTCGCACAGCTTGATCACCGCGCCGACGTAATCGGGCGGGGTCAGGATGGTCGCGTGGATGATCGGCTCGCGAATTTCCTGGATCATGTTGAGCGACGGCAACTTGGCCGGGTTGTCCAGCGGCAGGATGGTGCCGTCGGTCTTGAGCACTTCGTAGATCACCGTCGGCGCGGTGCTGATCAGGTTCAGGTCGTACTCGCGCTCCAGGCGCTCCTGCACGATCTCCATGTGCAGCATGCCCAGGAAGCCGCAGCGGAAGCCGAAGCCCATCGCCTCGGAGCTTTCCGGTTCGAAATTGAGCGCCGCATCGTTGAGCTTGAGCTTGTCCAGCGCCTCGCGCAGCGCGGTGTAGTCCTCGGCATCGACCGGGAACAAGCCGGCGAACACGCGCGACTGCATCTTCTGGAAACCGGGCAATGCTTCGGTCGCCGGATTGCTCGCAAGCGTGAGCGTGTCGCCGACCGGCGCGCCATGCACGTCCTTGATCGAGGCATTCAGCCAGCCCACTTCACCGGCGCCCAGCTTGGCCAGTTCCTTGCGCTTGGGCGTGAATACGCCGACCGCATCGACCTGGTGAACGCGACCGGTGGTCATCACCAGGATCTTGTCGCCGGGCTTGATCTCGCCCTGCATCACTCGCACCAGCGAGACCACGCCCAGGTAATTGTCGAACCAGGAATCGATGATCAGCGCCTGCAACTTGTCGCTGCCGCGCGGGGTCGGCGGCGGGATGCGGTGCACGATCGCCTCGAGCACGTCGATCACGCCCAGGCCGGTCTTGGCGCTGATGGCGACCGCGTCGTCGGCGTGGATGCCGATCACGGCCTCGATTTCCTTCTTGACCTTTTCCACATCGGCCGTGGGCAGGTCGATCTTGTTGATGACCGGCACGACCTCCAGGCCTTGTTCAACCGCCGTGTAGCAGTTGGCGACGGACTGGGCCTCGACGCCTTGCGCAGCGTCCACCACCAGCAGCGCGCCTTCGCAGGCAGCGAGCGATCGTGAGACTTCGTAGCTGAAGTCCACGTGGCCGGGGGTGTCGATGAAGTTCAGCTGGTAGACCTGGCCGTCCTTCGCCGTATAGGGCAAGGAGACCGACTGGGCCTTGATGGTGATGCCGCGCTCGCGCTCGATCGGATTGGAATCGAGGACCTGAGCTTCCATTTCCCGGGCCTCCAGGCCGCCGCAGATCTGGATGATCCGGTCAGCGAGCGTTGATTTGCCGTGGTCGACGTGGGCGATGATTGAAAAGTTTCGGATGTGCTGCATGGGGGCGGCGCAAGGCCGTCTGTCGATGTGAACACGGCATTATCGCACAGCCCCCCGGACACAGCCCGCCCTGAACAGGCTGGCCGGGGATCTGCCGCCTAGACCTCATGAAGCCGGAATAGTCACCAGCCCGGTGCTCTGCTCGTTGCGCACCAGCAGCCGTACGCGATCGCCCGGCTTGAAACCCTTCACCGCAGCCTCGAACTCGGCCGGGCTGCCGACCGTGGTCTTGCCCACCTGCAGGATGACGTCGCCCGGCGACAAGCCGGCCTGGCGGGCGGCGAGACCCGCCACGCGGCTGATGCGCACGCCCTCGCCCACCTTCAGGCCCAGCCGCGAGCGCGTGGCCGGATCGATTTCGGACACCACGACGCCGACCCGATTGAGGTCGGTGGCGGGCGACGGCGTGGCGCGCGGTCCTTGCGGCTCGTTGGAGGCCACGGATTCATCCAGTGGGCTCAGCACCACCACCACGTCCAGATTCTTGCCATCGCGCAGCAGCTTGACGTTGGCGCGGCTGCCCGGGGGCATGGCGCCCACCAGCGGCGGCAGGTCGGACGAACTGAGGATTGCCTTGCCGTTGAAGGCGACGATCACATCGCCGGCCCGGATGCCCGCCTTCGCGGCGGCGCTGTCGTTCTGCACGGCACCGACGAACGCGCCGTCCGCGCGGGTCAGGCCGAGCTCTTCCATCTGCTCGCGCTGCACATCGCCCACCTGCACGCCCAACTGGCCGCGGGCGACCTTGCCGGTCTTCTGGATCTGGCGGACGGAGTTCATGGCGACCTCGATCGGGATCGCGAAACTCACGCCCATGTAGCCGCCCGAATTACTGAATATCTGGGAATTGATGCCGACCACTTCTCCGCTGGTGTTGAGCAAGGGACCACCGGAGTTGCCACGATTGATCGCGACGTCGGTCTGGATGAAGGGAACGTAGCGCTGCGCGTTGTCCATGCTGGGCCGGCCCAGGCCGCTGACCACGCCGGCCGTCACCGAATGGTCGAAGCCGAAGGGCGAGCCGATTGCCAGCACCCACTGCCCGGGTTTGAGGTTGCGCGAGTCGCTCAGGCGCAGTACCGGCAGGTTCTGCGCGTCGATCTTGAGTACGGCGATATCGGAATTGGGATCACTGCCGACTACCTTGGCCTTCAACTCGCGCCGGTCGGCCAGGTGCACGATGACCTCGCTCGCGCCATCGATCACGTGGTGGTTGGTGAGCACGAATCCATCGGGCGAGATGATGAATCCGCTGCCAAAGGACGTGCCGCCCCGCGGTTGCTGCGGCATCGGCATGCCCGGGCTGCCGGGCTGGCCGAAGAAGCGCCGGAAGAATTCAGGCATCTCCTCCTGGCTGGGGCCCTCCTGTGTTTCATCATCGGAGCCGGGCCCGATCTGCAGGCTGCGGGCCGCGCCCGACTTGCCCATGATCGACTCGATGTTGACCACGGCCGGACCGGCCTGGTCCACCAGGCGCGAGAAGTCGGGAAGATTGACCAGTGGCGGTGCCACGCTGGTGCTGACGGTCTGCGCGACCAGCGCCTGGCCGCCGGAGCCGGTCGTGGCGTTTGCCGCGTCGTGCATCTGGATGAAGATCAGGCCCGCCAGGCCGACGGTCGAAAAGGCGACTGCGATTCGAGGAAGGGTTTTCATGGCGTCTTCTTGCTGGATGTCTGTCGGTGGGTTGGAAATTCGGCCGAACCGGCCGCGCCTGCTTATGAACCCGATGCCCCGGAAAAAGTTCCCGACGAAACCGGGTCTTGCCTGATCATCGCGATACCGAGGCCTTGGACCCGACGGCCTGCGTATTGCGCGCAAAATAATCCACGGTGGCGGCCGGCACCTTGCCGATCGCGACGACGCGGCGACCGTCCTGCCAGACCGAATGCACGTTCACTGCGCCGCGCCGCATCGCCGACTCGCCGCGCTGCCCTGCTGCCATGGGTTCGATGTAGACGGACACGCTGGCCAGGCCGTCGCTATAGAGAAGCTGCACCGAGTCGCCCAGCTTGCGACCCGACCGCAGGGAGAAGCCCGGCGGCGGCGACTGCACGCGCCAGCCCGGGTCGGCCTGCTTGCCGGCGCCCAGGGTCTGCACGCGCTGCAGGCCTTGTTGCGTGGATGGACGCAGGTTGGCCTCGTCGGGTCGTTGGCCGACCTGGATTTCGGTGAAGGCCATCTGCTCGAGCGCCTTGCCAGACTCGCCGATCAGCGCAATCCGCAGCGGAAGCCCGGTCTCGCTGTCCAGCCAGAGCCGGTAACCGTAGCGCCAGCCGTCCTTGGACTGCAGGTCGATGATCTGGCAATCGCGGGACGCGACGCGGCCGGTCTTGCCGAGCCGCGCCTTGTATTCATCCAGCTCGCTTGCGCCGGCAAATTGTCCGGCAGGATTCCACCGTCCGGCGGTGTCGGCGTCGTAACCGACCGAGTCGATGCCGGTGCCGATGCACATCACCATCTTGTCGTCGCGGATCACTTCACGATGCGGGCCGGTCTGCGTCACGAGGCGCATCCGCTCGCGACCGTTTTCGTACTCGTGGAAGACATCGAGTGTTTCCATGCTGGTGCCGGAAACCATCACCAGGCGACCCTGGTAATCGAGCTCGACCAGGGCCGGCCCGATGCGCTCGAGCCAGTCGGACGCATCCTTGTTCCACAGCCCGGCAGCCCAGCCGCGGGCGCCGTCCAGCCAGCGCGACGGCGCCGACTTTTGTTCGGACGCAAAGCCCGGCGACGCAGTGGCGAGCGCGATCAGGAACAGGACGGAACGGCGATTCACTGCGAGTCGGCTCCTGCAGTGGCCGGCGTGGCGTTTTCATCGCTGTCCTGGGCCGCAGCCGGATCGCGGGCGACGACGTCCACGTAGGGCACGAAGCCGCCGAGGCCATCGTTGGCAAGCATCTGGTTGTGGCGCACGAGATAGGCCTCGAGCGACGGATCGCTTCGGCCGACCAGGACTTGCGAGCGCGGCCAACTACGCTTGTCGCCGTTGTCGGCCAGCGGGAAATCCGCAGGCGACTCGGAATCCAGGGGCATCGGGCTGGAGGGCGCGGGTCGCGGCTCATTGCTGGCGACCAAGGCGTTAAACCCGGTCGTTTCGCTGGTCGCTGGCGCCGGCTGCGCGGCAGCATCGACCACTTCGCGACGGACGGCGACCAGGTCGGCGGACGAAGGACTGGGCAGCGCACGGGGCGCCTGCGCGTTCGCGATCGGGCTGTCGTCGGTGGCCTGCGGCGATTGCATGAGGCGCGGCGCCATCATCAATGCAAGCACCGCGAGCGACGCGGCGATGCCCCAGCGAAACAGCGGCGAACGCGCCACGCCGCCGGCCGGCGCGGGAGCCGAGATCGCATCGCGGACGGCGAGGCTCATGGCCGGGGCCATGGGCATCACCGGCTGTCCCTTCATGCACGACGAGGCCAGGTGCAGGCGCGACCACAGTTCGCGCAGTTCTGCGTCGTGTTCCATGCGCTTGCGCAGGAAGCGCGCCTGCGTCTCGGGCAGCTCGCCATCCATCAAGGCGCAAAGTTGCTCGGCCAGGGTCATTTGCGTGTCGGTCATGGTCGCACTCGCTCGCTATCCATCAGTGGGCGCAAGCGGGCGTCGATCGCCTCGCGTGCGCGGAAAATCCGGGACCGCACCGTGCCGATGGGGCAATCCATCGTCTCGGCGATCTCTTCGTAAGACAGGCCTTCCATCTCGCGCAGGGTGATGGCCTGGCGCAATTCCTCGGGCAGCGAGGCGACGGTCTCGGACACTTCGCGGGCAATTTCCTCGCGCAGCAGTTCGTGTTCCGGCGTGTCGTTGTCGTGCATGCGATTGGAACCAGCAAAATGTTCGGCGTCCTCGGCTTCCACGTCCGAGGTGGGTGGACGGCGTTTCATCGCGACCAGGTGGTTCTTGGCTGTGTTCACGGCGATCCTGTAGAGCCATGTATAGAACTGGCTATCGCCGCGAAAGTTCGCGAGCGCGCGATAGGCGCGGATGAAACTTTCCTGGGCGATGTCCTGGGCTTCGGCATGGTCAGGCACGAAGCGGCCGATGACGGCACCAATACGTGCTGGTATTTGAGTACCAGGACGTCGAAGGCTGCCTTTTCACCACGCTGCACACGTTTGACCAGTTCCAGGTCGAGTTCGTTCTCGCCCATCCGGGCCGCTGCTCCTGCGGCCGGGTGGGGCCGCTCGATGGACCGTGGCCACGCGGGTTTAGTT
>JAPLSI010000258.1 GCA_026398715.1 Gammaproteobacteria bacterium
GTAGGAGGCCGGCCATGGATGGCCGGCCGCACGCCCCTGAGTCCGCAGGATGCGGCTACGCCGGGGCGGCCGCAGGAGTCGTGCCCCACGGCGCCGCCAGACGTCGGCTAGAGAAATCGGAAGGGCAAGAAAAAAGCGCCTTTCGGCGCTTTGTTCTTTCGGTACTTTCCGTACCCGGGAAAGTCTCTCTCCCCGCCTGGGCTATACGGGGAGAGAGTCGAGATTACAGCTATCGGGTCTTACCGGATTACATCGCCGGCGCGACAGGTGCCATCGGCGCAGCCGGGGCAGCCTTTTTCTTGGCAGCAGGCTTCTTGGCAGCCTTCTTCTTTGCCGCCGGCTTCTTGGCAGCCTTCTTGGCCGCCGGCTTCTTGGCAGCCTTTTTAGCGGCCTTCTTGGCCGGCTTCTTGGCTACTTTCTTGGCAGCTTTCTTGGCGGTCTTCTTGACTGCCTTTTTCTTGGCGGCCTTCTTAGCCGGCTTCTTGGCTACTTTCTTGGCAGCCTTCTTGGCGGTCTTCTTGACTGCCTTCTTGGCGGTCTTCTTCACTGCCTTCTTGGCGGTCTTCTTGACTGCCTTCTTGGCGGTCTTCTTTGCGGCCTTCTTGGCCGGTGCTTTCTTCACGGATTTCTTGGCGGCTTTCTTAGCCGGTTTTTTTGCAGCTTTCTTGGTAGCCATGGTCAACTCCTCGTCAGTTGGCTTTTGGACGCCCAGTCACAAAGGCACCGCCACGGAAGGATTTCCGTGACGCACCGCAGCAGCGTCAGACGCCGCCGCGGATAGGTTGGCGGCGTGGTCGCCGCTCATGAAAACGCCCGGGCCGATACCGGTCCGGGCGTGGAATTTGGATTCACTCATCGATGCAAGGGTCCGTTTTTTGAAGGAAACGAATCCTGTGTCCACCGTAACTACGTCCTGGGCAGAGGTCTTCAGGGAGTAGCGAGTTGTTGACTGTTTCGTGATGACTCTCTTCCGCAGTAAGTGTCTGCTGGGCGAAAGCTAATCACGTGATTTTCCGATGTCAACTATTTTACGGAAATATTTTCGGGGCCGATCCCGGCGGCGGGCGCTGCATCGTCGCCGGCGGCAAGCGCGATTTCCGCCGACTGGAACGCCCGCTCCGTCGCGCACGAAAAAAAAATGCGGTATTTGCCGGGTTTAAATGCAATCGGCGATTTCGAGAAATCACTCGCGCCGCTGCAAAGGATGCGCGCCGATGTCGATCGGCGCGCCGGAATGAGGCATGAAGCGGACTGTTTTCAGCCGGCGGAAAAACGGCGCCGAAGACGCCGAAAATGCAAAAGTGCGCGGATTTTTTTCCCGATCCGAGTCAGGCCAGCGCGCTTTCCAGGGCCAGCGCGAAGCTCTCGATGTCGGCTGCCGTCTTGGTTTCGGTGGTGCAGGCGAGCAGCACGCCGTCCATTCCGGCGTAGTCGCGACCCAGCGCCACGCCGGCCAGGATTCTATGCCCGGCAAGTTTCTCGATGACCGCCTGCGCGGGTTTCGGCAAGTCGAACGCGGCTTCGTGGAAATGCGCCTGCCCGTCGAACCGGGCGCGCACGCCGGGGATCTTTTCGAGGCGGGCGCGCAGCGCCTGCAGGTTGGACGCGGAGGCGGCGGCCACGCGGCGCAATCCTTCCGGGCCGGTGATGGCCATGTAGATGGTGGCGGCCGTCACAAGCAGGCCCTGGTTCGTGCAGATATTGGACGTCGCCTTGGCGCGGCGGATGTGCTGTTCGCGCGCCTGCAGGGTCAGCGCGTAGCCGATTCGGCCGTCCACGTCGGTGGTGCGGCCGACGATGCGGCCGGGCATGTTGCGCACGATGTCCTTGCGGCACGCCAGGAAACCGAAGAACGGGCCGCCCGACGACATCGGCACGCCCAGCGGCTGGCCGTCGCCACAGGTGATGTCCGCGCCCTTCGCGCCCCAGCGTCCGGGCGCCTTCAGCAGCGCCAGCGACATCGGGTTGACCACGGCGATCGCGAGCGCGCCGCGCGCCTGCGCCCAGTCGGTCAAGGCATCCACTTCCTCCAGCACGCCGAAGAAGTTCGGCTGCGGGATGACCAGCGCAGTGAACTCGCCCTGCACGGATTCGAGCGTCGACAGCTCGAGGCGCCCGGTCGGGCAAGGCAGCGTCACGATCTCGATGCCCTGCATCTCGATGATGGCCTTCAGCGTGCGCCGATAGGCCGGGTGCAGCGACTCGGGCACCAGCACGCGATGTGCGCCACCCTTCTTCTGGCTGCGCTCGGCCATCAGCACCGCTTCCGCGACCGCAGTGGCGCCGTCGTACATCGAGGCATTGCTGATGTCCATGCCGGTGAGGCGGGTCATCATGGTCTGGTATTCGTAGATCAGCTGCAGCGTGCCCTGGCTGGCCTCGGCCTGGTAGGGCGTGTACGCCGAGTAGAACTCGCCGCGGCCGACGATCTGCCAGATGGCGGCCGGGATGTGGTGTTCGTAGGCGCCGGCGCCGGCGAAGTTCAGCGTCGTCTCGTCCTGCCGTGCGCGCGCCTGCATCAGCCGCACGACTTCCATTTCGTTGGCGGTCTCGGGCACCTTGGCCAGGGACTTGATGATCAGCTCGGACGGAATTTCGTCGAACAGGTCATCGATGCTGCTGGCGCCGATGGCCTTCAGCATGGCGGCGACGTCGGATTCGGTATGCGGTACGAACGGCATGGGCGGGCTTCTTGGTCAGGAAATGTCGGGGGCTGAAAAGCACACCGGCCGCACAGGGCGGCCGGGGCGGCGGCGGTGGCAACCGTTGATCAGTGGTCTTCGCCTTCGATCAATTCGGCGTATTCGTCCGGCGAGAGCAGTTCATTCATCTGCTCCATGTCGTCGGGCTGCACGACCAGGATCCAGCCTTCGCCGTAGGCGTCTTCGTTGATGGTTTCGGGCTTGTCGGCCAGCGCGTCATTGACCGCGACGACCTTGCCGGAAACCGGGCTGTACACGTCGGAGGCGGCCTTCACCGATTCGACCACGGCAACCGCGCCGCCGGTGGTGACGGTGTCGCCGACTTCGGGAAGCTCGACGTAGACCAGGTCGCCCAACAAGCCCTGGGCATGATCGGAAATTCCGACGGTGACCTGTCCGTTGTCTTCGACGCGGGCCCACTCGTGGGATTTGAGGAATTTCAGGTCGCCTGGGATTTCGCTCATGACTGGACTCGTGTTGGCTGGATGGTGCGTCGGGAGTGGATAGTTTAGCCGGTCAGACGCCGGCTTGGGCGGCGCCATCGCGCACGAAGGGATAGCGGACCACGCGAACCGGCAGGCGCTTTCCGCGGATATCCACCTCGACCGCGCCGGTGTCGCCCGCCGGTACGCGGGCCAGTGCGATGGCCTTGCCCAGGGTCGGCGAGAACGTACCGGACAGGATCTCGCCCTCGCCCGCCGCCGTGAAGACGGCCTGGCCATGGCGCAGCACGCCCTTCTCGTCGAGCACCAGCCCGATCATCTGTCGCGGCACGCCGGCCGCCTTCTGCGCTTCCAGCGCGGCGCGGCCGACGAAGTCGCGTCCCTCGTCGAACGCCACCGTCCATGACAGGCCCGCTTCCAGCGGCGACACACTCTCGTCCATGTCCTGGCCGTACAGGGCCATGCCTGCTTCCAGGCGCAAGGTATCGCGCGCGCCAAGTCCCGCCGGCTTCACGCCCGCAGCGAGCAGACGATTCCAGAAATCCACCGCCTGCGTCTCCGGCACCATGATCTCGAAGCCGTCCTCGCCGGTGTAGCCGGTGCGCGCGACGAACAGCCCGTCGGCATCCGCAGCCACGAACTTGCCCAGCTTGGCGACCCGCGCGGCGGCGTCGGGCGACAACAGGCCCATCACCTTGTCGCGCGCGTTCGGGCCTTGCACGGCCACCATCGCCAGGTCGCGGCGCTCCTTGATGTCGATGCCGAAGGGCGCGGCTTTCTCAGTGATCCACGCGACGTCTTTGTCCCGCGTTGCAGCATTGACCACCACGCGGAAGAAATCCTCGCGCATGTAGTAGATGATCAGGTCGTCCACCACGCCGCCCGTAGCGTCGAGCATGGCCGAATACAGCGCCTTGCCCGACTTCGTCAGCTTGTCCACGGAGTTGGCGACCAGCATGCGCAGGAAAGGACGGACCTGGTCGCCGTGCATGTCGAGCACGGTCATGTGCGACACGTCGAACATGCCCGCGTCGCGGCGCACCTGGTGGTGCTCGTCGATCTGCGATCCGTAATGGATGGGCATGTCCCAGCCACCGAAGTCGACCATCTTCGCGCCGAGGGCGCGATGGGTGGCGTTGAAAACAGTCTGCTTGGTCATCAGGACCCGTCCCGGCGGAAAGACCGCCATTATCGCATTTCGGCAGGTCGTCTTCACGTCAAGAGCGGTTTACGAGGTTGCGCGCGGCGCCGGGAAAGGGCGTGTTCGTCCGCGTCGTGGAAAAAACGTCCTGTTTTTTACACGCCGCCGTTCCTGGCGTCATGCCCCACTCGGCCGAACACGCCCTCCCCAGACGTCGACCCATTCACCAACGCCCTAAGCGGGTCAGAAGCAGACGTGGTCCAACCACGTCCGAAGAATGGAGCAAAGTCGATGCCGCGATCGCAATCCGTAGCCGCGAAACATCAAGGGAAGTGCACACGTGGCTCCACCACGTGACAAGCCGCGCTGGTACAGCATAAGAACGACACCGACGAGCCCGTCGCGCGCTCACTATGACAAGCCAATTCTCCGAGACGAAGTGGAAGTCTTGTAGGAGTACTTAGTCGGGAGGACAGCAAGGACAGAAGTACGGATTGCGTATGGGAGCGGGGGGCGGTGTTTGCTTCGACAAAGTCGCGCGAGCGCCGGCAGGCGCGAGTGCAGCGACTCGAAGTGAATACCGACCCCTGCCTCGCCGTAACGCCCAACCGCCTGTACGCGTAACCGCTTCGAGAGCCTAGTCGGCGACGACAGTCAGGACCATGCCGTCGGATTGCACGACGCGCACGCGGGTGCCGACCGGCAGGTCTTCGCCGGTGACGGTCCAGAAAGCATCGCCGATCTTCAGGCGGCCGGAGCCGTTGACGATGGCTGATTCCAGGACGAAGTTCTTGCCGATGAAGTGTTCCGCGCGGCGATTGAGCAGGGGCTGGTCGTTGCGTTCCGCGTCCTGCCGGAAGTGTTTCCGGTAAACGGCGATGGACGCGAAGCTCAGTACGATGAAGCCCAGCGCCTGCCAAAGGATCGGAATACCGGGCACCAGCAGCACCACGCCGAAGACCACGGCCGCGGCGATGCCCAGCCACAGCAGGAAGACGCCCGGCGCCATCACTTCGGCCGATATCAGGGCCAGCGACAGGCAGGCCCAGGCAATGACTTCAACGCGCATCGGTCAGCCCTCCAGGCGCGGCGGCTTCGGCGGCACGGCGACCGGACCGGCCTTGCCGCCCAGTGAGTCCTTCGCCAGTTCGGCGATGCCGGCCAGCGAACCGAGCACGCCGGTCACTTCCATCGGCAGCATGAACAATTTCTGGTTCGGCGAGGTCGCGAAATCCTTCAGCGCCTCGATGTATTTCTGGGCGATGAAGTAGTTGATGGCCTGCACGTTGCCCTGCGAGATCGCCAGCGAGACGACCTGGGTCGCCTTGGCTTCGGCTTCGGCCAGGCGCTCACGCGCTTCTGCCTCGCGGAACGCGGCTTCCTTCTTGCCTTCGGCCTGCAGTACGGCGGCGGTCTTCTCGCCTTCGGCGCGCAGGATCTCGGAGGCGCGCGAACCTTCCGCTTCCAGGATCTGCGCGCGCTTCTCGCGCTCGGCCTTCATCTGCCGCGCCATCGAATCGATCAGGTCGCGCGGCGGCTGGATGTCCTTGAGTTCGATCCGGTTGACCTTGATGCCCCACGGATGCGTGGCCACGTCCACCACCGACAGCAGCTTGGCGTTGATCTCGTCGCGCTTTGACAGCGACTCGTCGAGATCCATCGAGCCGATCGAGGTACGGATGTTGGTCATCACCAGGGCGACCGTCGCCTGCTCGAGGTTGGACACTTCATAGGCGGCCTTGGCCGCGTCCAATACCTGGAAGAAGATCACGCCGTCCACCTTCACCACCGCGTTGTCCTTGGTGATGACGTCCTGGCTGGGCACGTCCAGCACCTGCTCCATCATGTTGACCTTGCGGCCGACGGTCTGGGCAATGGGCATCAGGAAGTGCAGGCCCGGCGACATGGTGTGGGTGTACTTGCCGAAGCGCTCGACGGTCCATTCGAAGCCCTGGGGCACCATGCGCACCGTCTTGATCAGGACGATGATGCCGGCCAGCACCACGATGAAGGTCAACAAGGTCGTGCCAGCCATCGGAACCGCTCCCGCGTGAAGTTGCGGGGAGTATAAGGAATCCCCCGCCCCTTCGCCGGTCGAACCGGCTGCGACCCTTTTCCGCCCGGGTGCATCCATGCCCAGTGTGAGCCCAACCTCGTCCTTCGCGATCGACGTGCCCAAGGCCCTGCTTGCCCGCGCACGCGCCGGCGAGCCGGCGGCCTTCGAGCAGTTGTATCGCTGGTTCGAGCGGCCCGTCTTCACGCTTGCGCTGCGTCTCACCGGCCAGCGCGAGGAAGCCCAGGACATCCTGCAGGACACCATGCTGAAACTGTTCGACCGGCTCGGGGAATTTCGCGGCGACTCGCCCTTCTGGGGCTGGCTGCGGCAAATCGCGGTGAACGAATCGCTGATGCTGCTGCGCCGCCGTGGCCGCTTCCTCAGCGATGACGGCATGGACGAATCCGAACTGCCGGCGACCGACCTGATGCTGCCGCCGCGCGCGGCGGACGCCGCCATCCTGGGCCAGGCCCTGGCACGGCTGCCGGGCGCGACACGAAGCGTCATCTGGCTCTATCACGCGGAAGGCTACACCCATGAAGAGATCGCGCTCGCCACCGGCAAGAGCGTCTCGTTTTCGAAATCGCAACTGGCCCGCGGCACCCGCAAGCTGCGCGCCCTGCTGCACCTGGACACCGAGGTAATGGCCCATGGATGACCAAGAATTCAACCTGCCGCGCATCCCGCTGGCCCAGGCACTGGCGGCGCTGCCGCTGGAAACGCCGGACCGTTCGGCGTGGCCGGCGCTGGCTGCACGCCTGGACAAGCGTCGCCGCATGCCACGCTGGCCGATGGCTTTGGCGGCCGGCCTGCTCGCACTCGCCCTGTTGCCTCGCGGCTGGTATCCCGATCCGTCGGCCACCGCTCCGTCGCAGGCCGGGGCACCGACCACCACAGCAAGCGCGGGCGAATCGCGCGCGCAACTCGCCTCGCTGATGTCCGAATCCGCCCGCCTGGAACGCCTGGTGTCGGCCGCCAGCGACGACGGCGCCAGCAGTGGCAGCGCGGCTGCGCTGAGCCTGGCGCTGGAAGACAAGTTGGCGGCGCTGGATGCCGAGCTCGAGTCAGGCCCCGACGCCACGACCCAACTTTCACTCTGGCAACAGCGCGTGGAACTGATGCGCAACATCGCCGCCGTGGAAACCTCCCGCCATTACCTCGCCGCCGAAGGGGGCAACCTCGACGTCGCGCTGGTAGCCGCCTATTGATCGCAGCACCTCATCCCCGCAGCCGATTTCCACACACGATTTCCAGGAGAACACCATGATCAACACACGCATACTGCCGCTGCTGATTGCCTCGGCGCTCGCTTCGGGCACGGCGCTGGCGTCGGAGCCGGCGCAGGCCCCGAAAGCCGCTACGGCCGAACAGAAGGCCGCCAAGGCGGAGATCGACCGCCTGGTCGAACGCATCAAGGTCCTGTCCCGGGAACTGGGCGATGGTTCCGACGTGCGCGTGATCGTACGCACCGAAAAACACGACGGTCCCGGATGGAAAGAACGCGGCATGGACCACGCCATGATGATCGAGCGCATGGGCCCCGAGGGCGGCAAGCGCAAGATCCGCATCGAACGGATGGGTCCTGAAGGTCATCCCGAAATGCACATCGAGGAAGACGACGGCAGCATTCGCGACATCCAGATCAGGCGCATGCCGAAAGGCGGCAAGTTCGACATTGAAGGCGACGAGATCCACTTTGCGCCGGAGGCTTTCAAGCGCGGACCGGGCCTGGGCATCGTGATGGCGCCGAACCCGGCTGCGGCCGGCGTTCGCATCGCCGCCGTCACACCCGATAGCCCGGCGCAGAAAGCAGGCTTGCGCACCGACGACGTACTGCTGTCGGTGGACGGCAAGACCATCACCGGCAGCGGCGCGGCGGCGGTGGAAAATGCCCGCGTATTGCTCGGCAAGCTCAAGCAGGGCCAGGTCGTGAAACTTCGTTATGCGCGGCAGGGCAAGAGCTTCAGCGCCGATGTGAAGGCCGACGACATCACGCGCGTGTTCGCCTTCAACCGCAGCGAGCGTTTGCCCGGCATGCCAGGCGGCGATGGCGAACACCACAAGCGCATGATGATGTTGCCGCGCGGCGTCGAGATGGACATCGAGCGCATGGGGCCGATGAAGGATTGCAAGAAGGGCGACGATGATTGCGGCCTGCCCGCCATTTACCAGGCGTTCCGCTGGCAGGGCCTGAACCTGTCGTCGGTCGATGCCGGCCTGGGTCGTTATTTCGGGACCGACAAAGGCGTGCTCGTGCTGAGCAGTGGTCCGGAACTCAAGGCACTGCAATCGGGCGACGTGATCCAGCGCGTCGCGGGCAAGCCAGTGGAGTCGCCGCGCGACGTGATGCGCGAACTGCGCGACGAAAAGGCCGGCAGCCAGCTGAAGCTTGATGTGCTGCGCGATCGCAAGCCGACCTCGGTGACGGTCACCGTGCCGAAGTCCCGTCCGCTGCCCTTCATGGAACCGCCGCCGGCGCCACGTGCCGTGCCCGGCGTGCCCCCGGTGCAGCCGGCTCCGCCAGCGCCGCCCGTCCCGCGTGCCGGCGCAGCGCCGCGCGCACCCGCGGCGTTGCCTGGACAGTGGGAAGAACAGGTCAGCGAGTACCGCAGCATTGATGAACAAGGCAATGAAAGCGTCGAGGTAATCGTCCTTGCCCCGGCGACCGCGCCCGTGGCAGCCACCCCCTCGCGCTAGGTAAGGCGTAAAATCCAGCCTCCACAGACCCGGCGCAGTCCACCTGCGCCGGGATTTTTTTGCACTCGATGCCTGGAGCAATGCGCATGGAAGCCCTGCTGATCTCGACACTGACCGTCGCCCTGGCCGAAATCGGCGACAAGACTCAGTTACTCGCCTTGCTGCTCGCCGCCCGCTACCGCCGACCCTGGCCGATCATCTGGGGCATCCTGGCGGCAACGCTGGTCAACCATGCGCTGTCGGCCTGGGCCGGATCCTGGCTGGCCGGCTTGCTGGCGCCCGAAGTGCTTCGCTGGGGCGTCGTGGTGTGCTTCCTCGCCGTCGCCGCCTGGGCGCTTGTGCCCGACAAGCTGGAAGAAGACGAAGTCAAGGCGCCGAAGTACGGCCCGTTCCTGGCCACGCTGGTGGCCTTCTTCCTGGTGGAGATCGGCGACAAGACGCAGGTGGCGACCGTGGTTCTCGCGGCGAAGTACTCGCCCTTGTGGCAAGTCATCACCGGCACGACGGTTGGCATGCTGCTGGCCAACGTGCCCGTGGTGTTGCTGGGCGCGCGCTTCGCGCATCGCCTGCCCTTGCGCGCCGCGCGGTGGACGGCCGCTGCGGTGTTCGCGGTGCTCGGGCTGTGGGTCGCCTGGTTCGGACTGTCTGCCTGACAGCTTGGCGGGCAGGGGCTATGCTGGCCCACGACCCCATAACCCGCCGGCCCGTGAATACACTGCGCGACACCTTCGCCGAGCTCAATCGGTCCCTGCGCGAAGCACCTGATGACATCCTGCTGGAACTGGGTGCAGACGGCGAAGTCCTGCTGGCGCGATTCCGGTTGTTGTTGTCGACCCTGCTGATCGCGCTGCCCCTGATCAACTTCTACACCGGGGGCGGCAGCTACGAGTCGATGATCGGTTTCACGGGCGTCGGCATGGCCATGTTGCTCAGCCAGGTGTGGCTGACCCTGGCGCGACGTCGCCGCCGCTATCGCTGGCTGCCTTATCTTTCCGCCAGCTTCGATGTAACCGTGGTCAGCATGGTGTTGCTGCTGCTGGCCCTGCGCCTGCCGGCCGCCGGATTGAACAGCGTCGTGGTCTGGTGTTTCTACCCGCTGGTGGTACTGGCCACGGCCTTGCGCAACGACGCCCGCGTCACCTTGCTGGCAGGCGCCCTGGCGATGCTGCAATTCGGCGCACTGTCGGCGTGGTTCATCATGACGGCGACCGAGCCGCTGGTGTCCGCCGAGTACGGCACCGTGCACGTGTCCACGCAACTGCAGCGCACCTTCCTGTTGTTCGCATCCACCCTGGTAACGACGCTGATCGTGTTCCGCATGCAGCGGCTCGTGCAGATGTCGGGCACCGACGGGCTGACTGGCTTGCCCAACCGCACGTTCCTCAACCATCGCGTGCCGCAGATCATCAGCGATTGCCGCGCCGAGGGCGACACGCTCTGCATCGCGCTGCTGGACCTGGACTATTTCAAGCAGATCAACGACGAACTGGGACACCAGGCAGGCGATCGCGCACTCAAGCATGTCGTCGAAACCCTGCGCCTCGAGCTGCGCCGGGACGAACCACTGCTGCGCGTGGGCGGCGAAGAGTTCGTGCTGGTATTGCGCCAGCCCCTGGGCGCGGCCTGGGAGCGCGTGGACCAGCTGCGGCGCAAGGTGGCCGCCTCTTGCTTCCAGCCCGGCGAGGACATCGAGCAGCGCAAGCTGACCTTCAGCGCCGGCATGTCCAGCTGCCCCGGGGACGCGGTGGACGTATCGGGACTGATGCGCAATGCCGACCTGCGCCTGCGCACCGCCAAGCGCACCGGGCGCAACCGCGTGGTCGCGCGCGACTCGGACTGACCCGTTCAGGCGGCCCGGGCGCCGCGCCTTGCTACGGTCCTTTGCCTGCTCTACCCTTCGGCATCACCCGGGGAATTCCGCATAAACCATGAGCCAGATTCTTTTCGGCCTGTTCGGCCTGTCCGTCCTCCTGTCCATCGCCTGGCTCTTTTCAGACAACAAGAAACGCGTCGACTGGCGCCTGGTGGCGACCGGCGTGGCGCTGCAGATCGCCTTCGCCGCGTTCGTCCTGCGCACCGACATCGGCAGCGCGATATTCAGCGGCCTCGGGCAAGTGTTCGTGACGCTGATCGGATTCACCAACGCCGGCGCCGACATGATCCTGGGCGGCTTCAACGACCAGAAGAAGTACGGATTCGTCTTCATCTTCCATGCCTTGCCGACGGTGATCTTCTTCGCCTCGTTCATGGCCATCCTCTACCACATAGGCGTCATGCAGCGGATCGTGCAGGGCATGGCATGGGTCATCACCAAGGTGATGCGCGTGTCCGGCGCCGAAACCACCAGCGTCTGCGCCAGCGTGTTCATCGGCCAGACCGAGGCGCCGCTGACCGTGCGCCCCTACATCAGCAAGATGACCAATTCCGAATTGCTCACCATGATGATCGGCGGCATGGCGCATATCGCCGGCGGCGTGATGGCGGTCTATATCGGCTTGCTTGCGGGCACCGACCCGGCGATGCAGCAGATGTTCGCCAAGCACTTCCTGGCGGCGTCCATCATGGCCGCGCCGGCGACGCTGCTCATCGCCAAGATCCTGATCCCGGAAACCGGCGTGCCGCTGACCGGCGGCACCGTGCGCGTGCACGTGGAGCGCGAAAGCAAGAACATCATCGATGCCGCCGCCGGCGGCGCATCGGACGGCATGCGCCTGGCGATCAACATCGCCGCGATGCTGCTGGCCTTCGTCGCGCTGATCGCGATGGTCAACTACGTCATCGGCTGGATGGGCGACTGGCATGCCGGCGGCTACCAGAGCCTGAACATGATGCTCAACAACGGCGTCGCGGACGGCCCGATCCGCCTGAACCTCGGCCTGATCCTCGGCTACGTGCTGGCGCCCATCGCCTGGGTGATCGGCATCGAGTGGAACGATGCGGTAACCGCCGGCGGCCTGATCGGCCAGAAAGTCGTGCTGAACGAATTCATCGCCTACCTGCAATTGGCGGCGACACCGGTCGGCGACGGCATCGGCATGATCAGCGAACACTCGCGGCTGATCCTTACCTACGCGTTGTGCGGTTTTGCCAACTTCGCCTCCATCGCCATCCAGATCGGCGGCATCGGCGGCCTTGCTCCGGATCGCCGCGCGGACCTTGCCCGGTTCGGCATGCGCGCCGTGCTGGGCGGATCGCTGGCGACATTGATGACGGCCACCATCGCCGGTGTCCTGCTCTCGCTGAATTGAGCGGCGTCCGCCCCTTCAATATCGGGCCCTACGCGATCACCACCCCGGTGGTGCTCGCGCCCATGGCGGGGGTCACCGACAAGCCGTTCCGCATGCTGTGCAAGCGCCTGGGCGCCGGTTTGTGCGTCTCGGAGATGACCACGTCCGAGCCGCGGCTGTGGCATACATCGAAATCCCTGCATCGCATGGACCATGCCGACGAACCCGCGCCGATCAGTGTGCAGATCGCCGGCACCGATCCGCGCGTAATGGCGGAAGCCGCGCGCTACAACGTCGACCATGGCGCGCAGATCATCGACATCAACATGGGCTGCCCGGCGAAGAAGGTCTGCAATGTCTGGGCAGGCTCGGCGTTGTTGCAGGACGAAGCGCTGGTCGGGCGCATCCTGGCCGCCGTCGTCGCGGCCGTGGATGCACCGGTGACGCTGAAGATCCGCACCGGCTGGAACCGGGAAAACAGGAACGGCCTTGCCATCGCGCGCATCGCACAGGACAGCGGCATCGCGGCGCTGGCCGTGCACGGCCGCACCCGTGCCGACCAGTACCTGGGCGAAGCGGAGTACGAGACCATCGCAGCCATCAAGGCGGCGGTGCGGATTCCCGTGCTGGCCAACGGTGACGTGGATTCGCCGGAGCGCGCGCGGTTTGTGCTCGACGTCACCGGCGCCGATGCCGTGATGGTGGGGCGGGCGGCGCAGGGCCGGCCCTGGATATTCCGCGAGATCGCCCACTTCCTGGAAACCGGCGAACACCTGCCGCCGCCGACGCCCGCACAGGTGCGCGACATCCTGGTCGGCCACCTGCGACACCTGCACGACTTCTATGGCGAACTGGCAGGCGTGCGCATCGCCCGCAAGCACCTGGGCTGGTATGCGAAGGACCGGCCGGAAAATGCGACCTTCCGCGCCGTGGTCAATCGCGCGGAATCAGCCGACGAGCAGATCCGGCTGACGCGCGAGTATTTCAACGCGTTGTCCGAATCCGCGCAGGACCGCGCCGCCTAGAGCAAGGTCGCGAACACCGCGATCACCGCGAGCACGAACAATATCTTGCCCACCAGCCCGGGCCGGTCGCCCGGTTGCACGGTGCTGTTGTAGTGCCCGGTCGTTGCAAACCTCGTTTTGCTGTCATGTCGCGGGGACATGCCCGACTGCACCTGCTCCACCCTGGCCAGCGCTTTGTCGAGCAAGGGCGAACTGCGCTCGACGAAGCGCGCCAACTGGTCCGGCGGCACCCTTGCCAACTGTGCATGCAGGTTGTCGCGAAGCTCAGCGGGCAGCCGGTCGAGCTGCGCCTGCAGCTTGCTGCGCAGGCCTGGCGGCAAGGACGAAAGATCGGGCCTTGGCGAGCTCATCGGTTTTCTCCCGCCTTGGGCGATTGCCAGATCCGGGTCCACACGTCGGGCAAGCGCCGCGACGCCGCCCATGGCCACTTCAGCTGGCGGGGCGGAATCGGCTGCCATCCATCCTCGCCCGCGCGCGCCACCACGAAGCGGAAACTGTAATCGGGCTCCGCGCCCATGCGCAGGTCCGCCCATGCGCAGGTCGGCCAGCACCAGTTCTCCCTCCTGGCGCTGTGCCTTCAGGAAGCCGTGTGTGAACCAGAGCAATTCGCGAACGGCCGGATACGTCTCGGTCGCATCCAGGCCGTCGGTGTCGCTGGCGTGCTCGATGAATTGCATCGGCCCGCTATCGGCCACCAGGGATCGCTGCCCCTCCATGAATCCGTTCGGCGTCATCACCACCACCCGCCACAGCAAGGTGGTGAACGGCATGGGTGTGGAAACGCGCGGCGCGTCCTGCAAGCCAAGCGCGGCCAGGCTCGACTCGGCGACGGCATCGACTCGCCACTTGGCGATTTGCGACCATCCCAGGTAACTGCCGCTCAGCAACAGGCCGATGGCCAGCGCGCGTTGTGCGCCGGGCTTCTGGCCCAGCCACCACGCCGCCACGCAGGCAACGAACAAGGGCAGCGTGAACAGTGGATCGATGATGAACAGGCTCGACCACATGGTCGGCGGCAGCGCCAGGGGCCAGAGCAGCTGGGTGCCGTAAACGGTAAAGGCATCGATGACCGGATGCGCCAGCAGCGTGACCAGGATCAGCCAGAACCAGCGCACCGGCGCTTCGCGCACCGGCTGCCAGCGGGACTTAAGCAGCCACCACAGCAGCCCTGCCACGAACGGCAG
>JAPLSI010000107.1 GCA_026398715.1 Gammaproteobacteria bacterium
TCCGGCACTTGCTGTGGGACATCGGCTGGGGATTCGAGATGCCGAAGGTCTATGCCAGTGGCAGGACCGTCGTGGCACTGGCAATCGTCCTGACGGCGCTGGTCGCCTACCTGGGCATCAATGCCGGGGGCGCACCATGAGCCTTCGTCATCCTCTCGCGCTTGCGCGCGGCCTGGGTTCGGCCAAGGACGGCGTCGGCCACTGGTGGGTGCAGCGCCTTACGGCCATGGCGCTGCTCCTGCTGGCGCCCTGGTTCATCTGGCTGGCGCTGGGCCTGATCGGCGCCGACCACTTCACCGTTCGCCAGACCCTGGCGCAACCCCTCAACGCCTCGCTGCTGCTCGCCTTCGTGCTCTCGCTGTTCTGGCATGCGCAGTTGGGCCTGCAGGTGGTGATCGAGGACTACGTGCACGGCTGGCTGGAAATTGCCCTGCAAGTCGCCGTCAAGTTCGCCTACGCCTTCGGCGCGCTGGCCTCCGCAATCGCTATTGGCCGCATCGCCTTCACCGCCTGAGCCCCCAATGACCACTGCCTACAAGATCACCGAACACCAGTACGACATGATCGTGGTCGGCGCCGGCGGCGCGGGCCTTCGAGCCACGCTCGGCCTTGCCGCGAAGGGCCTGCGCACGGCCTGCCTGACCAAGGTTTTCCCGACGCGCTCGCATACCGTCGCCGCGCAGGGCGGCATCTCCGCCGCGCTGGGCAACATGGGCGAGGACGACTGGCGCTATCACTTCTTCGACACGGTGAAGGGCAGCGACTGGCTCGGGGATCAGGACGCCATCGAATACATGTGCCGCGAAGCGATTCCGGCCATCATCGAGCTCGAGCACTACGGCGTGCCGTTCTCGCGTACCGACGAAGGCAAGATCTACCAGCGCCCGTTCGGCGGCATGACCACCCGCTACGGCGAAGGCCCGCCGGCGCAGCGCACCTGTGCTGCCGCCGACCGCACCGGCCACGCCATCCTGCATACGCTGTACCAGCAGTCGCTCAAGCACGATGCGCAGTTCTTCATCGAATATTTCGCGCTCGACCTGATCATGGATTCGGAAGGCGCCTGCCGTGGCGTGCTTGCGCTGGACATGAGCGACGGCACGCTGCACCTGTTCCGTGCCCATGGCACCGTGCTTGCCACCGGCGGCTACGGCCGCGCCTATTTTTCCGCGACGTCGGCGCATACCTGCACCGGCGACGGCGGCGGCATGGCGCTGCGTGCGGGCCTGCCGCTGCAGGACATGGAGTTCGTGCAGTTCCATCCGACCGGCATCTACGGCGCCGGCTGCCTGATTACCGAAGGCGTGCGCGGTGAAGGCGGCATCCTGCGCAACTCCAGCGGCGAGCGCTTCATGGAGCGCTACGCGCCCAGCGTGAAGGACCTGGCCCCGCGCGACATGGTCAGCCGCTCGATGACCATCGAAATCCGCGAAGGCCGCGGTGTAGGTCCGAAGAAGGACCACATCCATCTCGACCTGACCCACCTCGATCCCGCGATCATCCACGAGAAGTTGCCAGGCATCGCCGAGACCGCGAAGATCTTCGCCGGCGTGGATGTAACGCGCCAGCCGATCCAGGTGCTGCCGACCGTGCACTACAACATGGGCGGACTGCAGACCAACTACCACGGCGAAGTGGTCACGCTGAAGGACGGCGATCCCAATACCGTCGTGCCCGGCCTGTATTCGATTGGCGAAGCTGCCTGCGTGTCGGTGCATGGCGCCAATCGCCTGGGTTCGAATTCGCTGCTCGACCTGGTGGTATTCGGTCGAGCCGTGGCCAACCGTTGCGGCGAGACCATCAAGCCGGGCGCCTCGCACAAGTCGCTGCCGGCATCGGCCTGCGACAAGTCGCTGGCCAACCTGGACCTGCTGCGCCACGCCAACGGCGGCACGCCGACGGCGGTCATCCGCGACAACATGCAGCACATCATGCAGAACGACGCGGCGGTGTTCCGTACCGGCGAAACCTTGCAGCAAGGTGTCGCAAAGATCACAGAGGCATTCCGCTCGTTCGAAGACGTGAAGGTCAGCGATCGCTCGCTGGTATGGAATTCGGATTTGATCGAAACCATGGAACTGCAGAACCTGCTGGGCCAGGCCGTGGCCACCATGGTGTCGGCCGAAAACCGCAAGGAATCGCGCGGTGCGCATGCCCGCGAGGATTTCGGCAGCCGCGACGACGTCAACTGGATGAAGCACACCCTGTGCTGGGTGGACGAGCAGGGCGGAACGAAGATCGACTATCGCCCCGTGCACCTCAGCGTGCTCAGCAGCGACGTCAACGTGATTCCACCGAAAGAACGCAAGTACTGAGACCCAATACGATGGCCGAGTTCACGCTTCCGAAAAATTCCAAGGTCACGAAGGGCAAGCACTTCCCCGCGCCCACTGGCGCGAAGAACGTGCGCAGCTTCAAGATCTATCGCTGGAATCCGGACGATGCGGACAACCCGCGCACCGACACCTACGACGTGGACCTCGACACCTGCGGGCCGATGGTGCTGGACGCGCTGATCAAGATAAAGAACGAAGTGGACCCGACGCTGACCTTCCGGCGTTCCTGCCGCGAGGGCATCTGCGGCTCCTGCGCGATGAACATCGACGGCGCCAACACGCTGGCCTGCACCAAGGGCATCGACGAGTGCGGCAAGAAGGAAGTGCCGATCTATCCGCTGCCGCACATGCCGGTGGTGAAGGACCTGGTGCCGGACCTTACGCAGTTCTACGCGCAGTACGCATCCATCAAGCCCTGGCTGCGCAGCCAGAGCGCGCCGCCGGCATCCGAGCGACTGCAGTCGAAGGAAGACCGGGCCAAGCTCGATGGGCTTTACGAGTGCATCCTGTGCGCCTGCTGCAGCACGTCGTGCCCCAGCTATTGGTGGAATGGCGATCGCTATCTCGGCCCCGCGGTCCTGTTGCAGGCCTACCGATGGATCATCGATTCGCGTGACGAGGACACCGGCGTGCGCCTGGACGACCTCGAGGATCCGTTCAAGCTGTATCGCTGCCACACCATCATGAATTGCACCCGCACCTGCCCGAAGGGATTGAACCCTGCCAAGGCGATCGGCGAGATCAAGCAACTGATGCTGCGCCGGCGCGGCGCCTGACAGGCAGGACCTGTCGGGTCCCCTGGCAATGGACGACGCTGAAATCCGCAGGCTTCGCTGGCGTTGCCGGCGCGGAATGCGCGAGCTGGACCAGCTGATGCTGCGCTATCTCGACCGGCGATGGCCCGAGGCGGACGATGCCGAAAGAGGGCGATTCCTACGACTGCTCGATTGCGAGGACGATAAGCTCTGGCAATGGTGCATGGGCCGCGAACGGCCTACCGATCCGGAGTTGCAGTCCATTGTCCAGGTCATCGTCGAGCTTCCTCATTGACTGGCGCCCCTCGCGGCTGCTGTGCGCAGCCCATGGCGTTCTCGCCTTGCTCGCCGGCATTTCCCTGTTCCTGAGCGCCCTTCCGCGGGTCGCCTGCGGGCTGGGTGCCGTGGCCATCCTCGTTTCAGCATTCATTTCCATCCGCCGCATGGCGACCCGTCCGGCCCAGGTCCTGCGCATCGCCGGGGACGGCAGTTGGGCCGTCCTGCTGTGCGTCGGGCGGCCGCCGCGCCTGTTTTCCCGGGTTCGACTGGGCCTTCGCGGTCCGATGGCCTGCCTGCAGGCGGCGGACGCCGCAGGTCGTTCAGTCCAGTGGAACTGGTGGCCCGATACCCTGCCTGTCGCTGCCCGCAGGCAACTTCGGCTGGCATCAGGCGGTCCAATCGGCAATTCCGGCCCCGCTCTTGCGACAATGTCGGGCTGAGCCACCAAGGATGTCCATGTTCCAACCCCTGTCGTTCTCCATCGGTCTGCGCTACCTGCGCGCCAAGCGCCGCAATGGATTCATCTCCTTCATCTCGCTGGCCTCCATCCTCGGCATCATGATCGGGGTGATGGCGTTGATCACCACCATTTCGGTGATGAACGGCTTCCAGGAAGTGTTGCGGGAAAGAATCCTCGGCATGGTCTCGCACGCCACCATCGACGGGCTGGACGGGCCGCTGGTCAACTGGCAGCAGGCCATCGAGGTCAGCAAGAAGGATCCGCGGGTGCTGGGCGCTGCGCCTTATGTGCAGACTGAAACCCTGCTGCAAGGTTCGCGCCGACAAGGTGCGTTGATCCGCGGCGTCCTGCCGGCCTACGAACCGGCAGTTTCCATCCTTGGCGAGAAGATGAAGCAAGGCCGGCTCGACGACCTGCAGCCCGGCAAGTACCGCATCATCCTGGGCAAGGAACTGGCGCAGATGCTCGGCGTGGGCGTCGGCGATTCGGTCAACGTGTTCGTTTCCGAGGCGACCGTCACGCCGATCGGTCCGATTCCACGGGCGCGACGATTCGAGGTTTCCGGCATCTTCGAGGTCGGTGCCCAGGAATATGACTTCGGGCTCGCTGTCATCCACCTGCAGGACGCGCAACGCCTGATGCGCATGGGCGACGGCGTCACCGGCGTGAGGTTGAAACTCGACGACATCTGGGACGCCTGGTCGGTGGCGCGCAGCCTGGCCAACCAGATGGATGGCATGTACCGCGTGCGCGACTGGACCCGCGACCACGAAAACTTCTTCCGTTCGCTGAAGATGGAAAAAACCATCATGTTCGTGCTGTTGTCGCTGGTGATCGCCATCGCGGCATTCAACCTGGTCTCGTCACTGGTGATGCTGGTGCAGGACAAGCAGGCCGACATCGCGATCCTTCGCACGCTGGGCCTGTCGCCCGGCTCCGTGATGCGGGTATTCATGGTGCAGGGCACGGTCATCGGCATCGTGGGCGTCGCGATGGGCGTCGTCAGCGGCGTGCTGCTTTCGCAGAATCTTTCCATCATCGTCAAGTTCATCGAGGGCCTGACAGGCAGCGAGCTGATGCCGTCGGACGTTTATTACATCAGCGGCGTGCCAACGTCGGTCGAACCCTACGACGTGGCGCTGGTTGCGGTCATCGCGCTGGTCATGTGCCTGTTGGCAACCATCTATCCGGCCTGGCGCGCGGCGCGCACCGACCCCGCATCGGCGCTGCGTTATGAGTGAGGCCACCGGCATGGACTGCGTCATCCGTTGCACCCAATTGGGCAAGACTTACCGCGAGGGCAACCTGGTGACGCCCGTATTCGAAGGCCTGGACCTGGCCGTTGCCCGTGGCGAGACCGTCGCGATCGTCGGCGCGTCAGGCGCCGGCAAGAGCACCTTGCTGCACCTGTTGGGCGGGCTCGACAGCGCGACGTCGGGCGAGGTGATCGTGGACGGCCAGACCATCTCGGCGCTGCCCGAAAAGGCGCGCGGACTGTTGCGCAACCGCGCGCTGGGATTCATCTACCAGTTCCACCACCTGCTGCCGGAATTCACCGCGCTTGAAAACGTGATGATGCCGCTGCTCATCCGCGGCGGCAGCGTTGCGGCTTGCCGGCCGGAAGCGCAGGCATTGCTGGAGCGGGTTGGTCTTGGCCATCGCCTTGGCCACAAGCCTGGCGAGCTTTCTGGCGGCGAACGCCAGCGCGCAGCAGTGGCGCGCGCGCTGGTCACGCGTCCGGCCTGCGTGTTGGGCGACGAACCGACCGGCAACCTCGACGAGAAGACTGCGGCGTCCGTCTTCGACCTGCTGCTTGAACTCAACCGCGAAATCGGCACGGCGCTGGTCATGGTGACCCATGACCGCCGCCTCGCACGCAAGCTCGACCGCACCCTGGAACTCACCCAGGGAAAATTGCAGACGCTCGGCCCGAACGACTAGCCCGATGAACTGGCGAACGCCGCTCCCGCCCCTCGGAATGATGGTGGCGGTGGCGGTACTCGCCGGCGTGTCGGTCGTGCAGGTGTTTCCGTGGTTGCCGCCCCTGTGGGCGAGTGCGGCGCTGCTGGTCGCCGCTGCAATCGTGTTCCGGCAGCGCGACGGCTGTCGGGCCTTCGGCGCATTCCTGTTCGGCGTCGCCTGGGCCTGCCTGGTCGGGCAGTGGGTGATGGACTCTCGGTTGCCGGCCGAACTATCGCGCCAGGATTTCCAGATCGAAGGCCAGGTCCTGGGCCTCCCGCAACGCGAGGACGAGTCGGTCCGTTTTGATTTCAGGATCGACAAGGCAAGCGTCGGCGTGCCGGCCGGAGAACGCGTGAGGCTCGGCTGGTACGGCCAGGTGCTTCCGCAGATCGACCCTGGCAGTCGATGGCGACTGCAGGTTCGCCTCAAGCGCCCGCTGGGCGTGCTCAATCCCGGTGGTCGCGACTTCGAACGAAACGCCCTTGGCATGCGTATCGCCGCCACGGGTTACGTGCGCGAACCGCATCGGGCCAGGCAGTTGCAATCCGGGCGGGGCGTCGACCGATTGCGCGACAGGATTTCCGCGCGTATCGCGCGTGCGCTGCCGGACGGGCGGGGCCGATTCGTGCAGGCGCTTGCTGTTGGTGATACCCGCCAAATCGAGGCATCCGACTGGGAAATCCTGCGCGCGACCGGGCTGACGCACCAGATCGCCATCTCCGGATTCCACGTCGGCATGGTTGGCGGGCTAGGGGCGCTGTTGACGTCCGGGCTATTCCAACTATTCCCGGGTTGGGGACGGCGCCTGCCCAGGCCGCAAGCGGTGGCACTGGCCGCGATGGTGTCCGCCTTTGGATACACGGCGTTGGCGGGCTTCGCGTTGCCCACCGTGCGCACCTGGCTGATGATCGCCGTCGTGCTTTCGGCACGCCTGCTTCGGCGGCCGCAATCGGGAAGCGAGTCCTACGCGCTCGCGCTCATCGCAGTGCTGCTGTTCGATCCGCTCAGCGTTCTGGCCCCGGGATTCTGGCTGAGTTTCATCGGCGTCGGCTGGCTGATCTGGTGCCTGCCGCAATCGCGCCGTACCGGGCCCGTCCGCAATTTCCTGCAGGCACAGGGGGTGGCGGTGCTGGGATTGCTGCCGCTGACGATTTGGTTCTTCGGCCAGGCCTCGCTTCCCGGTCCCCTGGCCAATCTGGTTGGCGTGCCCGTCATCAGTTTGTGCGTCGTGCCACTGGCCCTTCTGGGCTTGTTGTGCTCGACCATTTCCGCCAGCGCCGCGGACCTTTGCTGGCAGGCCTCCGCCTGCATCATGGATTGGCTCTGGTGGGCGTTGGAGGCCATGGCAGGCTGGCCCGGGGCCACGGTCTGGCTGGCCGAGCCGGGCTGGGTGGCGTTGGCGCTGGGATGCATTGCTGCGTTCTGGTTGCTGCTGCCCCGTGGTGCGCCGGGGCGTTCACTGGCCTGCTTGTTGTTGCTGCCGATGCTGTGGCCGGATCGCATTCCGCCGGCGCCGGGCCAGGTGGATATCCGGGTCATCGACGTGGGGCAGGGCTTGTCGGTACTGGTGCAAACCTCGTCGCACAACCTGCTGTTCGACGCCGGCGCCGCCAGTCCGCGGGGCTTGGACATGGGCGAAGCCGCCGTCGTCCCGAGCCTGCGTGCGCTGGGTGTATCGCGCCTGGACACGTTGCTGGTCAGCCATGGCGACAATGACCACAGCGGCGGAATGCAAGCGGTCGTGCGCGCCTATCCGGACGTTCGCGTGCTTGGCGTCGAGGGCTGGGCGCGACAGGGCATGGGCCTGTGCCAGTCGACCCAGGCCTGGCAGTGGGACGGGGTCCGCTTCACCGTGCTGCATCCGCCGCCGCTGTTTCCCTACCTGCGCAACGACAGCTCGTGCGTGCTACGGATCGAGGCGGGCGGGCGGGTTGCCTTGCTGCCCGGCGACATCGGCGAGCAGGTGGAAGCCCGGCTCCTGAACGCGCAGCCTGGCGGGCTGAGGGCCGATCTCCTGCTCGTTCCCCACCATGGCAGCCTGACGTCTTCCAGCACGCCGTTCATCCACGCTGTTTCGCCGCGGTGGGCCGTTGTCAGCGCGGGCGCAGAAAACAGATTCGGCTTGCCCCGAAGCGAGGTCCTGGATCGGTATTCCCGGGCTGGCTCGACGCTGGTCAATACCGCCACGGCCGGCGCAATCGCGTTCAGGCTCGATGCCTCGGGCGCGAGGATCGTGTCGATGCGCCGGTTCGATCGGCCGCGCTACTGGCGGGAACCGGCAAACCCCGGCTCAGGCTATGCTATCGGCAATCAATCAAGTGACAGGTGAGGCGTGCTGGAACTGATCAAGGCGGGTGGCCTGGTAATGGTGCCGATCCTGCTGCTCGCGGTGCTGGCCCTGGCCATCATCATCGAGCGGTTCTGGAGCTTGCGCAGCAAGGAAGTACTGCCGCCCGGGCTGGGCGCCGAGGTTCGGGAATGGGCGCGCGGCCGCCAGCTCGACCCCCAGCACATCGACGTGTTGCGCAGGAATTCACCCCTGGGCGAGGTGCTCGCAGCCGCGCTGGACGTTCGCTACCGACCGCGCGAGTTGATCAAGGAGCGAGTCGAGGACGTCGGGCGCCACGTTGCGCACCACATGGAGCGCTTCCTCAATACGCTCGGCACCATCGCCAGCGTGTCGCCCTTGCTGGGCCTTCTGGGCACCGTGTTCGGCATGATCCAGATGTTCCTGAAAATCCTGACGACCGGCGTCGGCGACGTGAACCAGTTGGCGGGTGGCATCGGCCAGGCCCTGATCAGCACGGCCGGCGGCCTGTGCGTGGCCATTCCAGCTGTCATGTTCCATCGTTATTTTCGCGGCCGTATCGCCGAGTACGTGATCGAAATGGAAAAGTCGGCCATCGCGCTGCTCGACACGATTGACGAAGGCATCCTTCCTGCCGCGAAACCCGCGCGTCGCCGGAGCGATGCGTGAAACTGGGCAATCCTGCCGCCGCCGACGAGCCGGAAATCAACCTGATCTCGCTGATCGACGTACTGTTCTGCCTGATCCTGTTCCTCGTCCTGACCACCAGCTTCAACCAGCGCGCGGCATTGAAGCTGCAGTTGCCGCAGGCGCAGGCTGGAGTGGTGCCCGACGACGGCACGCCGCTGATCGTGCTGGTGGACATGGAAGGAAAGTTCTTCGTTGGCAACAATGAAGTCGCCAAGACCGACGTGGTCTCGCTCAAGGAGGCCATCGCGCGGGCCGCAGGCGATGATCGCAGCCAACCCGTCATCCTTCGCGCCGATGGCCGGACGCCGCACCAGGCGGTGGTGACGGCAATGGATGCCCTGGGTCAACTCGGATTCCAGAAGCTGTCCATCGCCACTACGCCCGAGCAGCGCAAACCGTGAGCCTGCTGCCGCCGACGGCCTGGCAGACCTACCGGCGGCTGCTGGGCTACGCCAAGCCGTACCGGCTCTTCCTGGCGGCCGCTTTCGTGGGCATGGTGATCGAGGCGAGTTCCGCAGGCCTGTTCGCCAAGCTGATGGAGCCGATGGTCAACGAGACCTTCGTTGCCCGCGACCCCGGCGTGCGCTGGACCTTGCCGCTGATGATTGTCGGCCTGTTCCTGATGCGCGGCATGGCGACCTTCGTCACCGACTACGGCATGGCCCGGGCCGGCCGCAGCGTCGTGCGCGATTTGCGCAGCGCCGTGCTTTCCAAATACCTTCGCCTGCCCAGTTCGCGTTTCGACAGCGAGCCGGTGGCTGCGATGGTGTCGCGCCTGAACTACGACACCGAGCAGGTAACGCAGGCAACCAGCGAAGCGCTGAAGGTGATGGTGACCGATACGCTGACCATCTTCGCGTTGCTGGGCGTGATGTTCTACCAGAGCGTGCGCGTGACGCTGGCGATGCTGGTGATCGCGCCCCTGATCGCCGTCATCTCGGGCTACGTGGGCGCGCGCTACCGGCGTATCAACCGTGGCATCCAGACCGGCGTGGCCGGCATGGCGCAGGCGGCCGAGGAAGTGCTGTCGGCGCAGCAGGAAGTAAAGATCTACGGCGCGCAGCAACTCGAGATCGACCGCTATCGCAACCTCGCCGAGCGCAACCTGCGCCTCAATATCAAGGTCGAGACCACGCGCGCCAGCGCATCGTCGCTGGTGCAGGTGCTGGCCGCGGCTGCGCTTGCGGTGATCCTTGTCGTGGCCGGCAACGAAGCGATGGCTGGCCGCATGAACGCGGGCAGTTTCGTTTCCGTGATGATGGCGATGATGGCGTTGATCCCGTCGCTGAAGCGCATCACCAATATCCAGAGCGCCGTGCAGAAGGGCATCGCCGCCTCGGAGCGACTGTTCGCCGTGCTCGACGAGCCCGATGAGGTCGACACCGGTCGCACGCCGCTGCAGCGCGCGCGGGGCGAAATTGAATTCATCAGCGTCGGCGTGCAATACGACAGCCAGGTCACGCCAGCCCTGCAGGACATCAGCTTCCGCGCGTCTCCCGGCACGGTCACCGCCATCGTCGGGCGCTCGGGCAGTGGCAAGTCCACGCTGATCCGCCTGCTGCCCAGGTTCTATGAGCCCAGTACGGGCCAGGTCCTGCTGGATGGGCGACCGATTTCCGACTACCGACTGGAAGACCTGCGACGCCAGATTGCGCTGGTGGGGCAGCAGGTGATGCTGTTTGACGGATCCATCGCCGACAATATTTCCTACGGCCAGGATCGCTCCGACGCAGCAGCCATCCAGCAGGCGGCAGACGCGGCCAACGCGAGCGAATTCATCAACCGCCTTCCGAAAGCGATGGCGACCCCCATCGGCGAAAACGGCGCGTTGCTGTCGGGCGGCCAGCGGCAGCGCGTCGCGATTGCGCGGGCGATGCTCAAGAACGCCCCGATCCTGATCCTGGACGAAGCGACCGCAGCGCTCGACAACGAGTCGGAACGGCTGGTGCAGGACGCGCTGAACCATCTCATACCCGATCGCACGACGCTGGTCATCGCCCATCGCCTTTCCACCATCGAGCACGCCGACCAGGTGCTGGTGCTCGACCAGGGTCGCCTGGTGGAGCAGGGCACCCATGCGCAGTTGCTGGCACAGGGCGGGCTTTACTCGCGCCTGCACCGGATGCAGTTCCGCGAGGAGGCGGAACGCGGGTGAAGGCTTCCATCGAGCGCTGGTTGGCGCAACGCTGGTATGGCGGGTTGGAACCCGGCCCTGCACTTCGCGCGCTGGCCGGCATCTACCGCGTGGCGACGCTGCGGCGCATGCGCGCCGAGTATCCGTTGCCGCTTCCGGTGCCGGTGATCGTGGTGGGAAATTTTACTGCCGGCGGTACGGGCAAGACGCCCCTCACTATCGCGATGGCGCAGTATTTCCAGCGCCGCGGTCGCAACCCGGGAATCATCAGCCGCGGTCACGGGCGCAAGTCGAGACTGCCCGTGCGTGTCGATGCAGGCACTCCGGTCGCCGAGTGCGGCGACGAGCCGCGCCTGATGTTCGAACGTACCGGGCTTCCGGTACTGGTCGATGCCGATCGACTCGCGGCCGCCCATGCGGCCATCGCCGAAGGTTGCGATATCCTGATCGCCGATGACGGCTTGCAGAATCGCGGCCTGCCCAGGGATATTGAAATCGAAGTGGTCGATGCCGAACGCCGCTACGGAAATGGCCTGTTGATTCCCGCTGGCCCGCTGCGCGAAGCCCCCAGGACTTGCGATTTCCGGGTGGTGAACGGGCCAGGCGCCGCCATGGATGGCTGGTCGATGCAATTGCTGCTGTCGGATGCGTTGTTGATTGCCGGCACCAGCCAATCGCAAGGCGTGACCGACGCAGCGCCGACGCGACGCGCACTGCGGGAATTCCTCCCCGGCCCGGTGCATGCCGTGGCCGCCATCGGAAACCCGGGCCGATTCTTCGATGCGCTGGAAGCGCAGGGGCTTGCCATGGTGCGACATCCGTTCGAAGACCATCACGCCTTCGTCGCCGGGGATTTCGCCGGCATGCACGGTCCGATACTCATGACCGAGAAGGACGCGGTGAAGTGCCGCAACCTGGGATTGTCCGATGCATGGGCAGTGCCGGTGGAAGCAAGGCTTGCCCCGGGCTTCTTCGAGGCATTGGAAAGCAAACTGGCGGCCAGACATGTCCGGAATTGATTTCATCGTTGCGATTCCGGCGCGATTCGGCGCGAGCCGTTTACCAGGCAAGCCGCTTCGCCTGATTGGCGGCGAACCGATGGTGGTGCACGTGGCGCGCCGTGCCCTGGCTGCGGGCGCCTCGCAGGTAGTGGTTGCAACCGACGATCAACGCATTGCGCAAGCCGTCGCCGATTACCCGGTAACGGTTTGCATGACCCGCGCCGAACATCCGTCCGGCACCGACCGACTGGCGGAATGCGCGAAGCTGCTGGCGTGGCCGGATCGCCAGATCGTAGTGAACCTGCAGGGCGATGAGCCTTTCGCCCCGCCCGAAGGCATCCTGGCGGTTGCGCGGACGCTGGCGCAATCCAATGCCGAGATGGCGACGCTGGCCGCGCCGATCGACGATTGCGAAACGCTGTTCGACCCAAACGCGGTAAAGCTCGTGCGTGACGCGGTGGGCAATGCGCTTTATTTTTCCCGCGCGCCCATTCCCTGGCAGCGCGATCGTTACGCGATCGATCGCACCAGTGCGCCGCCCGCCGGAAGCCTCCGGCACATCGGCATTTACGCCTATCGAGCCGGTTTCCTGGATGTCTTTTCGAAATTGCCGCCGGGCATGCTCGAGAGGGCGGAGGCACTGGAACAGTTGCGCGTGCTGGAAGCGGGATACCGCATCGCTGTCGGGATCACGCCGGTGCCTTTTCCGCCGGGCGTGGATACCGAGGCCGACTTGCAGCGCGCCGAAGCAAGGTTTGCCGCCGGCTAGTTCAAGCCCGTCCGCACACCAGTATCTGTTTCCTGGATTGGGCGTTGAATCCGGACTTGTCGAAATCGCCGTATCGCGCATGCACGACCAGGCCGGCCTGTTCGAGCTGGCCCATCAGGTCTTCGGCGAAGTGTTGCCGCAAGCGATAGCTCGTGCTCGCCAACGGCTCCTGGCCGGGGTGATCGGCATTCACCAGCCGCCAGTTCAGGTCCACGATGCGGGTACGTGCGTCGTAGCGCATGTCCTCCCGGATTTCCAGGCGCCGACCTTCGGGATCAACGACGGACCGGGCAAGCCGATCGGGCTGTTCCGCTGCCAACCAGGACAGGCTGGGCTGGTAGAGGTCGAAAGCGTAGATGCCGGTCGGCGCCAGAAGATCGCGCGCGGCCACGAAGGCCTGCACCAGGTCCTGGTCGAGCAGCAGGTGCTGCAGCGTGTTGAAACAACAGAAAACTAAATCGAAGGGGCCGTCGACGGGCGGCTTGCGGATGTCGCCGAAAATCCATTCGATGCCCGACGCGCGCGCGCGGGCCACCTTGAGCATGCCTTCGGAACCATCCACGCCGACGAAACGTGCCGGGCTGGCATCGCCTCGCAACGTCGCCAGGTGGGCGGCCATGGCGATCGAGATCGTACCCGTGCCGCAGCCAAGTTCCAGGACCGATTGTGTGTCCCGGTTCACCAGGCTGTTGTAGAACTCGATGAACGGGGCGCGATCGGCGTCCAGCAGGTCGTAATACTCTGCCCACCGATCATAGGCGGCGGCTTCGGGACTGCTGGACTGCATTGTTGCTCCGTGTCGGGAAGGGGCCAGGAACGCGCTAGCCTTCGCGCAAGTATCGCCCGAAAACGTCCGGATCGATTTCGTAATCTGAAAAATGGGTGTAGCCGCCTTCCTCGATGCGCCGGAACGGGCCCGTCACGACCGTGCATTCGACGCCCATCGCCTCGAGCAGCGCCGTGACTTCGGTAAGGAATTCGGTGTGCGGGTGGTTCAGGATTCCGACCCGGGTGCCCGGGCGGGCGAAAAACGCCATGAAGAATGCCGACCCTTCAGGGCCCACCAGCCAGTCTGCGCTGCGGACAAGGCGCAACTGTTCGTCGAAGTCGAAGTCTTCCAGGTAAACCAGGCGGAAGCCCTGGTCCACGGCGATCTTCTCGATGGCTGGATGGTTGACCAGTTTGCGATGCCGATTCGGGCGTCGCCCGAGGAACAGGCGGGTTCCCGGAACCTGGTCTGCGGCATCGCTGCCAAGCATCCGGCCCATGTCGCCGAACAGGTCGCGGAACCTGTCGGTCGGCGCGGCCACCAGGTCGTAGCGGAATCGCTGGTTGAATTGCGGATAGATCGGGGCGTAGTAGTAGGTCGGCGCGAACCACAGTCGCGCGACGCGTACCTTTTGCATCGGAGCGACTTCGATCACCTGCGCGCCGGGGCCCAGCAGCATTTCCAGGCATTGGCGATGCTGCCGATTCATGCCCTGGTCGATGAGCACCGGAACGCGCGGCATCAGGCCCGACTGCAGGGCCATCCACAGGCGCGGCAGGTATTCGACTATCCAGTGCCCGAACGCGAAGGAGTTGGGGCCGAGCAGGCTGAAACACTCGGCCACGTCCAGCGTATCGGTGCGCGGTTCATCCACGATCCAGACGGCGTCGCCGTCGCGACGGAAGGCGGCCGAGTCCAGTTCGATCTCGTCGTCTATCCGCGAAAACTCCTCGCCTTCAAAGTCCAGCAGCGCCTGGCCCGGCAATTCCACCAACTGCGAGCGTCCGCGTACCGTCGACTGGTCGAACGCCGCGACATAGGTCGAACGGGTGACGTGTTGCAGCACCCGCTGGTCGCCATCACCGATGACCCGGGACGGGTTGTTCGTGAACCGGTCACCGCCGCCATCGAGCAACTGGAATCGCGCCGCGTGGGTCTCGGCGAACGTTCTCGCGCTGGTCAGCCGAACCCGCGACAGCCCGGTTCCGGACGGCAACTGCATCACTGCGGAAAACGCCGCGAAGGCGTCATCGAGGGTGAGGGGCGCGAGCGCCTGCTTGACGAACAGCATGGGCCAGGTGCGGCCGCGTCGTGCCGCGACCAGTTCGTCGGGTGAAAGGTTCGCGAATAGTTCGCTCATCGCCGTGGGTCCGGGCTAGACATCGAATTCCGGAAACATCTCGAACAAGAGGCGCTCGCGCCGACGCACGAGGCGCTTCGACGCGTCGTCGTAGTAGGCGGCCCACGGCATCGTTTCGGTCCGGGTGCTGCCTGCGGGACGGATCTTTTCGCTCGAAAGGATGAACTCCAGTTGCGAAGCAGGGTAACCCTGGCCAAGCAGGAAGGCATGCAGCCGAACGTTCAGCTGGTCGGTCGGGATAAAACTGGTCGCGGGAAAGATGGACCGGAAATTTCCGGTTTGAACCAGGTCTGGCAGGTTGGCGAAGACATCCTCAGGCTCGGGGGCAAGGAACCTGATGAAGTCGAAACTGAGCGGGCCGATCCCGAGTTCGGCAAGAACGCCGTAGCCGACTGCGGGTGCGTAGCTCGGCTCGTTCAGTTCCCAGTCGTTGACGGCTGCAAGGTATTCGGCGAAATCCAGTTCGGGGAAGTGGGGGAACGCCGCCCTGATCCTGTCAGGATCGAAGGTGTCCCCCGGGTGCGTCTTCCACCAGCCGAATTCATAAAGCGAAACGTGGTGGTCATAGGGATTGCGCACGGTCAGCAGCATCTGCTTGTCGCGGTGTTGCTCGGGTACCTGGCAGTAGCGCTCGTGCTGGTCGGGACAGCCAAAACTGCCGCGGTAAGGCGGGTTGGCACTGTCCATGTAAAGACCCGGGCCGCTTTCCAGTAGTCGTGCAAGCGTCGCTTCGACGAAAGTGCCGCCCGTCTTGGGGATGTGCAGATAGACGAAGCGGTCGGTGATCACCATCGGCGCAGGATAGCGTGCGCTGCGCGATGGGTGCTACTTTGGCGGCCGGCATTGGCGATGAACGCGGGCAGGCATGGCTTCGAAAGGCAAGATACTCGTTTGCGGCGGTGCAGGTTACATCGGCTCGCACATGTGCCGGCAGTTGTCCGTTGCCGGATTCGAGCCGGTGGTATTCGACAACTTCTCGACCGGCAACCGTTGGGCCGTGAAATGGGGCGACCTCGTCGAGGGCGACCTGCTCGACCCGGTCGCACTGGCGCGGGTTTTTGCCGGCCAGCGGTTCGACGCGGTGCTGCATTTCGCCGCCAAGGCGCTGGTGGGCGAGTCGATCGGCGATCCCGGTTTGTATTTTCGCAACAATGTGTCCGGCACCATCAACCTGCTGGCCGCGATGCAGGCGGCGGGCGTGGGGCGCCTGGTGTTCTCGTCCACCGCCGCGGTGTATGGCGAGCCGCAGCATGTGCCGATGCAGGAATCGCATCCCACGGCGCCGATCAACCCTTATGGCTGGAGCAAGTTGCTGGCCGAACGCGTGATCGAAGAGTATTGCGCTGCCCACGGAATGCGTGCGATCGCGCTGCGCTATTTCAACGTCGCCGGCGCCAGTCCGACGGGCGAGATTGGCGAGGTGCACGATCCCGAGACGCATCTGGTCCCCAACATCATTCGCGCCGCACTGGACCCGGGGCTTGGCCCCGTGCTGATCCACGGCGGCGACTTTCCGACGCCTGACGGTACCTGCATCCGCGACTACGTCCACGTCGAGGACCTGTGCGACGCCCATCTGCTGGCCCTGCGGCAGCTGGACCGCCAGGAAGGATTCCGTGTCTTCAACCTCGGCACCGGCGACGGTTATTCGGTCGCGCAGGTACTCGCGCAGTGCCGCGCCCGGCACGCAGGACGCCCCGAGTCCTCGCTCGGCCCACGTCGGCCGGGCGACCCGGCCCGGCTGGTGGCGAGCCATGCCGCCGCGACCGAAGTGCTGGGTTGGGAGCCGCGCTTCGGTTTGGCGGAAATCATCGACAGCGCGTCGGCGTGGCATTCGCGCGCCGGCCGCGGTGGCCATCCGGCAGGCGACGGCTAGTCGTCGCAGGCCTGCAGGGCGAGATCGAGTTGCTGGCAGTCGACCAGGACGTCGCCGCCATGCGGGTAGGGAAAGACCGGCGTGTTGGTGGACGTGATCTGCGAATACCGGTGATGGAGCACGCGGTAGATTTCGCTGTACGTGGGGTTGAGGTACAGGGGAGAAAAGCACTCGATCACCCGTGACTTCGGCGCCATCAGCTGGCTGTGCACGAATTGCGAGCCGTGCAGCCCGGCCATCACGCGCATGCCTGCTGCCGCAGAAATCTGCTCGCGCACCGACAGTGCGCCCATGTCCACGCGCTGCAATCCATATTTTTCGAGCAATCGCGCGACTTCCTCTTCGTTGACCAGCTTCCGGCCAAGGCGTGTCTGCTGGCCCCGGTCGAGCCACAACCTTTCGCCCAGGTTCGAAGCGCCTGCTGCACCCAGCAGCAGGCTCCGCAAGCGATGCAGGACGCCGGGATAGTCGGAGACATTCAGGTAACTGACGGGCGTGGTGTACAGCGCGCTGCGAAAGCGGGTCGGCCGGCTGGTCTCCAGGATGCGGGCATCGGGCACCCCGATCAGTTCCAGCAAGGTGCGCGCGAAGGCGGGCAGTCCGGATATCACGTAGGCGCAGTGGATGCCTGCGTGCTCGAGCACGACCAGCTTCATCAACTCTTCGTGCCAATGGGTGAAGTTTCGTGAAAATACGTTGCCGAGGATGCAGACGTCGCCCGCGTAGTCGCTGTCGATGAACCCATCGAAGTGGTTGATGCCCTTTTCGAGCAGTCGCGCGCGGATGAACTCGGACGTGAAGTCGTAGCTGAGCGCTTCGATCGGCAGGTAGCGGCCCTTGGCTACCTGCAGCCCCTGGCCCGGATTGTGGGCGTTCGGCACGTACAGTACGTCGGCCACGCGAACGGCTTCCACCGGCAAGCGCTCCGACAGGCCGGCGATGGAGTGGATGGCTCCACCCTCGGCACGCACCATCCCGATGATGGAGGCGCTTGCCAGTTGTTCGACCTGCACGATGCCCATTCGATTCCCTTCGCTGCCAACGCATGAAGTCTGGAGGGTGGTCGGTGAATTGGCAATGCGATGACGGGGCGACGTATGCTTCTCGCCTGCCACGGCGTCCAACGATGAGCCTCGACGTACAAATCATCTCCCTGTCCGACCCCGATCGCTGGCGCGCCGAACTGGCCGTTGACGGGCGCCCGTCCCAGGCCTGGGACTATCTCTCGGCGATCTCCCGGCCGGGCGCCGAACCTCGACTGGCGATCGTGCAGGCGCAAGGTGCGCGCATGGTGCTGCCCTTCATCGAACGCGACTGGCAGGGCAGCGTGGATATCGCCACGCCGCTTGGCTTGTCCGGAGCATCGATGCAACCAGCGTCGATCGCGCCGGTCGCGCTGTGGCGCGAGTACGCCATCAGCCGCGGCTGGGTCGCCGGTTACATCCAGCTGGCGGACGACCTGGACATCCGGGCGCCTGGCGAATTGGACCAGGTCGTTGCAGGCAACGAGATATTCCTGCTGGACCTGCGCGGCGCCGATGCCATGGCGCCCGCATCCGAAATCGTCCGGCGCAAGCTGCGTCGTGCCGTCAAGCACGGTGTCGCCTTGGCTCGCGATCCCGTAATGCTCGCCGATGCCCTCGTCCGCCTGTATCCGGACACGATGGCCCGCCTGGGCGCGAGCTCGGTCTATCGCCACGATGAGGCCGGACTTCGCCAGTTCGCGAATCTGGAAGGGGCGGTGGTCGTCGGCGCGATAGTGGACGGCGCAGTGGAGTCCGTTTCGGTATTCCTGCGCGCCGGCCGCCGTGCCGAATACCTGTGCAACGCCTGCAGCCCGCAAGGTCGCGACCTGGCGGCGTGGCTGATCAGCGAGGCTGCGAAAATCCTGCAGGCGGATGGTGCCACCGAACTGAACCTGGGCGGCGGCGTCGCCACGGGCGACGGACTGCACCAGTTCAAGGCGCGCTTCAACGCAAGGCCGCGGCGCTTGCGGTCCCTGCGCCAGGTCTACGACAAGGCCCGATACCTCGAGTTGTGTGCCGCACGCGGGACAGGGCCGGACGGCGGCTGGTTTCCCGCCTATCGCGCGCCGGTTTCCCCTCAGGCCTGAAGATCCACTTCGAAGCCCAGCGCGCGCACCGCTTCGATATCCTTAGCGTCGAATACCGCGCAGTCCATCGATCGATAACGTCCGTGGCTGGGCTGCGGCTCGACCATGCCTGCCAGTGCTTCGGATTCCTGCCGGGGCAGGCCCAGGAATTGCTGCAGCCGCTCGACACCGTCCACCGGATTGGCGCAGAAGGCATCGTAGTCGAGCCAGAGGAATCTCTCGCCCATTGACGCGCCCAGGGCATGGGCGCGACGTTGCACCGCCAGCCAGTAGCGCAACGCGCGCACGGGCGTCGGCAGGTCGCCGGGAATCCCGAAAGCATCGGCCCAATAGGCGAGCTGGTTCTGGTTGCTGCTGAAAGCCATGTCGAGGCCGTGACGCACTACATGCACATAGCGCAGTGCCGGAAAATGACGGGCAAGGAAGGGCAGCAGCACGTGCGTGTTGGGTTCCTTCCATCCCCAGGGCCGATTATCGGCTTGTGCTGTCGTGGCGGCGGACAGACGGGTGGCGCGCTCCGCCAGCCAGTCGCGTGGATGTTGTGGTCGATCATCCGCGGCAAGCTGCTCGATGCGGCCCTGTTCGTGCGGCGTCAACGGACGCGACGCTGTCATTGCTGCCACGAAGATGGCGAGGTCCTGCGCCAGTGCAGCGTCGTCCATCGACAAAACTTCCGGTCGCTTGAACAACAGGGTCCACGCCAGGTTGTCCTGCGAGGAATTGACGTCGAAACCGATGTTCACGCCCAGCTGCCGGGTGATGGCGGCAATCAGGTTGGTGCCGCTGCCACCGACGCCGCCGATGGCGACGTGCGGGTCGCGCGGGTGGCCGTGGTCCGTCATTCCGGCTCCCGACCGGGGTGCTGCAGCTCAGCGGCCATGGCGCCGCGCTGGCCCGCCATCAGGGCGGGCAACAGGTGCATGAAGGCGCCTTCATAAGGTGGCAGGAATTCGAGTTCGATGCCCTCGCGCGCGAACGATTCCGGATCGTACAGGTCCCTGCCGCCGGGCGAGTTGAGGTAATGCGTCGCGCCGCGTGCATGGGCGATCGCGAGGATCCTTTCCTGCGCACGCAGTGCCGGATCCATGCCGAGCGCCGAGCTACGCACGATCGGCGTGTGGATGTCCAGCAAGTCCAGCACGAGCCGAAGGCCCGACTCCAGGAAATCCATCACCGAATCCAGCGGCGCGTGCAGGTGCTCTCGAACGCGATCCGCATCCGGTCCACGCGTCGAGGCAATCCACGCCAGCGAGGACAGACTGCGATCAAACCGGGCGCGCGCATCGGCGGCGAAGGCAAGGTCGCGAATCAGGACATCCTGCGGTTGCCGCGCCAGCGGCAGGCCCAGCCAGTCGGATTCGCGTCCCAGGCTGGCAACCTGCGTGCGGTGCACGCGGCCCCGGCGGGGCATTTGAACGCAGTCGTACAGGACGAACTCGTCGACGTCGGAAAACAGTCGGAAGTAGCCCAGGTAGGGGAAGAAATAGGGCTGCATCACGGCAATGCGCTTGCCCGGTTCGATCCGACGCGGCTGGCTCATTGGTCGAGACCGCCCTGGCCGTGCAACATCTCGCGTGCGCTGCGGATGGTGCCGTTGTCCCGATAGCGTCGCATGTCCTCGGCCGACAGCCGCTGGCGATCGAATTCGTCGTCGATCCCGCCCTGCACGGCAATGTCCCGCCAACGACGCCACTGCCGGGCCATTCCCGCGCCGAAGTAGTCGTCGTGCATCGCCATCAGCTTCTGGATGTTTTCCACTTTTCGTCGGAACCGCCCGCGGCTGGTGAAGGGCAGGTGGGCGATGACCACGTCGGTGGGCACGCGGGTCGCCAACGGCGCGCCGGCGATGCCCTGGGCTCCATGCATGCCGTTGTCCAGCGAGCCGATGCGCTCGGGCCTGGCCAGGATCTTGGGCATGGGCACCCGCACGATCCACGGCGCGGCCTGTTGCTCGAGCGGGACGTTGAAAAAATCGGGAATGGGCTTGACGAACATCAGCAACTGATCGTGGTTGGCCGGCGTCACCGGCCAGGACACGCAGGCGCCGGCATCGGCCAGTACGACGTTGTAACGATCCACGCAGAGCAGGTCGGCGTCGGTACCGGCCAGGCAGTCGCGCAGGTTGCCGGTGGCGGGCAACCACAGTTCGTCGGCGTCCTGGAACAGCATCCAGTCCGCGCGCGCTGATTTTGCCAGCGCGAGGTTCTTGTGCAGCCAGGAATCGCCAGGCTCGCTGTCGCTCATTGTCTCGAACCAGAAATCCTCGCCGCGGCAGGACTCGAGGAATTCGGCGGTGCCATCGGTGGATTCATGGTCGACGGCGATGATGTGGTCCACGCCGATCGAACGCAGATGCGCGATCACGCCGGGGATGAGTTCGATCTCATCCTTGACACTGAGGTGCGCGGCGATCCGCATCAGCGGTTCACTCCGCAACCAGGCCGTCGTGCAGCGCACGCACGACCCGTGCCACGGTCTGCTCGTCAAGGTCCGGCGCCATGGGCAGGCCGAGCAGGCAGGGCGTGATCGCGTCGGTGACGGGAAGCGCGTCGCGCAAGCTGTCGGCGTAGTAGGACTGGTGATGCAGTCCCTGGCCGTACCAGTGCCGGTACTCCACGCCATTGCGATCCAGCGATTGCTGCACCCGGTGCGCCTGCACGCCGTCGTGGCAGCGCAGCAGGACATAGCTCGAGCAGACGTCCGGCGCCGTGAACAACATCGGCTCCAGCGGCGTACCGGCCACATGGCGATGGTAGCAGGCAACCACGCGCGCAAACGCGGCCTGTTTCTGCCGCCAGTCGTCGAGTTCGGCCAGCCCGATGGCGGCGTGGTATTCGCTCATCTTTCCGTTGGTGCTGGCAGTACGGCTGTCGCGACTGAAATGGAAACCGTAGTTGAGCGCCTGGCCGATGCGCGTCGCCAACTCGATGTCGCTGCAGACCACGCAACCGCCTTCTGCGGTTGCGAGACTTTTGGTTGCGTGCAGGCTGATCATCACCGGGATCGGGCCCAGATGCGCTTCCGGCGCCAACTCGAGTGCTTCAAAACTCGCGGCTCCATCGATCACTACGGGTATGCCGGTTCGTTCGCGGAACGCCAGCCAGGGCGCTTGTTCGACCGGCCTGCCGAATGCTGCCACCGGAATCACCACGCCGACCTGGTCGAGGCGGGGATGCGTCGCCATCTTGTCTGCGTCCAGCAGCCAGCTGTCGGCTTCCACGTCCACCAGGCAGGGCCTGAAGCCGCATTCCTGCGCAGCCACGGCGGTCGCGACGAACGTCAGCGCCGGCATCAGGGCCAGCGGGCGTTCCGGGCGCGCGCGCCCGGCCGTCGCCAGGATGGATCCGACCAGCCCCGCGGTGCCCGTGTTGGCCGACACGACGCTGCCTTCCGCTTGCTGGAAGTGGCGCGACAGCCGCGCTTCGAATTCCAGTACCAGCGGCCCGAAATTCGAGTAGATCCGCGATGCATCGATTCGCCGCAGGTAGGGAAGCAGTTTCTCGGCCCTGGGCAGCAGGGGACGCAACACCCGCACCGGTCCATTGGCATCGGCGATGCGGTCGGGCAGGACGTCGGATGACACTGCCACGTCCTCGCGGAAGGCGTAGCAGGTGTACTCGTAGAGGCCGTAATCGGCGCGCATCCGCACGCGCCGCCCTGCCAGTGGGTGCAGGAGCGCCGCCATGTCGTCCATGGGCGCATGGAACAGGTCCTCGCGTTCCCAGTCCACGACCTTCGACATCACGTTGAATGCCAGGCCGCGACGAACCCGGGGCCAAACCGACCTGATCGTGGACTCGACGAAGGACTGCATCTGCGCGTGGCTGAGGTCGTGCTTTACCGTGAACAAGCCGTTGGCAACCAGGTAGTCACAGTCGACCAGCCCCAGGTCCGCCCCATCGGCGTTGACATCGAGTTCGTGGAACGCAGCGCCTGGGAATTTCCCGCGCGCGTGTTCCAACGCCAATCGCGACCGGTCGATGCCCACGTAGGTGATGCCGGTCATCCCGCGTTCGCGAATGCGCTCGAGCAGTCCACCGGTGCCGCAGCCCAGGTCGCACAGCACCACGTTCCCGGCCGGCCTTGCCTCGAGCAAGTCGAGCATCACGTCGTAGCGGGTGGCCCGGCCGGCGGCATCGGGCCACATCGCGCCTTGCGGCGTGTCGCCGAACTCACCCAGGGCCTGGTCGTAACGGGCGAGAATCGAGTCCTCGGGGCGGCTGTTCATTCTCGACTGCGATGCCAAAACCGGAATCGGGACATGATAGGTGGCTTCGGCAGGTGGCGCGAGTGCGCGATAATGCGGGGATGACGCAATTACCTGAACCGCCAGCCTTCGACGGAAAGGAGTTCGTGCGCGAACTCACCACGGCGCCGGGCGTGTACCGGATGATTGCCGGCGACGGCAGCGTGCTTTACGTGGGCAAGGCGGCGTCCCTGAAGAAACGCGTGGCCAACTACTTCCGCGCCGACCAGCCATCGCGGCGGATCGCATTGATGGTTGCGCAGATCGCCCGCGTGGAAATCACCGTCACCCGCACCGCCAGTGAAGCCCTGATCCTGGAAAACCAGCTGATCAAGACGCTGCGTCCGCGCTACAACGTGCTGCTGCGCGACGACAAAAGCTACCCCTACATCCTGCTGACCGACGAAACCTGGCCGCGCATCGCCTACCACCGGGGGCCTCGCGCGGTCCCCGGGAGATATTTTGGCCCCTATCCGGGGTCCGGGGCGGTGCGCGAGACCATGGACCTGATGCAGAAGATCTTCAAGTTGCGCACGTGCGAGGACAGCGTGTTCCGCAACCGAAGCCGGCCCTGCCTCCAGCACCAGATCGGACGCTGCAGTGCGCCTTGCGTGGGACTGGTGGCCACCCGCGACTACGATGCCAGCGTCGGCCGGGCCGCCTTGTTCCTGGAAGGGCGCAGCAGCGAGCTGGTGGATGAACTGACCAAGTCAATGGACGCCGCCAGCGCGCGCCTCGAGTACGAGTCGGCCGCGCAATTGCGCGACGCGATTGCCGGAATCCGCAAGGTGCAGGCGCGGCAGTACGTCGAGGGTGAACAGGTCGAGATGGATATCCTCGCCTGCGCCTTCACCCCATCTCTGGCCTGCGTGTTGCTGCTGTCATTCCGCGACGGCATGAACCAGGGCACGCGACCCTTCTTCCCGAAACTAAACGGGGCGGAATCGGCGGAGGAGGTGCTCGCGGCCTTCGTCGGCCAGTACTACCTGGAAAAACGACCGCCGCGGGAGATCGTGCTCAGCCACGACATCCCGGACATCGAACTGTTCGAGAAGGTTTTTTCGGAACAGGCCGGCCGGCGTGTGGAAATCAAGCCGAGCGTGCGCGGGGAACGCGCGCGCTATCTCGAACTGGCGCGCAGCAATGCCGAGCATGCGCTGCAGGCTCAGGCCAGCAGCAGCGCCACCCAGAACCGCAGGTTGGTTTCCTTGCAGGAACTCCTGGGCCTGCCGGCGCCGCCGCAGCGCATCGAGTGCTTCGACATCAGCCACACCATGGGCGAGGCCACGGTGGCGTCCTGCGTGGTGTTCGACGGGCAGGGCCCGGTCCGCGCGCAATACCGGCGGTTCAACATCACCGGGGTCACGCCCGGCGACGACTACGCTGCCATGCGCCAGGCGCTCGAGCGACGCTTCCGCCGCGCCATCGAGGAGGTCTTTCCGGATGGCAGGGAAATTCGTCCGGGCGTCGAGTCCCCCGGACTGCAGTTGATCCAGCAGGTGCGTGACGAGGCGCATCGGTTTGCCATCACCGGCCACCGCGGCCGCCGCCAGAAGACGCGCGAGACCAGTCGCCTGGAAGACATTGCCGGCATCGGTCCGCGCCGGCGCGCGAGCCTGCTCAAGCATTTTGGCGGCCTGGCCGGCCTGAAAGAGGCGGGCGCCGAGGAGATTGCGCGCGTCGAAGGGGTCAGTGCTGCCCTGGCAGCCCGCATCTATGCTTCACTACACGGGCTGGAAAGCCCTGCCAGCCTGGCCCCGGAGAGCCCGTGACCCTGACGATTCCCACGATGCTGACACTCTTTCGCATCGTGCTCGTTCCGGTGCTGGTGTTCTGCTTCTACTGGGCCAATCCGTGGAGCAACGTGCTTGCCTGCGCGGTGTTCGTGCTTGGCGCGCTCACCGACATCCTGGATGGCTGGATCGCCCGGCGCTACCAGATGTATTCGGCCTTCGGCGCCTTCCTCGACCCCGTTGCGGACAAGCTTGCCGTGACAGTCGCGCTGTTCCTGATCGTTCAGTGGCACCACACGGTGCCCATCGCGCTGTTGTCGGCGGTGATCGTCGGTCGAGAAATCACCATCTCGGCCCTGCGCGAATGGATGGCGCAGATGGGCGACCATGGCTTGGTGAAGGTCGCCGGCCTGGGCAAGCTCAAGACCATCGTGCAGATGACAGCAATCAGCTTGTTGATCTTTCGCGAGCCGTTGCTGGGGCTGCCGATATTCCTCATTGGCGAGTGGTTGCTGGGTTTTGCCGCGGCGTTGACCCTGTGGTCGGGCTGGGATTACCTTCGCGCCGCGTGGCCTTCCATGCGCAAACGCGGATGAATGAAGGCAAATGGTGATCAGGTGTTGACAGCAAGGTGCCAAATCGCCAAAAATACGCGTCTTCTGCGGGAGTAGCTCAGTTGGTAGAGCACGACCTTGCCAAGGTCGGGGTCGCGAGTTCGAGTCTCGTCTCCCGCTCCAGAAGCCCGAAACCCCGCGTTTGCCGGGGTTTTGTTTTATCCGGGGTTGCCAAGCGCGCAAGTCGCGCTAAGCTTTCCCCACGTTAGTCACCGGCCAGGTGGCAGAGTGGTCATGCAGCGGCCTGCAAAGCCGCGTACGCCGGTTCGATCCCGACCCTGGCCTCCATCGCGCAAACGCGGTGATTGCGGCACCATGCGTCCAAGCCCGGGTGGCGAAACTGGTATACGCATGGGACTTAAAATCCCCCGGCCGCAAGGCCATGCGGGTTCGACCCCCGCCCCGGGCACCAGTTCACAGTTTCCGATCTTGAACGGCGCGCCATGGGCAGCTGCTACTCCAAACGCTAGTGCATTCCTACCGGTTCGAACCTGAGCCCAGTTGCTAGCATCAGATTGCCGCCGGGGGGCGGACATCCAAGGGAGTAGCTTCAAATGATCAAGGTCCTTTCCAGGGTCAGTTTGCTGGCGGCCGCCAGCCTGGCCTTTGCCGGCGCAGCGTCGGCGCAGTCGCCGAATGGCTTCGCATCCATCCTTCACATTCCGGTCGTGGTCAACACGGCGTCATTCCAGAGCACGATCTTCGTGCATAACCCGAATGGCACAGCCACCAACGTCCAATTCAACTACTACGGGGCCACGGGCACCGCGAGCGCCGGTTTCCTGGATTGCGGCGTGCAGTCGATTCCGGCCGGTACCACGGCGGAATTCGACTTCGGCACCGTTTGTCCGCTGGCCGCCGGCTCCAATTTCGGCAACATGCGCATCTGGGAAACCGATGCGGCCGTGCGTCCGATTGCGGCGTATACCCGCGTCCAGGCACCCAGCGGCAATGGCTTCTCGATCGAAGGCTTTCCGATCGGCAACTTCGCCAACGATGTCGGCGCCAGCGTGACGCTGGGACTGCGCCGCCAGGCTGCGGCGCCGACCTACCAGTCCAACTGCTTCGTTTCGTCCATCGGCGAGGCGGTGACGGTGGACATGGCCCTGTTCGATGGCAGCAACGTGCAGCTTGGCACCACGCAGGTGATCGCCGTCGGCGCCAACGACACGACCCGCCTGCTGGATGTGTTCACGGCGGCTGGCGCGCTTCCGGGTGATTACTCCAACGTCCGCGCTGAGTTCCGGCAGAACATTGCCACGGTCGGCAATCCGTCCTTCTCGGCATTCTGCACCGTGCAGAACAATACCTCGTCCGACGCCGACTTCCGCATTGCCAAGACGATTTCGCCCGATGACGATGCCCTCCTTTACTCCACCAATCAACCGAAGGATGGCTTGAACAACCTGTTGTCGATTCCCGCTGGCGGCAAGGCGGTCTTCGGGTATTTCCTGAAGCATCCTGACTTCATCTCCTGCCGGATCGTCGGTGGCAACGCGAACAACACTGAAATCCAGCTGCGCACCCCGACCGGTACGATCGTGGCCGGCGGTGACGATATCAACCAGTTCGGCGAATACTTCACCGGTGAAAAGAGCACCGTGAACAACGGCACCAACGGCATGTGGACGCTTGAAGTGGGCTCGCGCGACGGCACCGGCATCGACGCCACCAAGTACAACGTGCAGTGCGCGACGGGCAACGGCAGCAACCGCGGCCTGCTGATCGGCAACCTGCCGGATGATTTCTGATCGGCGGTTAATGCGATAAGCTCGAGTTCCAGAGAAGCCGCGCAGGTATTCCTGCGCGGCTTCTTGGTTTTTCGGCCCTTTGGAACTTGCGGCATGATGAAAGTTAAGCTCTCGACGGTGGCGCTGCCGGTCTTGGCGCTGCTGCTGGTGGCCTGGTGGTTCATTCAGGGTCGTGGGTCGGCTCCGGAAGAGGTTGCCAGTCCGTCGGCCACGGTGCCCGTCGTGTCGTCGCCGGTTCCGCCGGCGGCAGTTGCCCGACCCGTTGGTCAGGTGCCGGGCTACACCGCGCCCCCCATCGAGTCCTTCACTCCTGCGCAGGTCGCCGAATTGCGTCGCGCGGAAGTTGAGCGAAGCGCGAACTCGGAGCCGCCGAAGACGTTTGTCGGCATCGATGGAAAGACGCATGCCCTGGAGTACAACAGCTCGGCGAAATCCGACGCCAGGCAGGAGGCGCGCGACATCAGGCGGGCATTGCTGATGCGTCAGCTGATGGCGGACCCGCAGCGTTTCGCGCGCGACCACCAGTTGAGCCTGAAGGAAGTGCAGTGGATCGTGGACGGGACCAGCGACTTCCCGGACCGGCTGCTGGACTGACACCATGCTGCCGCCGCGCTATTGGATTTTCGCCTTTTGCATCCTCGCGATGCTGGCCTCGCTGGCGGCGTTGCCGCTGGGCGCCGGTTGGGCATGGCCCGCCGCCATCTTCACCATCCTCAGCCTGGTAGGCGTCGCCGACTTGCGGCAGGAGGCGCAGACACTGCGTCGCAACTACCCGGTGATCGCGCATCTTCGATACTTCCTCGAAAGCCTGGGTCCGGAGATCCGCCAGTACTTCATCGAATCGGACAACGACGAGCGGCCGTTTTCCAGGCAGCAGCGCTCTGTCGTCTACCAGCGCGCGAAGAACGCCCTGGACAAACGGCCGTTCGGAACGCAACTCGATGTCTATGCCGACAAGTACGAATGGATCAATCACTCGATCATGCCGGCCACGGTGCCGTCGCATGATTTCCGGGTGGAGATCGGCGCGGGCACCGCGCAGCCGTACTCCGCCAGCGTGTTCAACATCTCCGCGATGAGCTTCGGTGCGCTGTCGGCCAACGCGATCCGCGCGTTGAACGAGGGCGCGCGCCAGGGAAACTTCTACCAGGACACCGGGGAGGGCTCGATATCGCAGTACCACCGCGAAAATGGCGGCGACCTGGTCTGGGAAATCGGCTCGGGATATTTCGGCTGCCGGGATGCCGAGGGCCATTTCGACGAGGCGTCCTTCGTCGCAAACGCCAGTTCGCCGCAGGTAAGGATGATCGAGGTCAAGCTGTCGCAGGGCGCCAAGCCCGGGCATGGTGGCGTGCTTCCCGGTGTCAAGGTTTCCCCGGAAATCGCGGCTGCGCGCGGCGTGCCCGTTGGCGTGGACTGCGTCTCCCCTGCGCGGCATTCGGCGTTTTCCACGCCCATCGAATTGCTGCAGTTCGTCGAGCGCTTGCGCAAGCTTTCGGGCGGCAAGCCCACGGGCTTCAAGCTCGCCATCGGGCATCCTTGGGAATGGTTTGCGATTGCCAAGGCGATGCGGGAGTCAGGCATCCTGCCCGACTTCATCGTCGTGGATGGGGGCGAGGGCGGCACCGGCGCCGCACCACTGGAATTCACTGACCATGTCGGCGTCCCGTTGAGGGAAGCACTGCTGCTCGTGCACAACACTCTGGTCGGCTTGTCGCTTCGCCCGCATATCCGGATCGGGGCTGCAGGCAAGATCATCACGGCGTTCGACATCGCGCGGACGATGGCGATGGGCGCCGACTGTTGCAACGCCGCCCGCGGCTACATGTTCGCCCTGGGATGCATCCAGTCGATGAGTTGCCACACCGATCGCTGCCCGACCGGCATCGCTACCCAGAACCAGTCGCGACAGAAGGCACTGGTGCCCGAAGACAAGTCGACCCGCGTGCTTCGCTTCCACGAAAACACCCTGATGGCGCTCAGGGAATTGATTGCCGCGGCTGGCCTGGAACATCCGGGTCAACTCGGGCCCGAGCACATCATCCGCCGAATCTCCTCGACCAAGGTTGCCTCGCTTTCGATGCTGACTTCCTTCATCGAGCCGGGCGCATTGCTCGACGGCAAGCTGCCCGACCACCCCGTCTTCGAGGCCTTCTGGCCCGAGGCGCGCAGCGACTCGTTCGCTGCGCCCGCCCGTGCAATAGCGATGCGCAGCACAAAGCTCAGATAGCGGTCGCGCGTTTTGTGACGTGCCGCCATTCCCGGCATGACCTCCCCCGGGGCTTTGGGAGTAGGCTGGGCGGGACTGAAACCCGAAAGCGAGCTCTGAGCCCTTGGTCATCAAGGACCCCTTCCTGGCGAGGACGCAAGACGGGCTTTCGCCCCAGCAACCGCTGTGGGATGCACTGCCGGACGGCTTGCTGGTCATCGACGGCGACGG
>JAPLSI010000015.1 GCA_026398715.1 Gammaproteobacteria bacterium
CGCTGGTTCGCGCTCGGCGCGGGGTCGGCGATGGCGTTGCAGCGACGCGGCATCGACGGCGTGCGCATTCCCGCCGCCGGCTCGGATTCGGAAGCCTTGCTCGCGCATCCCGATTTGCAGGACGTGCGCGGCCAGGCCATCGGCTTGCTGACCGCGCCGGGCGGACGCGGCCTGCTGGCCGAACGGCTCACGGCGCGTGGCGCGCAAGTGCGCATCGCCGAGGTGTACCGGCGCGAAGCCCTGGCCGTGGCGCCGTCCCGGCTGCACGCGCTGGCGGAATTGCGTGGCAATGTCGCCCTGTTCCTGACCAGCCGCGAGGCCTTCGACCCCCTGTGGCGGTCGCTGACGCCGCCGCTGCGAAAGCACCTGCTCGCCCGGCCCTGCGTGGTCGCCAGCGACCGACTGGCGGCACTGGCCGCCTCGCTTGGCTTCAAGAAAGTCCTGCGCGCCAGCGATGCCCGGCCTTCCAGCCTCGTCCGTGCACTCGCCAGTCATGTGCGAGCAGGTCGCATCCGGTAGCATTTACCGTGTTTCTGCGTTTATCCGTCACATGAGCCAGCCCGTGCCCGAGCCTTCCCCCCCGATTCCGCCCCGCCGGCTGCCCGCCGCCCTGTGGGTGCTGCTCGCCATCGCCGCGCTGGTCGCCGGTTTGCTGGCCTGGCGTACGTGGACTACACGCAACTCCGTAGCCGAAGACGCCGTGGACCTGCGTCCGGAGGCGCTGGATGCCCGCCTGTTGCAGGTCGAGGCAGAAATCACCGGCCTGCGCCGCAGCCAGGAATCGCTGAACCAGAAACTCACCGACACCCGCGCCCGCACCGGCCTGCTTCGCGATGAAGTGCTGGCAACCACCCAGCGCTCGTCCCTGCTGGAAGACAGCGTGCGCGACCTGTCCAGCGTGCGCCGCGACGGCGTGGCGGTGTTGCGGCTCGATGAAGTGGAGTTGCTGTTGACGCTTGCACAACAGCGGCTCGGCCTGGCCGGCGACCTGCCCGGCGCCATCCGCGCCACCGAACTGGCCGAAGGCGTACTGGCCTCGCAAAGCGATCCGGCCCTGCTCGACCTGCGCCAGACCATCGCCCAGGAACTCAGTGCGCTGCGCGCGCTTCCGGCCAATCCAGCCGCACAGGCCGCCGGCGAACTCGACGCCCTGGAAGCCGTGCTGCCCAAGCTCGACGCCGGCGCCGTGGTCAACGCCGACACGCCCGGCGACGAAGGCAACATCAAGCGATTGATCGATTCACTGGTGCAGGTGCGCCGCAGCGGCGACCAGGACCTGCTGTCGCCGGCCGACCGCGAAACCGGCAAGGCGGCGCTGGGCCTCGAACTCGCCCTGGCGCGCAGCGCGCTGGCGCAGACCGATGAAACCGCCTTCCGCCGCAGCCTGCAGCACATCGACAACTGGCTGCAGCGCCTGTATCCCGACAGCGCGCTGTTGCGCGAACGCCGCGCGCGCCTCAAGCGCCTCGGCACGCTTGCGCTCAGCTACGACCTGCCAATCGCCGGTTCCACCCTGCAGCAACTCCAGGACCTGCAACGCAGCCGTCGGGCCAGCCGATGAGTTTCTTCCGCACCTTGCTGTGGTGGTTGTTGCTTGCCGCGCTGGGCGCGCTGGCCTGGGAACAATTTTCGATCGACCCCGGCCAGGTGGTGATCCGCTGGCATGGCTCGACCTTGGTCTTCCAGTCGCTGGCGGTATTCCTGGCCTGCTGGGGCTTGCTGTGGTTCGGGCTGTGGGCCTTGTGGACCTTGTTGCGCCTGCCCTTCACTGCCTGGCACCGGCTGGCGCAGACGCAGGCGCGCAAGCGCCTGGTGAATGGCTTGCTTGCACTGAATGAAGGCCGCTACACGCGCGCCGAAGCCCTGCTCGCCAAGGCCGCGGAAGACGCCGAGTCGGCCACCGTATCGCGCTTGGCCGCGCGGCAGGCCGCACTGCGCCGCGGCGACCTGCTGGGCGCGGCCATGCAGCAGGCAGCGCTGGCGAAACTCGACCCGCTGGCCGCCGCGCTTGAATCGGCGCACGCGCTGCTCGGGCAATCCCGGCCTGAAGCCGTGATCGAGCTGCTGCAACCGTGGCAGGAAAAGAAGCAGCTTCAGCCACGCGGGCAACTGCTTCGCGGCGAAGCGCTGGTATCGATGGGCAGGGCGTCGGAGGCGCTGACGCTGCTGACGCAGCCCGGCAACGAACTGGACCTGGCCCCGGATGCCCTGGCCGCGCTGGAAACGCGCTGGCAGGCCGCGGCGCTGCGCCAGTCGGTGCACGCCGACGATCTGCACCAGCGCTGGCTGGGCCTGCACGCGCGCCTGCGCGAGAACGAAAGCCTGTTGCTCGCCTATGCGCAACGCGCCGGTCAACTGGGACTGGAAGCCGAGGCCGCCGACACCCTCGCCGGCGCCATCGACCGGGAATGGAACGAGGCGCTGGTTCGCGAATTCGGCCTGCTTCCGGCCGCGCGCAACGACGTGCGGCTCGATCGCGCGCAGGCTTGGCTGGCCGCGCATCCGGCCAGTCCCGCGCTCGGGCTGGCGCTCGGCCGCCTGCTGCGCGTGCGCCAGCAATTCGGCAGCGCGGCGGAAGTGATCAATCGCGCCATCGCGCAAGGCGCAGGCGCGGAGGCCTGGGAAGAACTCGGCCACGTATATACCGCCGACAACGATGCGCCGCGCGCGCAGTCGAGTTATGCCAATGCCTTGCGCCTGCAACGCGGCGAACCCGCGCGCGCGCTGGGCGACCGAAGCATGCGCGAGATCATTGCCGACGAAGCGGT
>JAPLSI010000037.1 GCA_026398715.1 Gammaproteobacteria bacterium
CAGCGCCAGCGTCGCCAGGGCGAAGGCCACGGCCGCCAGCAGGCCAAGCCAGGGCCGCCCCGACGCTGCGCCGCCCACGCAGGCAAACCACACCGCCTGGTAGCCCAGGACGTTGGCCAGCATCGGCAATGCGGGGGCCGAGGACATCACAGGCCCGGCAGGTACTGGTCGCGGCGGTTTCCGCCGCGGGCGAACAGCAACTGCACGTCGCTGATGGAGCGCTCCAGGAATCCGCCTTCGCAGTAGCAAAGGTAGAACTCCCACATCCGGATGAAACGCTCGTCATAACCCTGGCCCCGCACCTGGTCGAGGCGCGACATGAACCGAGAGCGCCAGTGGGCGAGGGTGGTGGCGTAGCTGCTGCCGAAATCCTCAAGGTTGACCAGCCGCAGCTTGCCCGCGCGCGCCGCGGCATGGGCCATGGCGCTGACGCACGGAATGAAGCTGCCCGGAAATACATGGCGCTTGATGAAATCGACCGAGCGCAGCGCCTGCTGGTAACGATCGTCCTCGATGGTGATTGCCTGGACCAGCGCGATTCCTTCGGGCCGCAACAAGCTGGCGCACTTTTCGAAGTAGGTGTCGAGATACTGGTGGCCGATGGCCTCGATCATCTCGATCGAAACGAGCTTGTCGTATTCGCCGCGCAGGTCGCGATAGTCGTCCAGCAGCACGGTCACGCGATCGCCCAGGCCCGCATCCTGGACCCGCTTGCTTGCCAGCGCATATTGTTCGCGCGAGATGGTGGTGGTGGTGACCCGACAGCCGAATTTCTGCGCCGCATGCAAGGCCATGCCGCCCCAGCCCGTGCCGATTTCGACCAGGTGATCGCTCGGCCGCAAGTCGAGCTTCTGGCAGATCCGGTCAAGCTTGCGCTGCGACGCCTGTTCCAGCGAGTCACCCTCGGCAAACATCGCGGACGAATACATCATGCTCGAGTCGAGGAACAGGCTGAAGAATTCATTGCCCAGGTCGTAGTGCGCGGAGATGTTGCGGCGGCTGCCCGAGCGGGTATTCCTGCGCAACGCGTGCCAGGCTTGCATTGCCAGGCCGCCGAGGCGCGCTACGCCCGTCTCGACGCCGTCCAGCAGGTCACGGTTGCGAACCAGCAAGCGCACCAGCGCCACGAGGTCGTCGCTGTCCCATGCGCCGTCCATGTAGGCCTCGCCCGCGCCGACCGAGCCGTTGCTGGCCACTTGCCGGTAGAAATCGGGATGGTGGACCCGCAGGTTAGCGCGCAGCGCTTCGGGGCCGCTGGCGTCGCCCAGCAACACGTCGCCGGCTGGGTCCTGGATGAGGATCTGGCCGCCGCGCAACCGCGACAGGCGGGCATGCAGCTGACCGCGAAGGAAGCGGTCCACGCCACCCATCGGGTTCTGCGTGCGATCGTCCAGAGACTCAGCGGGACTGCTCATCGGGACTCCTGGTCATGTCATTCGAATCGGGGTGGGCGTGGAAGGGGATCCGCTTCAGCCACAGGCGGGCAGCTTGCCAGTAGATCGCCGCAGCCACTTTCGCGGTGAGCAAGGGATACCGCGCGAGGCATGAAGCCAGCGTGTTTGCGTTGAAGGGGCGCCGGTGCATGACCAGCGTCACGTCGAATTCGTGACGTGTTCCTTCGCTGACGTCCATGTGCACGTGCAGGGTTTCGCCCGGCGGGGCCAGGCTCCAGTGGTAGCGTCGATCCATCGGCATGAAGGGCGACACGTGGAAGCGCTTGTCGAAGTCCCAGTGCAAGGCTCGTCCATGCTGCTGCGCAACAGAGGCGGGAAGCAGGTAGGCATGTCGTTCACCCCACGGCGTGTTGGTGATCTCGGCCAAGACCCAGTCCAGAGTCTCGCCGTCTTCCAGGAAGCCGTAGTAGAAGCTGACGGGGTTCATCAGCACGCCGAAGTAGCGGCCGTGCGTGAGCAGGCGGATAGGACCGAGGGGCCTGAGCCCGGTCTGCGCGTAGACATGGTCCCGCACCGCAGTATCGAGCGGCACTGCCGGATCGCCAAAGTAATCCGACCGGCGAACCTGGGCCACGTTGCGACGATTCAGGGACCACAACCAGCGTTTTTCGAACAACCGCGGCAGTTCTTCCAGGTCCATGTAGAGCTGGAACATGCGGTAGCGGAACGAATGCTGCCGCGGCGCGGATCGCCGATGGCGCACCCATCCTTCGTAGATGAAGCTCGCTTGCGCGGCGGTCACCAGGACGCACCCAGGGCGCGCGCCACGTCGACGCCGCTGCGCAGGCCGTCCTCGTGGAATCCGAAGCCCCAGTAGGCGCCGGCAAACCAGGTGCGGCGAACCCCATTGATGTCCGCGCGCCTGCCCTGCGCGCCAACGCTGGCATGGTCGTAGACGGGATGCCGGTAGTTCATGCGCGCCAGTATCCTGCCCGGATCGATGTCCTGGGTCCGGTTGAGGCTGACGATGAAGGGGTCGGGCGACTCGATCGACTGCAGCAGGTTCATGCAATAGCTGACCGTGCACTGCGCCCCCGGCGCTGCAGGAACATAGGCATTCCAGGCGGCCCACGCGGCGCGCCGTCGCGGCAACACGCGGGCATCGGTATGGAGCACCGTGTCGTTGTCCTGGAAACGCATTGCGCCCAGTACCGAGGCTTCGTCCGTGCTGGGGTCCGACAGCAAGCCCAGGGCATCGTCTGCGTGGCAGGCGAGCACGACCTGGTCGAAGGTCTCTTCGCCATCAGGCGTCGACAGAACCACGGCATCGGCGTCGCGACGGATCGATCGCACGGCCGAGCCCAGTCGGACCGTTGCCTGCCAATTCGATTCCAGTGCGCCGATGTAGGTGGACGAGCCGCCGCTGACGACGCGCCAGCCCGGCCGCCCTTCGACCTGCAGCATGCGATGGTTGGCCATGAAACGAACCAGGTATTTTGCCGGGAAGTCCAGTATTCGCCCGGAGGGCGAGGACCACAATGCACAGGCCATCGGCACCAGGTGGTCGTGCACGAACAGCTGCGAATAACCGTTCGACGACAGGTAGTCGCCCAGCGTCGGTCCATCCCCAGCCTCGTCCAGCAAGGCAGGGCACTCGCGGTAGAAGCGCAGGATCTCGCCGACCATGCGCAGGAAGGAAGGCGACAGCAGGTTGCGTCGCTGGCAGAACATCGCATTGAGATTGGTGGCGTTGTATTCCAGGCCGCTGGCGCCGTCGTGCACCGAGAACCCCATGGTCGTCGGCTGGGAAGGTACGCCCAGTTCGTCGAACATCCGGGTCAGCAGCGGATAGTTTTCCGGATTGAACACGATGAAGCCGGTGTCTATCGAATACTCGCGACCCTGCTGGATCACGCGATGCGTGTGCGTGTGGCCGCCGAGTCGATCCTGGCCCTCGAACAGAACGACTTCGTGGTGGCGTGACAAGAGACAGGCCGCACCCAGGCCTGCGATTCCGCTGCCCACGATCGCAATCTTCATTGTCGTTGCAGGCGCGACTCGCGCATCGAGGCCGGCATCGACTTCAGGTCCCAGACCAGGCCGGCCCAGGACATGGCCTTGAGCACGTAGTACGTCAGGTCGTATTCCCACCACTTGAAGCCCTGTCGTGCCGAGCCCGGGAAGTGGTGGTGGTTGTTGTGCCAGCCCTCACCGAAGGTGAGCAGGGCCAGCAACCAGTTGTTGCGGCTGTCGTCATTGGTAGCGTAGCGACGACTTCCCCAGCGATGGGCCAGCGAGTTGATCGTGACGGTGACATGGAACAGCACGATGGTGGATATGAAGAAGCCCCACACGAGCATTTGCCCGCCGCTGGTGCCAAGCCCGGGGAAGCGCGAATCGAGCCACGCGCCGAACCCGTAGAGTCCCGCGGCAAGCACCACGGGAACCAGGATGTCGAACCGGTCCAGCAATCGTAGTTCCGGGAATTTGGACAGGTCCTTGATCGCGTCGTGGTCGGTGCCGAAGCTGCGCTCGGTCATGAACCAGCCCATGTGGCTGCGCCAGAAACCGTGCCTGGGCGAGTGGATGTCGAGGTCGGTGTCGGCATGGCGGTGATGATGGCGGTGGTGCGCAGCCCACCACAGCGGTCCACGCTGGACGCTCGCTGCGCCCAGCACCGCGAAGCCGAACTGCATCGCGCGCGTCGTGCGGAACGCCTTGTGCGAGAAATAGCGATGATAGAAACCCGTGATGGCGAACATGCGCAGCGCATACAACGCAGCCGCAACGGCTACGGCCACCCACGATACGCCCACCCAGATCACGCCCAGGCAGGCAAGGTGCAGGCCAACGAAAGGCAGCACGCGCAGCCAGTCGATTCGATCGGGCGAGGATTCGCCAACGGCTGCCGCGGACGTGTCGAACCATCGCAGGAATGCCGCCACCGGGCGGAAAGTGCGGGTGGAACGTGAATGAACGGGTTGGTTTTGCATGGGCGTCAATGGTCGGGCGGAAACGGTGATGGGAGGGTGAACCGGGCTGCCTGGACCTGAACGCTGGCCTTAATCCTTACGCTGCGCGATGCTTGGCAGATGCACTCCAAACCCTTTCCCCATGCCAGTCAACTGCCTCCCCGGCATGGAGTTGCGCGGGTAATTTCCAAGCTTGGAATCGGCTCGCGATCGCAAGCGGCCGCCTGGGTGGCCGAGGGTCGTGTGCGAGTCAACGGCCGGCTGGTCACCGATGCGGAATTTCCAGTGCGCCAGGGGGTCGACCGGATCGAGGTGGAAGGCAGGCATGCCGCGCGCGCCGAACGGGTCGTGCTGATGCTCAACAAGCCGCGTGGGCTGGTCACGACGCGCGAGGACGAAAAGGGGCGGGACACAGTCTATTCGTGCCTGGAAGGCGCCGACTTCGGGTGGCTGGCTCCGGTCGGTCGGCTCGACAAGGCCAGCGAAGGCCTGTTGTTGTTTACCAACGACCCGGAGTGGGCTGCGACGATTACCTCGCCGGATTCCGGACCAGAGAAGATCTACCACGTGCAGGTTGATCGAATCCCGGATGCCGTCCTGCTCGCCGACCTGGTGAATGGCGTCGAGGCCGACGGCCAGTGGCTGGCGGCCGGTTCTGCAACGTTGTTGCGGCAGGGCGAGCGCAACGCCTGGCTGGAAATCGTGCTCGACGAGGGCAGGAACCGGCAGATCCGGCGCCTTCTGCAAGCCTTCGACGTGCGGGTGCTGCGGCTGCTGCGCATCGGCATCGGGCCGCTGCGCCTGGGCAGCCTGGCCAAGGGCGCATGGCGCGAACTGGGCACCGACGAAATCGAGTCCCTGCTCGTTCCCGGGGCGAACGCGGAGTCGGCTAGCGCTTGATCACGCCCAAGCGGGTACCCACCTTCGTGAAGGCCGCGATGGCGCGGTCGAGGTGCTCGCGCGAGTGCGCCGCACTGACCTGGGTGCGGATGCGCGCCTGTCCCTTGGGCACGACCGGGAAGAAGAAGCCGATCGCATAGATGCCTTCCTCCAGCAGGCCCGCTGCAAACGATTGTGCAAGTTCCGCGTCGTACAGCATCACCGGAACGATCGGATGCACACCCGGCTTCAGGTCGAAGCCCGCTTCAGCCATGCGGGTGCGGAAATACACGGTGTTTTCTGCAAGCTTCAGGCGCAGGTCCACGGCGTCCTCGAGCATGTCCAGCACCTTGATGCCGGCCGCGACCACGTGCGGAGGCAGCGAATTCGAGAAAAGATAAGGGCGCGAACGCTGCCGCAGCATTTCGATCACTTCCTTCGGCCCAGCGGTGAAGCCGCC
>JAPLSI010000030.1 GCA_026398715.1 Gammaproteobacteria bacterium
GCTGGCGTGGATCCGTGCACCGATCCCAAGCACCACGTGCACGATGCGCGCGCCTACGTGCACGCGGTCGAACAGGCCTGCGCCAGCCGCGGCCTCCGCTTGACGCCCTTGCGCGCGCAGGTACTGGGCCTGGTGGCGGCAGCCGGCAAGCCGATCAAGGCCTACGACTTGCTCGACCAGATGAAATCCGAAACCGGCAGCACGGCGCCGCCGACGGTTTATCGCGCGCTGGATTTCCTGCTCGAACAAGGCTTCATCCATCGCCTCGCATCGGTGAATGCCTTTGTCAGCTGCCATCATCCGCAGGTTCGGCACTCGGTGCCCTTCCTGATCTGTGACAACTGCCAGAACGCGCTTGAGCTTGAAGACGAGCGCATCTCCGACCTGCTGGACCAGCAGGCCAAGGCGCTGGGCTTCACGCCGCGCGCGCAGACCCTGGAAGTGCACGGCCTGTGCGCGAGTTGTCGCGCCGCCTGAACCAGGCTGAACAGAATCGGGCGGATGGGACGGGCCGATTGCCCGGGTTCGAGCAATGTTATATTGTATCAATCCCGAACCGACCCCGGCCCCCGATGCCCAGCCGTCCGTCCCCCAATCGATGGTACTTCTCCCGCTGGGTCGATTCGCTCGGCAGCGTGGGAGCGGTGCTGTGCGCCGTGCATTGCGCCTTGCTGCCGTTCGCGCTGGTCCTGCTGCCCGTGGTCGGCCTGGGCATCCTGGCCTCGTCGGTGTTCGAAAGCGGCTTCGTGCTGTTTGCCACGGCACTGGCAGTGGCCAGCCTGTGGAACGGCTATCTCCGGCATCGCGCCTATCGCGCCATGGCCATCCTGGTGCCGGGCCTGGTTGCGCTGTGGGTGGGCGTCTTCGTTCCCCAGATCCACGACTCGGCCATCGTGCATGCCCTGATGATGAGCATCGGCGGCGCGCTGGTCGGGGCTGCGCACCTGGTCAACCTGCGCCTGACCGACGTGCACGTACACGACGCCAACTGCGCCCATTCCCGCTGATCGCTTGGTTGGTTTGGCTGCCGGTGATAGGCTACGCGCCTGCAAAACACACTTCGTAAGGAATCGACATGGGCAAGGGCGATCGCAAGACGGCCAAGGGCACGCGCAATATTTCCAGCTACGGCAATGCCCGTGCGACCACGGTGAAGAAGGCAGTCACCAAGGTTGCGGCCAAGGCCAAGGCGCCTGTGGTTGCCAAGAAGGCGCCGGCGAAGAAGGCCGCCGCGAAGTAATTCGCCAGGTTTCGCCGATATTCCAAAGCCCCGCTCCGGCGGGGCTTTATCGTTGCTGGCCGCCGATGACCATCGAGCGCAGCGGGTTGCCACCCAGCCAGTAGCTCAGTTCGGCCGGATGGCCGAGGTCCCACAGCGCCAGGTCGGCGCGCATTCCCATGCGAAGGCAGCCGCGGTCTTCCAGCCCAAGTGCGCGCGCTGCGTTCACGGTTGCCCCGCGCAACGCCTCGGCGGGCGTCAGCCTGAAGTGGGTGCACGCCAACGACATCGCCAGTCGTAGCGATTGCACCGGCGAAGTACCGGGATTGAGGTCCGTGGACACGGCCATCGCGACACCCGCGTCCCGAAGCGACTGCACGGGCGGCAATCGGGTCTCGCGCAACACATGGAATGCGCCGGGCAGCAACACGGCGACCGTGCCGTTCGAGGCCATCGCCTGCACCGCATTGGCGTTGCTGTATTCCAGATGGTCCGCCGACAGGCCGTTGAATTCCGCCACCAGCGCCGCACCGTCCAGGTCGCTCAATTGGTCCGCGTGCAATTTCACCGGCAGGCCGAGTGCGCGCGCTTCCTCGAAAACCACGCGCATCTGGTCGGGGCTGAAGCCGATGCCCTCGCAGAATCCGTCCACCGCATCCACCAGGCCCAGGCCGTGCAGCTCGCGCAACCAGAAGCAGCAGGCGCCGATGTAGGCATCGGCATCGTCGGCAAATTCCGGCGGCAGGGCGTGCGCACCCAGGAAGGTGGTACGCACGGTGATGCCGAGTTCTGCGCCGATCCGGCGCGCGACGCGCAGCATCTTCGTCTCGTTTTCCAGGTCCAGGCCGTAACCGGACTTGATCTCGATCGTTGCCACGCCGTCTGCCAGCAGGGCTTCGGCCCGCGCCAGGGATTGTTCGAACAATTCATCCTCGGTCGCGGCGCGGGTGTCGCGCAACGTTGACAGGATCCCGCCACCGGCACGGGCGATTTCCTCGTAACTGGCGCCCTGCAGTCGCTGCTCGAATTCGCGGGCGCGATTGCCGGCGAACACCAGGTGTGTGTGGCAGTCGATGAGTGCCGGCGTGACCAGCACGCCGTGCGCGCGCCGCACCGATGTCGCCAGCGATTGGGTCGACCCGGGAAGATCGCTTTCGCGGCCGACGAAGGCCAGCACGCCGTCTTTCCACGCGATCGCGCCGTCGTCGATGCAGCCGTAGCCATCAGCGCTGTCGCTTTCCATCGTCACCAGCCGGCAATCGAACAGCAGGCCGTCCCAGCGCGGTGCATTCCTTGGATCGGGCGGGGTGCTCATCGCGACATCGTACTAACGAATGGCGCCGGCGGCGCGCAGGGCGTCGGGATCGCAGCCCACGCGACGCACGATCTCATCACTGTGTTCGCCCAGCTTCGGCGGCGGCTGGCGGTAGTCCACGGGGGTGGCGGACAGGTGCAGCGGGCTCGCGACCATCGGTACACCGCCCAGGGTCATCGTCATTCCGCGCGCCTGGGCAAGTGGCGAGTGCAGTGCCTGCGAGACGGAGTGGATGGGTGCAGCCGGTACGCCCGCCGCGGTAAACAGGTCAAGCCAATGCTGCAAGGGCTTCTGCGCAAAGATGTTTGCGAGCGATCCACATAGCGCAATACGGTTTCGCACGCGTGCGGCGTTGTCGCGGTAGTCCGGATCTTCCGCCCACCCGGGACGCGCCAGGGCATCGCAGGCCAGGCGCCAAAGTTTTTCGCTCGCGACCGCCAGCACGAATTCGCCGTCGCTTGCTGGGAAGGCCTGGTAGGGCACGATGCTGGCGTGCGAATTTCCGTAGCGAGGCGCGTCCTCGCCAGTGAACAGGACATTGCTGCCGACATTGACCAGCCAGCTCAGTTGCGTGTCGAACAGCGACACGTCTATCTGTTGCCCCTGGCCGGTGGCGTCGCGGTGGCGCAAGGCGGCCAGGATGGCGATGGCGGCGTTCTGCCCCGTCGCCAGGTCGGCGATTGCAATCCCGACCTTTTGCGGTTCGCCCTCGGCGGGACCGGTGATGGACATCAGCCCCGATTCGGCCTGCACGACGAAATCGTAGCCGGGGCGAAGGGCGTCGGGACCTGTTCGGCCATAGCCGGAGATCGAGCAATACACCAGCCGCGGGTTGATCACCGACAGTTCGGCGTAGCCAAGACCCAACGCTTCAGCCGTGCCCGTCCGGTAATTCTCGATCACGACATCCGCCTGCCGCACCAGTGCGTCCACCAGCGGTCGCGCCTGAGGATTGCGCAGGTCTAGCGCCAGCGATTTCTTGTTCCGGTTGCAGCAGGCGAAATACGCCGACAGGCCGTCCTTGAAGGGCGGGCCCAGGCCGCGCGTCTCGTCGCCGCCAAAGCCTTCGATCTTCAGCACCTCGGCGCCCAGGTCGGCCAGCATCATTCCGCACCAGGGGCCGGCCAGTACGCGCGAGAACTCGAGGACGACCAGGCCGGAAAGGGAATGCATGGGCGCGATTGTATGCGGCCCGGGTTTAGAATTCGCCCATGAGTCCGCTTTCCCTGCCAGGTATCCCGAACATCCACTCCCATTCCTTCCAGCGCGCGATGGCGGGGATGGCCGAGCGCGGATCGGACCGCGCGGACAGTTTCTGGACCTGGCGTGAGCTGATGTACCGGTTTGCCGGCCGGCTGACGCCGGAATCGTTGCACGACATCAGCGCGCAATTGTTCGTCGAGATGCTGCAGGCCGGCTATACCAGCACCTGCGAATTCCACTACCTGCACCACCAGGCCGATGGCCAGCCCTACGACGATCCCGCCGCGATGTCCCTGGCGATCATCGGCGCTGCGCGGGAGACGGGAATCCGCCTGACGCTGCTGCCGGTGCTTTACATGACCGGTGGATTCGATGGACGCGCGCTGTCCGACCGCCAGCAGCGATTCGGCCACGACGTGGACGCCTACCTGTCATTGCTCGATTCCCTGGCTGCGCAGGAAGATCCGATGCTGAGGGTGGGTATCGCCTTGCACAGCCTGCGCGCAGTGCCCGCCGATGCGATGCGCGAGGTGCTCGCCGCGCCGCAGGCGGGGGCACAACGTCCCATCCACATCCATATCTCGGAACAAACCGCTGAAGTCGAGGAATGCATCGCCGCGCGCGGCGCACGTCCCGTGGAGTGGTTGCTGGCCAATGCTGCGGTGGACGAGGCGTGGACGCTGGTGCATGCCACGCACGTCCAGGAGTCGGAGCTGGCCGGCATCGCTGCCAGCAAGGCCGTGGTCGCGCTGTGCCCGACCACCGAGGCGAACCTGGGCGACGGCGTGTTCCCGCTTCGCGATTTCATCGCGCGCGGCGGTCGCATCGGCATTGGATCGGATTCCAACGTGTCGGTATCGCCGGTCGAGGAACTGCGTTGGCTGGAATACGGACAACGACTGGTTTCCCGGCAGCGCAATATCGCGGCGACCCGTGAATTGCCAAGCAGCGGCGAAAGCCTGGTGATGCGCGCCGTCGCCGGCGGCCGCCAGTCCAACGGCCAGGGCGCGCAGGAAGACGACCTGCTGGTGCTGGATGAAAACTCGGCTTCGATGTGCGGCGTGTCGGCGTCGGACCTGCACGACCGCTTCGTGTTCGCCGGAAACAGCAATCCGGTCAAGGATGTCCATGTGCAGGGCAGGCGGGTCGTCGAATCCGGTCGCCATGTCCACGGTGAACGGATCCACCGGCGGTTCCGGGAGTCGATGCGCGGGCTGATCAGCGACGGCTGACCCGGACGCGGCAACTGCGTCGCGGATGATGCGGCGTGGGCGTCAGCGGCGCAGGAGTTGGTTCGCGGCGGCGACGATGTCGCTGAACACGCCGGCTGCGGTGATTTCCGCGCCCGCGCCCTTGCCGCCCAGCGCCAGCGGCGTTGCCGACTGCAGGTCGGTATGCACCAGCACCAGGTTTTCGCCGGGTTTGAGTTGCGCGAAGGGCGAGGATTCCGGCAAGGACTGGATTCCAACGCGACCGCCAGCCGAATCCACTTGCGCAACCACTACCAGGCGTTCGCCGCGGTCGAGTGCACTGGTCACCCGCGCGTGCCAGCGCGCATCCTGCGCACGAAGCCGCGCCCGAAGATTCTCCGATGCGTTGTCGACGCCATCGACTTCCTCCACCAGTGACTCGATGCGCACGGCATCGAGTTCAAGGGCAAAGCCCGCCTCGCGCCCCAGCACGAGCAATTTGCGCGCAAGGTCTTGCGCACGCAGGTCCTCGAAGGGATCGGGCTCGGTCAGTCCCAGCGCGCCGGCCTCGGCCACGGCGTCTGAAAACGCGCAGCCCTCGTGCAGTCGATGCAGGATGTGGCTGAGCGATCCCGACAGAACGCCTTGCAGCGAGCGGATGGTCTCGCCCCTGAGCCGCACGTCGCGAATCGGCCCCAGCACGGGGATGGCGGCGCCCACGGTGGTTTCGTAGCGATACGGCGCGCCATGCCGACGGGCGAGGCGCTGCAGTTCGTGGAAGTGCGACAGGCTGCGCGCGTTGGCCCGCTTGTTTGCGCCCACCACGCCGACACCGCCGGAAAGCAGGCGCGGGTACCAGTCGGCCACTTCGTCACTTGCCGTGCAGTCGATGAAAACCGCCGGTGCCGCGCCCGGCTGGGTCAGCCGCGAAAAAAGCAATTCCAGGTCGTTTTCCCGGCGCGGCTGCAGGTCGTGTTCGAAATTTTCCAGTTGCAGGCCCTGAAGGTCGTGCGCGAATCCGCGCCGGTCGAAGGCGGCGACCAGCGTGTAATCCACGCCCGTATGTTCGCGCAGCCATGCCCGCCGCCGATCCAGCTGCCGTCGGAGCGCGCTGCCGACCTGGCCGCGGGCGCCGACCAGCACCAGGTCGATGCGCGACACGGACTCGCCGGGCGCGGCGAACACCGCCGGAAAAGCGGGTCGGTCGCTTCGGGGCGCGCTGGCGCCGGGATGCAGGGCAACACTCACTGGGGATTCCTCTGGGCCGGGATGGGCGACGCGAGGAAGGTACATATACCTTCATCGCGATACAGAGATATAACGATTTCTCCCGACTGTCAAGCTTGGGTCGGCGTGGGGCCGGTTGCGATCAGGCGGTCAGCAGCAGCTTCAAGCCCGCAATCACCAGTACCGCGGCCAATAGCCGCTTGATGGTGGCCGCGGGATAGCGACGGCTTCCGAAGTAGGACCCGGCGCTCCCTCCGACCACGGCGGCGATGGCCAGCGGCCACACCAGGCAGGGAATGGAACCGACGCTGCTCGCGTTGCCGGCCAGGCCCGCAATCGAATTGACCAGGATGAAAAGCGCCGATGTTGCCGCCGCCTGCTTGGTGCGTGCCCAGCGCATGACAAGCAGCAGGGGCGTGAGGAAGATGCCGCCGCCCGTGCCGGTCAGCCCCGCGAAGAACCCAAGCACGCCGCCCGATGCGATGGCGATCGGCAGGCTGGGCGCTTCGTCGATTTCGTCGTTGTCCGGCCGCCAGAAGAAATACAAGGCCGACAGCAGCAGAACGATGCCCACCAGCAACTTGAACAGGTGGGTGGGCAAGTCCAGGTAGCCGCCCAGGAATGCGAGCGGGATCGAAAGCAAGGCGAACGGCCAGAACAGGTTCCAGCGAAAGTGGCCGGCCCGGTAGAACTGCCAACTGCCGATGCTGGCGACCAGGATATTCAGCACCAGCGCGCTGGGCTTGATGACCGCTGGCGCCAGGGACGCCAATGTCATCACCGCGATATAGCCCGAAGCGCCGGCATGCCCGACCGAGGAATACAGGAAGGCGACCAGGCCGATCGCCAGCACCAGCAACGCCAGATTTTCGACCTGCATTCCCCGCCTCCCCGGTTTGGATCAAGTCT
>JAPLSI010000007.1 GCA_026398715.1 Gammaproteobacteria bacterium
CTCGCTTTCATGGGGAATCTGTTCCGGTGCTGAAGCGCGCTGTATGGGCGCCGTTGCCCTGGCGATGCTCGTCGTACGTGAAACCGTCACCTGTCATGGACATAAGCGGTTTCCATAAAGAGTAAGTTTTGAGTTGGAGGCCGCGCCCCGCGGCGGGCAAAACGGGCACAAGAGGGTCAGTGCGCTTGGCCTTGCTGCCTTGGCAGCCATTGCCACTCGTTTTTGACAGACACGTGACCATGGGCCTATTGATCCCCGGCATCTGTGCGTTAACGCACTTAAGGCACCCCCGTTGACTATCTACTAAAAGCGTAGTACTAATGTCGCCGTAGACCCACGCAAGGCGACCACATGGCAACCCCGAACCCCACCGAAGGCGAATTGGCGATCCTGCGAGTGCTGTGGAGCCGGCCCGGCCCCACTACCGTGCGCGAGGTGCACGAAGAGCTGTCTCGCGGCAAGGACACGGCCTACACCACGGTCCTGAAAATGCTGACGATCATGGCCGACAAGGGCCTGGTGCGTCGGGACGAGTCCGAGCGTAGCCACACCTACCTGGCGACCCAAGCCGAACCCGTGGTGCAAGCATCCTTGCTGAAGGACCTGATGCGCCGCGCATTTTCCGGCTCGGCCCTGACCCTGGTGCAACGCGCGCTGGACGACGACACCGCCAGCAGCGAAGACCTGGAAGCGATCTCGAAGCTGATCGCCCGGGCCAAGGCGAAAAAGAAAGCCGGCTGATGGACGCCATCTGGACCGCGCAATTCGGCCTGGCTCCGGCGATAGCCATGGCCCTGCTGCATTCACTGTGGCAAGGCACGCTGATCGCGATTGCCGCCGCGTTGGTGCTGGCCGCCTGCGCACGCCGCAGCGCGGCCTTGCGGCACAACATCGGCATGGGCTTCCTGCTGGCGATGGTGCTGGTGCCGGCGATGGACTTCGTCGGCTTCTGGAAAGTGTCCGGCATCGAACTCAATGGCGGGCTGATACCTGCGATGACGCCGCCCGTGATGGGCAGCGTGCCCGGCACCTTCGTGCAGGAATCGGACGCCCTGGCCGCGCTGCTCGCGTTTACCTGGCTGGTCGGCGTGGCACTGATGTTGCTGCGCCACTTCGGCGGCTGGCGGCTGGTCGGCGCGCTGGACAAGACGCCTTACGAATTGTTGCCTGCCGATTGGCAGCAGCGTGTTTCGGCCTTGCAGCGCGCGCTCGGCATTTCGCGCACGGTGGCCGTGCGTTTGGGCGAGAACATCGCCGCGCCGTTCACTGCGCGATTGATCCGGCCCGTCATCTGGTTGCCGCTGTCCTTGCTGGCGCGCATGCCGATCGAACAGGTCGAAGCCCTGGTCGCGCACGAACTCGCCCACATCCGCCGCCTGGACTGGTTGTGGAACGGCCTGCAATGCGTCATCGAATCCCTGTTGTTCTTCCACCCTGGCGCATGGTGGCTAAGCCGCCGCATCCGCCAGGAACGCGAACACGCTTGCGACGACCTCGCGGTCGCCGCTTGCGGCAACGCCCTCGCCCTGGCCGAAGCACTCGACACGCTCGAGCGCCATCGCCATCCCTCACCACGCCTGGTACTTGCAGCCCACGGAGGCTCACTCATGCAACGCATCACTCGACTGTTGTCCGGATCGGATCCGGAAAATCCCACCGCCGGCAAACGCTGGCGCCTGCCGGCGGCGCTGGCGATCCTGCTCGCGTCGGGCACGCTATTGGCCACGCAGGTGGATGTGCGCGGCACCTTCATGCCCGACCTGCACTTCCAGTCCACCACCGATGGCGTGCTGCGCCCCGGTGACCAGCGTGGACAAGGCCGGCAAGCTGACCGAGACCTACGAGGAAAACGGCAAGCCGCACGCCATCGACAAGTCCGTGCGCGCCTGGGTCAACGAGATGACGCGGCTGGCGACCACGCCGCCGCCGCACCCGCCGATGCCGCCGATGCCGCCCGGCGCACAGGACGCGCCACCGCCACCGCCGCCAGCGCCCGCGCCCGCGGGCCTCGATGGCACCGTCAACCTGATCGGCCCGCCGCCACCGCCGGCAGCGCCGCCCGCGCCGCCTGCACCACCGGCCATTTCCGAATCCGCCAGCTTCAAGGAAATCCTGCGACTGGTCGCCGCCGACCCGGCCGTTATCCGCGCCATGGGAAATCCGCTGACCGTATTGCCTGATTCGGTGGTTGGTAGCCTGGACCTGTCGGCCACCGGCGGCGAGGCATTGTTCAACTTCAACCTGAGCGGACCGAACGGCCGCAACAAGGTCATCGTTTCAGCCGAACGCGAAAACGGCGTGTGGAAGATCCAGACGCTGACCTTGCATCCCGTCGCCGGCTGATCCGTCCGATGAACCCACTTCGCACATTGCTGTTGCTGGTGATTCTGTGCCTGGCCAACTTCGGCGTGGGCGCGCAGGAAGTCGTGGGCCAATCGCACGCAATCCATTCGGCCGTGCTGAAGGAAGACCGCAACTATCGGGTGCAGCTGCCCGATAGTTACCGGTGGGCGCAGGACCGGCACTACCCGGTGCTGTACGTGCTCGATGGCGAATCGAGCTTCCTGCATACCGCAGTGTCCACCGACTTCCTGGCGGTGAACGGCGAAATTCCGGAAATGATCGTCGTGGGGATCGACAGCACCGTGCGGGTGCGCGACTTCACGCAGTCCGACTGGCCC
>JAPLSI010000022.1 GCA_026398715.1 Gammaproteobacteria bacterium
GCGGGTTGCCTCCTCCAGCACCGAACGCGCTTCAGGCAACCTGCCGATGGACATCAGCACGAACCCGTAACGCAACTGGTTGCGCCCATCACGCGGATCAAGCGCTACCGCGCGCTGCACATCCGACAAGGCGCCTGCCCAGTTCCACTCGTTGCGCCCCCGCAGGTATCCGCGCGCCGCATAGGCATCGCCGAGTTGCGGATCAAGAACGATGGCGCGCTCGGCAGCCTCCATCGCGCGCCGGGCGCCGGCGGCAGCCAACTTCGGATCGCTTTCGTTTTCCGAAATAAAACTTCGCGCCATGGCGATACCCGACCACCCGGGTGCGTAATCGGGGTCGAGCTTGACCACCTTCTCGAAGGCGGCAAGCGCCACGGGAATATCGGGACTTACCATGGCCTCGCGGGCCTTCAGGTAGATGTCGTACACCTCGAAGCTGGGCGTGTGTCGGCCGCTGCTTTCGGCGCGACCTGCCAGCAGCTTCAACTTCAGGGAATCCACCACGGCCACGGCGATGTCTTCCTGTACCGCGAAGATGTCGGTGAGCTTGCGGTCGTAGGTTTGTGACCACAGCTGGTAGCCGTCCGCGACCTTGCTCAGCTGCACGCTCACCCGCAACCGGTCGCCTTCCTTGCGTACGCTGCCTTCCAGCACGCTGTCCACGCCCAAGGTCTTGCCGATCTCAGCAATAGTGGCGTCCTTGTCCTTGAACGACATGGAAGACGACCTGCCCGCGACCTGCAGATCCGCGACCTGCGCCAGGCGGTTCGACAGTTCTTCTGATATTCCGTCTGAAAAATAGCCCTGGTCCTGCTTTTCACTGAGGTCCTTGAAGGCCATGACCGCGATGGATCGGGGCAATGCGCTGGCGGCAGGCGCAGCCACCGGCGCGGCGGCGGCGGGCTGATCGGCCGGAATCACTCGTGTTCCTGGCTTTCGCCAGCCGAAGATGGCGAGCAGCAATGCGCCGATCACCAGCACGATCAACACAGTGCGATTTCGCAAACCGTGATCGCTGCGACGCCGACCCGTTTGCGACGGCGAAGCCGGCACGGTTGCCGGCGTAGCGGACTGCGACGAACCAGCCACGCCGGTGAAAGCTGGCGAGCCCGGCGGCGTGGATGTCGATGCCAGCAGCGCATCCACCCGCTGTACGACTTCGGCGCCGGACTGCGGGCGGTCCTCTGCCCGCTTGGCCATCATCGCGTCGACCAGCCCCTGCAGTGCGGCGCGGCCCGATGGCAGGCGCGGGATGTCGGCGCTGATGTGTTGCGTGCCGATCGCCCAATTGTCGGCGCCGCTGAAAGGCAACTCGCCGGTGATCAATTGCCACAGCACCACGCCCAGGCTGTAAATGTCGCTGCGGCCGTCCACCTTCTCGCCGCGCAGTTGTTCCGGGCTCATGTAGTGCGGCGTGCCGACGCTGGTGCCCTCGACGGTCAGCGCCGATTCGCCGTGCATCATGCGGGCGATACCGAAGTCCGACAGCATGGCCGAGCCATCGGCACGGCGCAGGATGTTGTCGGGCTTGATGTCGCGATGGACCACGCCCCGGCCATGCGCGTAGTCGAGCGCGCTGGCGATGTCGCGCACGATGCGCAGCGCCGCCCTGGGTTCCAGGCACTCGCCATGCGGCGGCAGGACGCTGCCACCGGGCTCGTATTCCATGGCGATGAACAGGCTGCCGTCGTGCACGCCAAAATCGTGGATGGCCACGATATGCGG